>ONLU01000015.1 GCA_900318795.1 uncultured Prevotellaceae bacterium | reverse complement strand
GAGCTTGCGCTCAACTGCTTTCACTTTGATTGCCATAAATCTTTCCCTTTCTTTAAATTTTTAGTTAAACATTTGCTTGTAAGTTCTTTTTACCTTTTTCCGATTGGTATTTTTTTACCTTTTCGTCTTCCTTCCGTCGTCCGTTTTTGCGCGCTGGGCAGGTTGCAATTTCTCGCCGGCCTGATAGAAAATGCTGCGTGCCCGGGGTGCACATCGAGCGCTCATCGTTCGACGTGGCAAAGGTAAGAAAATTTCGTTGCGGTCTACGAATTTTTTCCCACTTTTTTTCGATTTTTTTTTCATTTCCCGAAAAATCGATTTTGACCAAAATGACCAAGGTCACTTTGACCAGTTCAACGGGCTAACGCCCAGTTCAAAGTTCAACGGACTTCGTCCAGTTCAAAGTTCAACATCACATGGTCCACGCTGTGACAGGTGGTCATGATGGTCATGGTCAAAATGGTCAAAATCGAAAATGGAAAGAAAGAAAAGTATTCTATAATATATAATATATATATTTATATATTATAGTACAAAAATGGCCCTTCCGAAAATCGATTTTGACCAAAATGACCATGACCACTTTGACCACTTTTGACAAAAATTTTGTACCTTTGCATGCCCGCACACACGGCGGGGCGGCATCAGGCCGGACAACGGCCGGACAAACGGCGGGCAACAAACCAGCAACGGAATGAAACAGGCACAATTATTCAGGCAGTATATCTGGATTATCAACACGCTGCGGCTGCAGGGCGCGATGACGCTGAGCCAGCTGAACAAGAGATGGGTGGACGACTGTATGGCGGACGGCAATGCGCTGGCCCGTTCGTCGTTCAACAGGTACCGCGAGGCCATACAAGACCTCTTCGGTGTCGTCATCGAGTGCAGGGAGAAGACGTACCACTACTACATCAGCAACCCCCGTGTGCTGTCTGACGACGGTCTGCAGCCGTGGCTGCTGTCGACGATGACCGTCCACGGCATCCTGGCAGACAGCGCTGCGGTGAAGGACCGCTTGGTGCTGGAGGATGTGCCCGCCGGCATGGAGTATCTGTCGCTGATAGTGCGAGCCATCAAGAGCAACCGCCGCCTGCTGATAGGCTACCAGAAGTTCAGCCTTGCGGGCTACGAGAAGGTGGTATGCCCGTATGCGCTGAAGCTGTTTCACCAGCGTTGGTACCTGCTGGCGCGCACTGCCGACGACCAGATGCGCATCTACGCTCTGGACCGCATGACGAAGGCCGAGCTGACCACGCAGCCGTTCAGGATGCCGAGGGGATTCTCGCCGAAGGCCTACTTTTCCGAATACTTCGGTGTGCTGACCATGCCTGTTCCGCTGGCTCATGTGGTGGTGCGCGCCTATGCCACCACGCCCGACTATCTGCGCACGCTGCCGCTGCACCACACGCAGCGGGAGATAGGGCGCGGCGAAGACTATGCCGACTTTTCGCTGGACTTGCGCCCTACCGCGGACTTTCTGGGTCAGCTGCTATCACACGGCGCACGGATAGAAGTGCTTGAACCTGAGTCGGTTAGGCAGCAGATGGCACAAGCATTATCCGCCAGTCTGCAAAGATACGGGAAGGAGTAACCTTAACGCAAAAGTACACAAAAGGGACGTTTCTTTTGTGTACTCTAACTCCTTATACGAATTATTCTAATGTTGCAAGATATTCGGTTGCTGTCATCACAGGAAGTTTCGATGCTGTGAAGTCCTTCCCATTACGTGTAATGATGATATCGGCCTTAGCCTTAACAGCTGTGTAGTATTGCATCGCATCCTCAAAATCTTTGAACTGCGAAGCCAACGAATCATCAACAGTTCGTTCGTTAGTAGTAGCAACACGTGAAAGCTGGCGGAAGTTAGACAACAGATTACGAACTCCTTCCGGACCGTGTTTACGAAGTAAGAAGGAAGCCGTTGAATAAGTCAGAGGTGACACGACGAGCTGTACCTGTTTGTTGTAAGCCATAGTGAACAAACGTACAGCATCGTGACAGAAAGGTTCACGACGTTCCAACACATCCACTACGATATTGGTATCCAGAAATAGACGTGTCATTTGTACTTCTCCTCTAAGTATTCATAATACGCTTCGCGAGCGTTCATATCGTCTTCGGAAACTTTTTCGCCAGCCCCCAGCAGACTCTGCACCACATCTGGAACTTCCTGCTCCGTTGCGTTCTTGCTGGTTCCAACAAAACGCATCAGGAAGTTCTCTATGACTGTGGTTAAGTTCAACCCTCGCTTCTGAGCGTAGGCAGAAGCCTGCTGATAAAGTCGTGAATTAATAGCTACTTCCATAATTGCAATTAATTGAATTTGCTGCAAAGATAAGCATTATTTCCCATACCGCCAAAACAATAGGATAAAAATAAGTCATTGCATCGCCACACTTTGTACCTTTAGGTCAAAGGGACGTTTCTTGTGTGTACTCTAACTCCTTAAATAACGTTAAAAGTTAGGAGGGTGTACCGCGTTGTGGTACACCCTATGTTGTATATTTGCACCCGAAATCAAAAAAAAGTCGAACTAAAAATTATAATGCTATGGAAGGACTATTTATTTTTTTTCTGGTAGCCACGAGCGTGGGCAGCCTGCTGAATGATTACGTGAACGAAGCTAAGAAGGTGAAAGGTGAAAGGTGAAAAGATGGAAACAGACATTCAAGACTTGATGGCTTGGCAGAAAGATGCCGAGCGCGAGCTCAGACGCGAGGCTGAGCGGCTGGAGGAGAAGGGTCAGCGGATTGGCGGACTGATGAAGGTGCTGGAGGCTACGGAGGAGATACTCGCGGAGAACAGTTCCCTGCGCAACGAGCTGGAGCGGAAGGACGATGAGATAGACGCCCTGCGCGAGGAGCTGGAGCAGAAGTCGAGGGAGACAGACGCCCTGCGCGAGGAGCTGGAGCGGAAGGCGAAGGAGATGGACGAATTGAGGCGCCAGCTGCAGGAGGCCAGCAGCCAGCACCAGGAGTCAGACAGCCGCGCACAGACGATGGAGATACACAACCACTTCGAGGCGGGCAGCAATTCGCAGGTGTACAACGAAAAGGTGACGGGCAAGTTCACCTATCCCAATAACAACAATAACAACAGCAACAGCAGCAATAACAGCAATAACAGCAGCAACAACAGCAACAAGAACAAGAACAAGAAAAACAAGAAAAAGGAGCAGAAAAAATGGAAGAAAAGAAGCAGAAAAGCGTAGTCAACCACTTCGAGGCAGGTTCGAACTGCCAAGTGTTTAACGGCAGCATCACGGGCTGTGTGTTTGCCATGCCCGGTTCGACGGTGACGCAGCAGCCGGCAGCAAGCCAGCCGGCAGCGCAGCCGGCAGCGCCCCAGACGCAGCAGCCGGCAGCAAGCCCGACGCAGCAGGCCGGCGAGCCTCTGCAGGAGGAGTCGGAGGCGGAGGAGGCGGAGATTCCCGAGGTGCTGACGGCCAGCCCCGCGTGGCAGCAGCTGCAGGACAGCGGGCTGGTGGACGCCCACGGACAGCCCACGGTGTCGCGCCCCGAGGCGGCACTGCTGGCCGACGTGCTGGCCCGGCGACTGGGCATTGACAACAAGTGGAAGTTTTTCGAGCGGCTATGGCACCGCAACCACATGCGCGGCGACTACAACACCGCCCTGAACCAGAGGAAGTCGTTGAGATTCCAAGAACGGCTGAAAAACATTTTAGACTGACAGTCAGCCACTTACACCACTCCGTACCCCCTACGCGTACCCTCTGCGTAGGGGGTTTTTGTGTTTTATTCGCCGTACCTTTGCACTGCATTTCCGATGCAGCGCTCTTTGACTTATTGCTACAAACAACACCCACCCGGGCAGGCTGGTGGGACTCCACTTGACGATGAATTAACACACACAGAAAACCCTTAATCGTGAATTAAACACACAGAAAACCCTGATAATAAATAAAAAAAACACAGAAAAGCAAAATGGTAACAAAGATTTTGAAAGTGGTGGCACAGACGCAGGCCGTCTACGTGCCGAGTAAGAAAAGCGACAACGGCCAGCTGGCCAAGTCGATGATCAGGCTCAAGGAGCTTGGTGGTGACTACGAGGATGAGTACATCTGCGCGATGTTCGGCAACCTCGCTCTCTGCAAATTTGCCGCCGGCAGCACGGTCATCGCTTCGCTGCGTTTCCAGACGCACGAATCGAACGGCTCGTACTTCCAGGACGTGGTGGCAACCGACATTCAAGACATACATCAATAAAAGAAATAACACCAGGAAAAATGAACACACTAATAGTCAATTTACAACAGACCATGACGTCGCTCGAAATTGCCGAGCTGACAGGTAAACAACATTTTCATGTCATGGAAGCCATCCGAAAGATGGAGCCAGCATGGAAGAAAGTATGTAAATCGAATTTTCGATTGACATCGCGAACCATCGTTCAGCCTAATGGTGGCACACGCGAAGTACCCTGCTACCAGCTGACCAAGACCGAGTGCCTCTACATCGCCACGAAGTTCAACGACGAGGCACGCGCCAAGCTGGTGCTGAGATGGGAAGAACTGGAGATGGCTGATGTCAGAGGGAAGATGGCTGATGTCAGATGTCTGTCGGAACCGAAGAAGATTATGGCACTGGCCGACGACATCATCGGCGAGGCACTGCGCCAGCTGAACGCCGGTGCCGAGGACACGCTGACGGCCACCCAGGTGGCGAAGACCTTCAACATGACGGTCTACGACTTCAACTGCATAGTGCGCGACATGGGCATCCAGTATCGCCGCCACGGACGCTGGAACATCTCTGACGACCTGGTAGGGCGCGACCTGGTGCGCCTGCGTACGTATGTGAGCTACTCGCTGCGGGGGGAGAAGAAGGTGCGCACGTACATGACATGGACCATGCAGGGTCTGCGATATCTTAATGCGAAATTGGGATATCCCAATTTCTAATGAATAATGAATAATGAATAATGAATAGTGAATAATGAATAATTTGCTACCGCAAGAAAAGTGAAAGATGAGTGTATATATAGTTTACAAGCAGAACGGGGTGAAGATGATGCGCCCCGTTCTTACGCGCGAGGAATACGTGGAACTGCGCAACAGCGGTTTCCAAAGGGAGAACGTGGCACGCATCCGACAGGGCGACGAGGCACTGAAGGCCAGTCTGGTGCAGATGAACTACTCCTGTCTGCCCAACGCCGACGGCACGCTGAAGGGCAGCCGGACACAGAGCACGACGGTGGGCATGGACATAGACTTCAAGGCCCCTCAAGGTCTCTCTGCCGACGAACAGCCCCAGTGGCTGGCACAGCAGATGGCGGGTGTGCCCAGTCTGGTGATGGGCAAGAGGGAGCAGCTGGGACTGCTGATGCTGGAGCGGTCGGCCACGAAGGGCTATCACCTCGTGTTCCGCCGCCGCCCGGAGCTGTCGCAGGAAGACAATCTCCGCTGGGCCAGCCAGCTGCTGGGCGTAGCATACGACAACAAGGCGAAGGACATCACGCGGGTGTTCTTCACCACGACCGGCGACGAAGGCGACCTGCTGTTTCTGGACGATGAGATTTTCAAGATGGCCGAGCCAGCGGGCAATTCCGAGAAGGCCGAGAAACCCGAAGATGCCGCGAAACCCGAAGATGCCGCGAAACCCGAGAAGGCCGCGAAACCCGAAGATGCCGCACAAGCCGCACAAGCCGCGACAGCCCGCCAATACCCTTCGGACTACCACGGCATCCCGTTTGCCGACATCATCCGCAAGTACTGGGAGGTGAACAACCGGGGCTACGAGCCCACCAAGGGCGACCGCGACACGCTGACCTACCAGCTGGCCTGCGACCTGCGCCACATCTGCGGACGCAGTTTCGAGTGGCTCGACCAGGTGATACCCTGCTACGACGGTTTCCCGCTGGAAGAGAAGCGCGCCAAAATCAAGAGCGCCCTGGCGTCGGAACTCAACGGATTCCCCATGCGTCTGAGAAATGTGCTGAACGCCCTGCAGATGGAAGATGGCAGATGTAAGATGGAAGATGTTGACGAGCCTTCGGATGCTGACGATGAACAATTCTCAATTGTCAATTCCCAATTCTCAATGAAGCGGATGCCCCAGGGCATCAGAGACTCCATAGAGGCCGTCGGTCCCCAGCTGGCCATGCCTGTGGTGACGGCTGTCTGCCCCTGCATCGGCATGCTGGCAACGGGGGTGAAGATGGATGTCCACGGCCAGCAGAAGGGGCTGAACCTGATAGCCTACATTGCCGGCGACTTTGCCTCGGGCAAGGGTTCCATAGACCCCGTTGTGGGGGCGTGGATGAGCGAGGTGGAGGCGCTGGACGAGATGTACCTGACGCAGGAGAAGGAGTGGCGCGACCGGAAGGTGGCAGCCAAGAACAAGAAGGACCAGCCCGAGGAGCCGCGGCTGCCGGTGCGGTTCGTCACGCTGAACAATACGGTGGCGAAGCTGGCCGAGCGACTGGCCAACACGGGCGGCAAGCATGCATTCTCGTTCACGCCCGAGGCAGACACCGTGGCACAGAAGTGGAAGTCGGCCATGAGTGACTTCTCGGTGATGCTGCGCCAGAGCTACGACGGTTCGAAATTCGACCGCGAGGCCAAGAGTGTCGATGCCGTCAGCGTGCACATCAAGCACCTGCTGTGGAACGTCACCATGTGCGGCACGCCCGATGCGCTCTACCGCGTGGTGCATAACTACACCGACGGATTCCAGAGCCGCATAGCCGTGGCCCGCACGCCCGACAACACCTTTGCGCCGCTGGACGACAAGCCCCCCGTGATGACCGACCGCCAGCGCCAGCGCATCCAGCAGATAGCCCACCTGTTGCCGCTGCTGCAGGGCGACGTGGTGCTGCCGAAGCTGGAGGCGAAGGGGCGCCAGTGGCTGGAGCGCATCCGCCTGGAGTCGATGAAGAACGACGACCGCACGCGTGCCCGCCAGCGCATCCGCATCTGTGTGACGGCGCAGCGGATGACCTGTTGCCTGATGCTCTGCAAGGTGTGCGAGACGCTCATTCAGAAGCACGGCATGAGCGGAGCCGAGACCATGCTGAAGCAGTCGCCGAACCTCTGGAAGGAGATGCTGCTGAAGACGCAGACGCCCACGATGCTGGACGCCTACGACGTCATAGCCGACTCGCTGCTGGAGAACGCCCTCTACTTCTTCCGCGACCGCATAGAGAACGCCTTCAAGAGCCGCAACTATGCAGGGCAGAGCGGCGAGCGCCAGAAGCGCGGCCGGAACGACACCATCTACGAGCGGCTGGACGTGCAGTTCACCTACGAGCAGGCCATGCAGCACACGGTGGCCGTGAAGGGTGCGGAGGTGACGACGAACACGGTGCGTCAGATGCTGAAGAACTGGCGCAAGCAGGGGCTGGTCGTACTGGAACAGAATGGAAAGTATAGAAAGGTATGAGGGGTAAGTGCGGCTTCGCCGCGGTCAGTGGTCAAGGTCATTTTGGTCAAAATCAGTTTTTAAAAAATACACAACGTGAAAAACCAATGAATATAGAAAACAATAAATCATGCTTTGTGCGGCTCTGGCTGCGGCTGGAGCGCACAAGGCGCCTCCTCGGAGGTCAGTATAAGCGCTTCTGCATCCGCAACGTGCTGAAGGCATGGTTCGGGAGCGAAGCCGGTGATGAGTTGATATGGCAGGTGTGCCGACTGTGCGAGCAGGAGGGCTACAACGAACTGCCCGTGCCCTCGCTCTACCCGCTGAAGCACCGCGAACTGCTGCGTGCCATCGTGGCGGTACGGTTGGGCATCAGCTTCTACCGGATAGACTTGAAAGCGCTGGACAGGGCGTATAGCGAGGCCTTCCCGCAGAGTACGCCCATCAATAAGAGTAAGAAGGGCGAAGGGTAAAGCGGCTTACGCCGCGGTTCAAGGTTCAATGCGGCTTCGCCGCGGTTCAAGGTTCTCTGACCTAAAGGTGCAGAGCGACCCAAGGGTCGATGACAAAGTTTTTTTAAGAATTAAAAATCAGGAAAATATGGATGTTCAAGAACGTCTCTCCCAGCACTTTACGCTGAGGGAGCTTTGCAAGACGAGTGTGAGAATGGAGAACGTGCCGAACGTGGCACAGGTGGAGAATCTGCGGCGGGTGTGCCGGTGGCTGGAGCGGCTCAGACGACGGTGGAACGAGCGGTATGCGGACATCGGGAATGGTGGCATGGAGGAACCGCTCATCATCAACAGCGGCTACAGGAGTCCGGCGGTGAACAAGGCGGTGGGTGGGGCACCCACGTCGAACCACCTGACGGGCTGTGCAGTGGACATCCGCGTGGCAGGACTGGAGCAGCTGCTGCGCTATGCGGTCATCCTGCTGGACATCAGCGACGAGTCGGGGGAGGACTTCGACGAGTTGCTGCTGGAGCGCAAGGGCGCGGTGATGTGGCTGCACTTCGCCGTGCGCCCCTCAGGAAACCGACGCCGCGTGAAGCCCGTTGAACTTTGAACTAAAAAGCCCGCCTTGCGGGCCTCACGGCACACAGGCGGGTTAAAAAAATAAGGTCGAATTTGTTTCGTGTCGGTTAGTCTTCCTGATACTCAGGACGCAGCTTGCGAACGGTCTCGCCGGCACGCCACATCTCCTGGTTGCGCATAGCCTCCAGCTCCTTCTCCAGACCGGCACGATAGTCGGGCTTAGAGTTGGCGTCGATGGTGATCTGAGCCTCGTTACCGGTCTTCACCGAGTAGTAGAGCCACTCCATGACGGGCTTGATGGCGTCGTGGAAGCGGGGAGCCCAGTCCAGTGCACCACGTTGTGCGGTGGTCGAACAGTTGGCATACATCCAGTCCATACCCTTGGCACCGAAGAGCGGGCCAAGGCTCTGTGTGAGCTCCTCAACGGTCTCGTTGAAAGCCTCAGAGGGTGTGTGGCCGTTCTCGCGCAGCACCTCATACTGAGCCAGCAGCAGTCCCTGGATGGCACCCATCAGCGAGCCGCGCTCACCGGTGAGGTCAGAGGTGGCCTCGCGCTGGAAGGTGGTCTCGAACAGGTAGCCGGCACCGATGCCGATACCGAAGGCGAGGGTCTTCTCCTTGGCCTTGCCTGTAGCGTCCTGATAGACGGCATACGAGCAGTTCAGTCCGCGGCCCTCGCAGAACATGGTGCGCAGAGACGTACCAGAACCCTTGGGAGCCACCATGATGACATCCACGTCCTTGGGAGGAACGACACCTGTGCGGTCGCTCCAGTTGATAGCGAAGCCGTGGCTGTAGTACAGGGTCTTGCCGGGCTTCAGATATTGCTTGATGGTAGGCCACTGCTGCATCTGACCAGCATCAGAGAGCAGCATGCAGAGGATGGTGCCCTTCTCGGCTGCCTCCTCAATGCTGAACAGGGTCTTGCCGGGCACCCAGCCGTCGGCTACTGCCTTGTCGTAGGTCTTGCCCTGACGCTGGCCAACAATCACGTTGAAACCGTTGTCGCGCAGGTTGCAAGCCTGTCCGGGACCCTGGACGCCATAGCCGATGACGGCGATGACCTCGTCCTTCAATACTTCACGTGCTTTCTCGAGTGAGAACTCCTTGCTGGTGACTACTGTCTCAATGACGCCACCGAAATTCATTTCTGCCATAATAGCTAATTATTTTAAAAAGTTATACTTTGAGATTTTTCAGATGTTGCTTACCGGATGCGGTCGGCCGCACGCACCAGCTTCTCGTCGGCCAGCACGCCCTTGCGGGCCATGAAGCAGAGAATGGCGCTGACGGCAGGCAGGGCTGCCGGGAAATCCAGATGGAAGTTGAGCGCGTCGGGGGCCTGCATCTTGCTGACGACGATGAGCGCCAGATACCATGCGACATATAGCGCCATGGCGCCCAGGCAGAGCGTGGCCTGCAGGGGACGGCGCCTATATATAAATATGGTATAGAGGCTGAGTGCCGACGCCAGGAGCAGAATGGCAAAGAGCGGCCATACGCCGAAGTGTGCCACATGCTGGCTGTCGAGCCACAACAGGTTGTAGATCTGGCTGACGGTCAGTCCCTGGTCGGTCACCGTCGCTATGGGCAATGAAAGCGTGATGACGCCCAGAATGGCTGCCACAAGCAGGAAGAGCGTCTGTTTGCGTTGTATCATAGCACTGACGGGATTTTAGTCGGCCTGACCCTCCTGAGCATCCTTGGCGGGGTCGCGCCAGTAGACCTTGTCCTCCACGAACTCCTGAGTAGCCAGCAGCGAGGGTTTGGGCAGCTTCTCGTAGTAGCGTGATATTTCTATCTGCTCGCGGTTCTCGAAGACTTCCTCCAGCGAGTCGTTGTAGGAGGCAAACTCAGCCAGCTTCTTGCTGAGGTCTTCCTTGATCTGCATGCTGATCTGGTTAGCGCGCTTAGAGATGATTGCTACACTCTCATAGATGTTGCCGGTCTCCTTGCAGAGATCCATGATGTTGCGGGTGACGGTATTAACCGGTGCTTTTGATTTCTTGTAATCCATGTTTATTATTTGCGATTTAACTTTTTTACAATTGAGATGCTGTGAATCGGGGGCGCTGACGTGGCCATCAGTCGCCCGTGACTTTCTTGCACTTGACGATGTACTTCTCGGCGGTCTTGCGCTCGGCGGACTCGGGAAACTCGTTGAGGAATCCGTAGCACTCGTCCTCGGCGTCGCGGAAGCGCTCCACACGGCGCTCCTCGCTGGAGTTCTGAGCCAGCTCAAACTTCGACTTCATGATGAGGATGGAGAACTTCTCGCGCAGCGAACTGAAGGGATAGGACTTCAGCGCATTCTGCGACGTGATGATGCACGACTCGTAGTTGGACTCGGTGTTGGCATTGATGTTGCCAAAGTAGCCGCCTAGGTTGTAGTAGAGCTCGGCTGCCAGGTACTCCTTCATGACGAGGTTATCCTGGAGGATGAACAGCTGGTTCTGGGCTTTCTCGCGCAGCGGCGAGTCGGGATAGTAGTCCATGAAGTTCTGGAACGCATTGATAGCTCCGATGGTGGCCGACTGGTCCAGACGGGGGTCGGGCATGCTCTGGAAGAGCGACTGGCCTGTGTAGAACGAGGCCTGCTCGGCATAGTCGCCCTTGGGATAGCTCTGGAAGTACTTCTTGAAGGTGGCGCTGGCGGCTTCGTAGTCCCTGTTGCAGAACTGTGCCATGCCCAGCATGTAGAGACTCTCCTGAGCACTCTCCCTACCCTTCTGCATGGTCACCAGCTCCTGCAGCAGCGTGGCTGCCTGCTGGAACCTGCCTTGGGCAAAGCACTGCTTGGCATACTCATACTTATACGTGTTGTCGTTCGACTTGTAGACGTTATTGAAATCGCGGGCACACCCTGACAGCAGGGCGGTCACGCAAAGCGCTATGATGCAGTTTTTCTTCATTCTTTTGCGATTTGACGTGCAAAATTACGCATTTTCATTGGAAAACCCAAGGTTTTTTGATAAAAATTAGGGATTTAGGCGGCTAATTAGGAAATATTTCGTAATTTTGCAGGATATGAACTTCCTTTTAACATCCAAATACCAGCCTACGGGCGACCAGCCCGAGGCCATCAGACAACTGACGGAGGGGCTGGAGCGCGGCGACAGGGCCCAGGTGCTGCTGGGCGTGACGGGTTCGGGCAAGACATTCACCGTGGCCAACGTGATAGCCCATGTCAACAAGCCCACCCTGATACTGTCGCACAACAAGACGCTGGCAGCCCAGCTGTACGAGGAGATGCGGGGCTTCTTCCCGGACAATGCCGTCGAATACTATGTCAGCTATTATGACTACTACCAGCCCGAGGCCTACCTGCCCACGACAGATGTCTACATCGAAAAAGACTTAGCCATCAACGAGGAGATAGACCGACTGAGACTGCGTGCGGTAAGTAGTTTGATGTCAGGCAGAAAGGATGTTATCGTTATATCTTCGGTTTCATGCATCTACGGCATGGGCAGTCCCGTGGCGCTGAACGAGAACATCATCGAAATTCACCGCGGACAAATACTCGACCGCAACGCTTTGTTAAGAAAACTGGTAGCCGCCCTCTATGTCCGCAACGACCTGGAGCTGAAACGCGGCACCTTCCGCGTGAAGGGCGACACCATCGACATTGCCATGGCATACTCGGAGGTGGTGCTGCGCGTCACCTTCTGGGACGACGAAATAGACACCATCGAGGAGCTGGACGCCGTCACCATGCAACGCATGGCCACCTTCGACGAGTACAAGCTCTACCCTGCCAACCTCTTCATGACCACCCAGGAGCAGACCAATCTGGCCATCCGCCAGATACAGGACGACCTGGTGAAGCAGGTGGCATTCTTCGAGGAGCAGGGCGACACCATGAAGGCCCAGCGCATCAAGGAACGCGTGGAGTACGACATGGAGATGATGAAGGAACTGGGCCACTGCTCGGGCATCGAGAACTACTCGCGCTACTTCGACGGCCGCCAGGCGGGCGAGCGACCCTACTGTCTGCTGGACTTCTTCCCCGACGACTATCTGCTGGTGATTGACGAGAGCCACGTCACGGTGCCACAGATCGGCGCCATGTACGGCGGCGACCGTGCCCGCAAGACCAATCTGGTGGAATACGGATTCCGGCTGCCGGCTGCCTTCGACAACCGCCCGCTGACCTTCGACGAGTTCAGGCAAATGACCCATCAGGTCATCTACGTGTCGGCCACCCCTGCCGACTACGAGCTGCAGGAGTCGGAAGGTGTGGTGGTGGAACAGGTCATACGCCCCACGGGCTTGCTGGACCCGGAGATTGAGGTGCGCCCCACGGAGAACCAGATAGACGACCTGATGGAGGAGATACAGCAGCGCATCCAGCGCAAGGAGCGCGTGCTGGTGACCACGCTGACCAAGCGCATGGCAGAAGAGACGTCGGAATATCTGCTGAGTCACGGCATTCAGACGGCCTACATCCACAGCGAGGTGACCACGCTGGACCGCGTGAAGATTCTGGAGAACCTGCGCAACGGCACCTACGACGTGCTGGTGGGCGTCAACCTGCTGCGCGAGGGTCTGGACTTGCCCGAGGTGTCGCTGGTGGCCATCCTCGACGCTGACAAGGAGGGATTCCTACGCTCTCACCGCTCGCTGACACAGACTGCCGGACGTGCCGCCCGCAACGTCAACGGCAAGGTCATCATGTATGCCGACAGCATCACGGCCTCCATGCAGCTGACCATCGACGAGACCCTGCGCCGCCGCACCAAGCAGCTGCGCTACAACGAGGAGCACGGAATCACTCCAAAACAGATTCAGAAAACACTGAAGCAGAGCGACTTACGACAGATTGCCGACAACGGCAAAGACACGGCGCCGATGGCCGCCACCGCCTATGTCGGACCGTCGGAAGCCGCCTTGGCCGCCGACCCCATCATAGAGCGCATGACCCGCCAGCAACTGGAGAAGAGCATCCAGGAGACGACCCGACTGATGAAGGATGCTGCCAAAAATCTGGACTTCCTGCAGGCTGCCCAATATCGCGACGAGATAGTCAGGCTGCAAAAGGAGCTGGAATTGAAGCCGGCGTGAACGCTCCGAGGCTGGCAACATGGGAGCCGGAGAGAACGGCCCGAGGCTGGCAAAGTGGTTAAAAAGGTAAAAAAATAGCAGGCTGTAGCACCGTATTTAGAATAATATTCGTACTTTTGCACGAAAAATAAAAACAAAGACATGTCACGATGAAGAAAATCTTGATGTTCATGCTGGCTTTCGTACCAGTAACCATGTGGGCCCAGGACAACACCTGGGAGCGTAATGAAGAGGAAGAAGTGGAAGTGAAGGAGCAGAAAACCAATCCCGACGCGAAATACCTGCGCGGCGCCGTACCCGAGGTCGACGGCAAGGTGGTGTTCAGCAAAACCATCGAAGCACCCGGCAAGAGTGCTGCCGACATCTTCCGCACCATCAGGGCATACATGCAGAAAATGGGACGCGAGAAGAACCAAATCAACAACCAGTTCCTCGTCAACGACAGCACAAAATACGAATTGGGCGGCAACTACGAGGAATGGCTGGTATTCAAGAAGACAGCGCTCGTGCTTGACCAGACGCGCTTCATGTACGTGCTGGAGGCTCATTGCCAGGACGGCAAGGCCGTAGTAACGCTGAGCCACATACGCTACCTGTACGAGGAGCAACGCGACCCGCAGCGGCTGAAGGCTGAAGGCTGGATTACCGACAACGACGCAGTGAACAAGAAGAACACCAAGCTTTATCCCAGAACCGGCAAGTTCCGCCGCAAGACCATTGACCGCAAGGATTTCCTGTTCAACAAAATTGAATCGCTGCTGAAATGAACACTGATGTCATCCGCAACTGGCTGAACATCATCTTCATGATAGGTGCTGTTGTCGGCTTGGTATTCTATTTCACCCACCACAAGGAGATGGGCATCTACATCATCCTCATCTCCATGGTGGTCAAGTTTGCAGAGGCAACCCTGCGCATGTTTAAAGTATGAAGAAAACATTTTTACTGCTTTCGTTCCTTGTCTGCATGGTCTCTGCCGTGCAGGCTCAGGTGTATAACCAGATGGACCCCAGCGGTAACATCACCCAGCGCGACGAATACGGCAACAACAGCAACTTCAACCCGAACCGGCGCGACACCACACACCAAAACAAGGAAGTGCCCATCGGACTCAGGTTCTGGAAGATAGACCGACGGTTCGGCGACGTCATTCCCAGCCAGCCCGACACCGTGCCCCACCTCTACCAGAACAGCATCTATGCCACAGGACTCTACGGACAGTACAACACGCTGGGCAACAACTACACGTCACGCATCAACCGTATCTTCATAGACCGGCCGGAGACCAGCCAGTTCTACTTCACCCAGCCCTACAGCTTCACGACCAAGCAACCTGACGACTTCCTGTTCGTCAACACCCTGTCGCCATACACCCACATCACCTACGAGACATGTGGCGACAAGCAGAACGGCGAAGACCACATTGACGCCAAGTTTGCCGTCAATGCCGGCAAGCGCGTCGGCATGGGCTTCGACCTGGACTACCACTATGCCACGGGCTACTATGCCAACCAGAACAACTCGCACTTCCGGGCTACTCTCTTCGGGTCCTACATCGGCGACCAGTACCAGATGCACACCCTGCTCACCTTCCACCATCGCAAGGCTACGGAGAGCGGCGGTATCGTCAACGATGAATACATCACCCACCCCGAGGCTCAGGAGTCCTCATTCAACGAGGACGAGATTCCCACGGTGCTCAAGTCCAACTGGAACCGCAACAACTCACAGCATTTCTTCCTGTCACACCGCTATAATATAGGCTTCTACCGCAAGGTCAAGATGACCGATGCGGAAATCAAAGCCAAACAGTTTGCACAGAAGTCTGCCCAGCAGAAGCGAGAGCGCGAAGAGCGTGGCAAGGACCAGCCCATGGAGTCGGGACGAAAGGGGGCGAAGGTGAAGGACACACAGCCTGCCGGACGCCCAGACGGTGCCGTCATCATGGGCGATGCGCCTGAAGCAGACAAGAAGCCCGTACTCGCTGACAGCGCCCGCATCAAGGTGCAGTCGCAGGCCCAGCTGGACAGCCTGAAGCACGCCAAGGAGGTTGAAGACTCCATCGATGCCACCATGAAGCGCGAATTCGTGCCCGTGACAAGCTTCATCCACACGGTAGAGCTCAACAACCACGACCGCATCTATCAGGCCTACGACACCCCCGACGACTACTTTGCCAAGAAGTACTACGAGAAGAACGACGAAGGTGCCTACATCCAGGACTCCATATTCGACAAGACCAAATACCTGTCTATCAAGAACACCTTCGCCATTGCGCTGCTGGAGGGATTCAACAAATACATGAAGGCGGGGCTGAAGGGTTTCATATCGTATGAGAACCGCAACTTCAAGATGCCTGAGTTCAATGCCGACTCCACGGGCTACGTGATGGGCAAGCGGACAGGACACAGCCTGAACGTGGGCGGACAACTGTCAAGAATGCAGGGCAAGGCCTTCCACTTCAACCTCATTGCCGAACTGGGCGTGACGGGCATGGATGCCGGCTCGCTGGCTCTGGACTTCAACACCGACGTCAACTTCCGGCTCTTCGGCGACACGGTGACGCTGGCTGCCAAGGCATACTTGCACCGCATACAGCCGGGAACATTCCAGGAGAGCTACCACTCTAAGTTCCTCTGGTGGGACACCTCGCTGGACAAAGAGACCAGGACACATGTGGAGGGTTTGTTCAGCTATCGCAAGACTAACACCCATCTGCGCGTGGCAGTCACACAAATCAAGAACTACACCTACTTCGGCATGAACTATGCCATGGACTCCAACCACAACCGCATAGGACTGACAGGCGGGGTCTATCAGGAGGGATCCAGCATCAACATCCTGACCGCTCAGCTGATGCAGAATTTCCGTCTGGGCATTCTCAATTGGGAAAACGTCATCACTTTCCAGAACTCCAGCAACCAGGACGTGCTGTGCCTGCCGAAGCTGAATGTGTTCAGCAACCTCTACCTGAAGTTCAAGATTGCCCGCGTGCTGAGCACGGAGCTGGGTGCCAATGTGACCTACTTCACCGAGTACGACGCACCGGACTACCTGCCATACATCGGACAGTTTGCCGTACAGAAGAATGCCGACTGCCGTGTCAAGCTGGGCGCTTACCCCTACGTCGACGTCTACGCCAACTTCCACCTGAAGCGCGCACGCTTCTTCGTTGCCATGAGCCACGTCAATTCCGGTTCGGGCAACAAGATGTATTTCCTGACTCCCCACTACCCCATGAACAGCAGGACACTGCGTTTCGGCGTATCGTGGAACTTCTTTAATTAACAGACACATGATGACGCAGAACCCCTCACTCGACCTGGTGGAATTTGTGGAGACCCAGATACTTCCACAATATGCAGCCTTTGACAAAGGCCATAACATGGAACATGCCACGAGGGTCATACGCCGCTCACTCGACCTGGCTCGCAAGATTGGGGCTGACCTGGACATGGCATACGTCATAGCTGCCTACCACGACCTGGGGCTATCAGGGCCCAGGGCGGTCCACCACATCACCAGTGGCAAGATCCTCATGCAGGACGCCCGGCTGAAACGCTGGTTTTCAGCAGAACAGCTGAAGCTGATGAAGGAGGCGGTGGAAGACCATCGCGCCTCGGCATCAAGGACTCCCAGAAGCGTCTATGGCAAGATTGTGGCTGAAGCCGACAGGGACATAGAACCAGAGACCGTCATCCGCCGCACTATCCAATTCGGGCTGAGCAACTACCCCGAACTGGAAACCGAGGGACACTGGCGCCGGTTCATGCAGCACATGAACGAAAAATACAGTGTCAACGGCTATATCAAGCTATGGATACAAGGTTCTGAAAACGAGCGGAAACTCAACGAACTTCGCCAGCTGATAGCGGAGTCCGACAAGATGCGCCCTGTGTTCGACAGGATTTTCAAAGAAGAAAGCACATCGGAATAACATGACAAGAGAAAGGGTATCTATGTTGAGCGAACAAAACGTCAGGCAGGACTCTCTGCAGGCTTGGTTGCTGGCAGCACGCCCGAAAACGCTTTCTGGAGCTGCCGTACCTGTCATGATTGGCGTGGCACTGGCTTTTGTCGACGCCCAGGAGTATGGGGACGACGTGTTCAGCTGGACGGCAGCCGCGCTGTGCCTGCTGTTTGCCTTCATCATGCAGATTGACGCCAACTTCGTCAACGACTTCTTCGACTATGCCAAGGGCAACGACGACAGCGCCTCACGGTTAGGTCCCCTGAGGGCTTGTACGCAGGGATGGGTAAAGACGGACTCCATGAAGCAGGCCATTGCGTCCACTACGGTGCTGGCATGTCTGGTGGGACTGCCGCTGGTCTACTACGGAGGACTGGAGATGATTCTGGTGGGCCTGCTGTGTGTGGTGTTCTGCTTCCTGTACACTACCCATTTGTCGTATATGGGACTGGGGGACGTATTGGTACTGGTGTTCTTCGGCATCGTACCGGTCTGCTGCACCTACTACATCCAGCTGCACACGCTGACGTGGCAAGTCTTCGTGGCTTCTATTGCCTGTGGACTGGTCATTGACGGACTGCTCATCGTCAACAACTATCGCGACCGCTATAATGACGAGCGCGACGGGAAGATGACCTTGGTGGTCAGAATCGGCAGCGAAGCCGCAGAATGGCTCTACCTGATACTGGGAATGGTGGCCTGCCTGCTGGGAGTGGTGTTCTGGCTGAACGGTCATGTACTGGCCTTCGTGCTGCCCTTGATCTACCTGCTGATGCACATCTACACCTGGCTCAAACTGAAACGCATCAACTTCGGCAGGCAGCTGAATGAGTGCCTTGGCGAAACTGCGCGCAACATGTTTGTCTACGGACTGACGGTAGCCCTGGGGCTACTGCTCGTCTGACCCCGCCAGGTAGCCCAGGAGCTATTGCTCGTCTAACCCCGCCAGCAACTTACTTGAGGTAAAGCCAGTAGATGGCGATGGCTGCCAGGAAGAGGATGATGGTGACCACGCTCTTGATCATGCACGAAGCCACCTTCTTCACCACAAGGAATCCAATGATAATCAATGCCAGAATGGCAAGGTAGGAAGTCAGGTTTTCCATATCTCAATCGTTGAAAAGTCTATTTTATTTAAACAGGTGTCTGAACGTGGCAGGCAGAGGGGTCTCGAACTCCATGGGCTGACGCGTCACGGGATGATAGAAGCACAACAGCCAGGCATGCAGACAAAGACGATGCAGAGGGTCGTCGCCATTACCATACTTTGAGTCACCGCACACGGGATGTCCCATATCTGCCGCATGCACACGAATCTGGTTCTTGCGACCTGTCTCCAGTTTGAATTCCACCAACGAGTGATCCGTGGTGCGATCCATCACATGGAAGTGGGTAACGGCATATTTGCCACCGTTATCCACCGGCGAGGAATAGGTCACATAGGCCTTGTTGTCTTTCAGCCAGTTGGCGATGGTACCTTCGTCCTGCTCCATCTCGCCACTAAGGACAGCCACATAGCGGCGGTCGTACACCACCTCATGCCAATTGCGCTCCAGGGCCTGCTCGGTATCCATGTCCTTGGCGTAGATCATCAGTCCGGAGGTGTCTCGGTCCAGTCGATGCACAACGTGTGCCGTGCAATTCTGGCGCGACTTCCTGAAATAGTCGTCCAACACGCTCTTGACGTTGAGGGTGGAATGACCGGCAGCCATGGAGAGAATGCCCGGCTGCTTCTCTATCACGATCAGCCAGCGGTCCTCATACACAATCTTCACATAACGGCTGCGGAATGGCTGCTGGTTGCGCTTGGTCTTCGACACCGCCACCTTCATGCCTGGCTTCAGTGGATAGTCGAACTGCGTCACTGTCTTGCCATTCACCTTGATGCCCTGTCCCTGCAAGGTTTGTTTCACCTTGGTACGGCTCTGGTGGACATGCTCAAGCAGGAATTCCAGCAAGGGCTGCTCCTGACTGACCGTCAGATGCTCGTATTCTCCCTGTGTGTTCGTATTATATCTCATAACAGCAAGCTAAGTTACTTTGGGCTGCAAAGTTACTAATATTATTTGAATTAGACAAATATTTGGTGGTTTCAAATTAAATTCGTACCTTTGCGGACAATTAACACTGGAACGTACGTGATAGAGAAGCATATTGTATTAGAGGACATCGACCCTGTGGTGTTCTACGGAATAGGAAATCAACACTTGCAGATGCTACGGGCTCTCTACCCGAAGCTGCGCATTGTGGCTCGCGACAATGTCATCCGCATTCTGGGAGACGAGGAGCAGATGGCTGCCTTCGAGGAAGCCACGGAGAAGTTGCGCCAGCACGTAATTCGCTTCAATGCGCTGAAAGAGGAGGACATCCTGGACATCGTGAAGGGACACCGCACCAAAGACGAGGTGCCTGAAGGAGTGGTCTGCTACTCCATGTCGGGACGTGCCATCAAGGCCCGCTCGGAAAACCAGCAACGGCTCATCGACGCCTACAACGAGAACGACATGGTGTTCGCCGTGGGACCTGCGGGAACGGGTAAGACCTACCTCTCCATCGCACTGGCCGTGCGAGCACTGAAGGAGAAGACTGCCAAGAAAATCATCCTTTCACGCCCTGCCGTAGAGGCTGGTGAGAAGCTGGGATTCCTGCCGGGCGACATGAAGGACAAGATAGACCCTTATCTGCAGCCTCTGTATGACGCCCTGGAGGACATGCTGCCCCAGATGAAGCTGCAGGAGATGATGGAACGCCACGTCATACAGATTGCCCCGCTGGCTTTCATGCGCGGACGAACACTGAGTGACGCGGTAGTCATTCTGGACGAGGCACAGAATACCACCCCCCAGCAAATCCGCATGTTCCTGACCCGCATGGGATGGAACACCAAGATGATCATCACGGGCGACATGACGCAGATAGACCTGCCCCGCAGCCAGAAGAGCGGACTTGTAGAGGCTTTGCATATCCTTGGCGGCATCGAGGGCATTGGCGTGGTGGAACTGGACCGCAAGGACATCGTACGCCATAAACTCGTCACCCGCATTGTCAACGCATACGAAAGATTTGATAAAAACAATAATAGCGATGAAAGCATTAACAAAGACTGACTTCAACTTTGAAGGACAAAAGAGCGTGTACCATGGCAAGGTGCGCGATGTGTACAACATCAATGATGACCTGATGGTGATGGTGGCAACCGACCGCATCTCGGCCTTCGACGTCATCCTGCCCAAGGGAATCCCCTACAAAGGACAGGTACTGAACCAGATTGCAGCCAAGTTCCTGGACGCCACAACAGACATCTGCCCCAACTGGAAACTGGCCACTCCCGACCCCATGGTCACTGTTGGCTTGAAGTGCGAGGGGTTCCGCGTGGAGATGATCATCCGCAGCATCCTGACGGGGTCTGCCTGGCGCGAATACAAGAACGGCTGCCGCGAACTGTGCGGCGTGAAGTTGCCTGACGGCATGAAGGAGAACGAGCGTTTCCCCGAACCCATCATCACACCGACAACCAAAGCGGACGAGGGGCACGACATGAACATCTCCAAGGAAGAAATCATTGCCCAGGGACTGGTATCTGCCGAAGACTACGCCATCATGGAGGACTACACCCGCAAGATTTTTGCCCGTGGTCAGGAGATTGCCGCCAAGCGCGGACTGATTCTGGTTGACACCAAGTACGAGTTTGGCAAACGCGACGGCAAGGTATATCTCATCGACGAGATTCATACCCCAGACTCCAGCCGCTATTTCTATGCTGACGGCTACGAGGAGAAACTGGCCAAGGGAGAGCCTCAGCGCCAGCTGTCTAAGGAGTTCGTACGCCAATGGCTCATCGAGCACAACTTCATGAACGAGCCCGGACAGCAGATGCCCGAGATTACTGACGAGTATGCAGAGAGTGTTTCCGACCGCTACATCGAGCTCTACGAGCACATTACCGGTGAGCGTTTCGAGAAAGCAGCAGACAACGCCGACCTGGCCCAGCGCATCGAGCAGAACGTCAGCGACTACCTCAAAACCCGTAAATAACCCCATTCACGACCATTTTGCCGGTCTGCAGCGAATATGTACCAACAAGAGATCATCAAGCCCTATAACAGCGGCGACAAAGCTCAGCAGGTGGAGCAGATGTTCGACAACATCGCCCCTACCTACGACACGCTGAATCATCGGCTCTCGTGGGACATCGATAAAGGCTGGCGGCGCAAAGCCATCCGACAGTTGCTACCCTACCGTCCACAGAGCCTGCTTGACATTGCCACCGGAACTGGCGACTTTGCCATCCAGGCTGCCCGGATGCTCCCCCAAGTCAACATCAAGGCCGTTGACATCAGCGAAGGAATGATGGATATCGGGAGACAGAAGGTGGCCAAACTGCGACTGGACTCACAAATCAGCTTCGAGCGTCAGGACTGCATGAGCCTGACGTACGAAGACAATACCTTCGACGCCGTGACTGCTGCTTTCGGCATACGTAACTTTGCCGATCTGGACCGCGGACTGGCAGAGATTTGCCGGGTGCTCCGCAAGGGGGGAAACCTCAGCATCGTTGAGCTGACTTCACCCGTGGCATTTCCCATGAAGCAGCTGTTCCGAATATACAGCCACACCGTACTGCCTCTTTACGGACGACTCATCTCCAAGGACCAGTCTGCCTACTCATACCTGACTAAAACCATTGAGGCCTTCCCCCAAGGGGAACGGATGACAGATATCCTGAAGAAGGCAGGATTCTCACAAGCCCGCTTCAAGCGGCTTACCTTTGGCATCTGCACCATGTATTTTGCAACTAAATAGAATGATAGTATTATGGAAAAGTACGGACTTATCGGATTCCCCCTGGGACACTCGTTCTCCATCAGCTACTTCAACCAGAAGTTTCACGACGAAGACATCGATGCCGTGTACGAGAACTTTGAGATCCCCAACATCGACAATCTCTCTGAGGTGCTGGACTCCAATCCCGAACTGCGCGGACTGAACGTTACCATTCCCTACAAAGAGAAAGTATTGCCCTTCCTTGACAGCATCTCGCCGGAAGCGCGAGCCATAGGTGCCGTCAACGTCATCCGCGTGACCCATCAGGGCAAGGACATCAAACTCAAGGGATACAACTCTGACGTCATCGGATTTACCAAGAGCATTGAGCCCATGCTCGACAAGAAGTGGCACAAGAAAGCACTCGTCCTGGGTACTGGCGGTGCCTCCAAGGCCATCGACTACGGACTGCGCAACCTGGGGCTCGAGACGGTCTTTGTAAGCCGCTACGAGAAGGAGGGGACTATCAGGTACCAGGACATCACACCTGAAGTCATCAAGGAGTACAACGTCATCGTCAACTGCACGCCCATAGGCATGTATCCCAAGACCGAAGAGTGTCCGCTGCTGCCTTACGAGGCAATGGACTCCCATACCATCCTCTACGACCTCATCTACAATCCCGACGAGACGCTGTTCATGAAGCGTGGTGCACAATATGGTGCACAGACCAAGAACGGCCTGGAGATGCTGCTCCTGCAGGCATTTGCCTCCTGGGAATTCTGGCACGAGAAGTAATGAATGTCTGTGCTGTACCACAATAGTATACCCCATAAGATATGAGCACCTATATCGAGAGTCTGAACACGCTGACACGACAGTACAACGACGCCATCCGCGCGCTCATAGCCTCCTATGACATGGAGACGAGCCAGTCCGTGCTGAATTTAGGCTCCTCACGTCTGCGTCGTCAATACTCTCAAAAGTACGATGTGCTGAAAGGTGAATACATGCGTAAGCGCCGCCAGCTGTTCAACGACTACAAGCTGGCCAACCCAGAATGGTTCCGTTGGCGCAAAATCTGGGGATGGACTTTCGTCGTCGGCGTTCTTCTGGCAATGGTATGCTGCGGAGCTTACATGCCTGCTGACGAAAGCGCTCCTACTTCCAGTACCCTGATGGATGGCGATGGCGCCTCTTCTGAGACAATCTATTGGAATGCGGAGAACATTCCCATCCCCTATCTGCAAGACGCTACACAGTATGTTTCCAATCCCGACAGTGTGCTGACTCAGGGAGCAGTAGACCGCATGAACATCACGCTCCAGAAGCTTGAAAAAGAACTGGGCATCCAGTCTGTCGTCATTGTTGTCAACCACATTGAGAACGACGACCCCTTCCGCATGGCACAGGATGTCGGCAACAAGTACGGCGTAGGCTATGGAGACAAAGGACTGATGGTGGTAGTGGGCTATCAGGACCACAGCATCAACATGTCTCCGGGACGCTCTTTGGAGGGCGACCTGACCGATGCCGAGTGCCACCGGCTGGAACAGCAGTACGTCGTACCTGCCATGCGTGCCGAGATGCCCGACAGCGGTATGGTGTATCTCGTGGAAGCCGTTTACTCCACCCTGCAGAAGAAAGAGCTGCCGCAGATGTCGCAACTGTCTGGTCAGCATGACGATGAACTCGACGACGAGGCTGCTGCTGCCATCGGACTGGCCTTCCTTTTCCTCACAGGGTGGTGCATCTTCTATCTTCGCCTGAACCGTAAGTATCAATGGCTGGGACTATTAGGTACGGTACCCCTCATCGTCAATCCCTTCCAAGTGGTGGAACACGTCAGTTTTGGCGGTAGAGGCGGCGGCTTCGGCGGAGGAGGCTTCGGGGGAGGAGGCGGCGGAGGCGGCTTCAGCGGAGGGTCCTTTGGCGGAGGCTCTTTTGGTGGCGGCGGTGCCACTTCGAGATGGTAGAAAACTTCGTAATGCCGTAATAACGTATTGTCGGAACATCGGAATGTAATAATATAATAATGTCGAAACAATAAAATTATGAAAATCAGTAAATCCCTTATCGCAATTATCGCAGCCGTTGTCCTCATTGGCGGTTGGGCTGCAAGTAGTTACAACTCCATGGTCGGCGAGCAGGAGAAGGCTACCACCGCTTTGGCCAACGTCCAGTCGGCCTATCAGCGCCGTGCAGACCTCATACCCAATCTGGTAGAGACCGTCAAGGGGTATGCATCACACGAGAAAGAGACCCTGGAGGGTGTTGTCAACGCCCGCAGCAAGGCTACTCAGGTCACCCTCGACCCCACCAACATGACTCCCGAGAAGCTGAAGGAGTTCCAGCAGGCTCAGGGCGAACTGGGTGCTGCCCTCGGACGCTTGATTGCCATTCAGGAAAACTATCCCGACCTGAAGGCCAACGAGAACTTCCGCGACCTGCAGGTACAGCTGGAAGGCACCGAGAACCGCATTAACGAGGCCCGCAACAAGTTCAACGAAGTGGTACAGCAGTACAATGTCGTCATCCGCAAGTTCCCCAAGAACATCCTGGCTGGCATGTTCGGTTTCAGCACCATGACCAAGTTCGAGGCAGAGGCTGGTGCCGAGAAAGCTCCCCAAGTGAAATTCTAGTCCTTTACGATGCTGAATCACAGCATCAAACTTTAGCACGTATATGAACAACCGCTATATGCAACGTGGCGTGAGTGCCGCCAAAGAAGACGTCCACAACGCCATCAAGAACATAGACAAGGGTCTCTTTCCGCAGGCCTTCTGCAAGATTATCCCCGACATTCTGGGAGGAGATCCTGAGTACTGTAACATCATGCATGCTGACGGTGCCGGCACCAAGTCAAGCCTCGCCTACATGTACTGGAAGGAGACGGGCGACCTCTCCGTCTGGAAGGGAATCGCCCAGGATGCCATCGTGATGAACACCGATGACCTGCTGTGCGTGGGTGCCGTAGACAACATACTGGTTTCCAGCACCATCGGTCGTAACAAGATGCTTGTACCGGGCGAGGTCATCTCGGCCATCATCAACGGTACCGACGAACTGCTGAACGAACTGCGCGACATGGGCATCGGCATCTGGCCCACTGGAGGTGAAACGGCAGATGTCGGCGACCTGGTACGTACCATCATCGTAGACTCTACGGTAACCTGCCGCATGAAGCGTGCTGACGTTATCGACAACGCCAACATCCGCCCGGGCGACGTCATTGTAGGTCTTTCCAGCACAGGACAAGCCTCCTACGAGAAGCGCTACAACGGCGGCATGGGCTCTAATGGCCTGACTTCTGCCCGCCATGATGTCTTCGCCAAGTATCTTGCCGGGAAATACCCCGAGTCGTATGACCATGCCGTCCCCGACGACCTGGTTTACAGCGGCAAGTATCAGCTTACCGATGCTGTTGACGGCTCACCTGTCGACGCGGGCCAGCTGGTGCTGTCCCCTACCCGCACCTATGCCCCGGTCATCAAGCGCCTGCTCGATGAGCTGCGCCCCGAAATCCACGGCATGGTACATTGCACAGGCGGTGCACAGACCAAGGTCCTGCACTTCGTGGGCGACAACTGCCGCGTCGTCAAGGACAACATGTTCCCCGTGCCTCCACTCTTCCGCGCCATTCACGAGTGCTCCGGAACCGACTGGAAGGAGATGTACCAGGTGTTCAACATGGGGCACCGCATGGAGATCTACGTCCGTCCCGAGGTTGCCGAACAGGTCATCAGCATCTCACGTTCGTTCAACATTGATGCCCAGGTGGTAGGCCACATCGAGGAAGGCCCCAGGAGCCTGACCATCAAGAGCGAGTTCGGCACCTTCGACTATTGACAGGACGAACTACAGCGCCATCAAAGAGGACTCTCACATCACATAGTGGGAGTCCTCTCTTATTGGTCTGTTGTTTAAAAAACTGTCATCTGTCATTTGTCAATACCTTATTGCCAAATAACAATACCTTATCGCGCAATAACATGCCCTTATCGCACAATAACATGCCCTTAATTGTGCAATAGGGATGAAGCCTTTGGACATTGGTCAAGGAAGGTCGCAACTTGGCAAACCAAAGAAAAACACGTCTTCCTTTGGTTTTTCGCTCACTTATTCGTACCTTTGCAGTCGAAAAGAGAAAGAATCATATAATGGCAGAAACAACGAATAGTATTTTGCAGAAGCTGGACGGACTGGAGGCTCGCTTCGAGGAGGTGTCTACGCTGATTACCGACCCAGAGGTCATTGCCGACCAGAACCGTTTTGTGAAGCTGACCAAGGAGTACAAGGACCTGGGCGACATCATGGACGCCCGCAAGCGCTACATAGCCTGTCTGAACAGTATCAAGGAGGCCAAGGACATACTGGCCAACGAGACGGATCCAGAGATGAAGGAGATGGCACGCGAGGAACTGGCAGACAACGAGGCCCTGCAGCCTAAGCTGGAGGAGGAAATCAAAATTGCGCTGATTCCGAAGGACCCTGAGGACGCGAAGAACGTGCAGATGGAAATCCGTGCTGGAACAGGTGGCGACGAGGCTGCCCTGTTTGCAGGCGACTTGTTCAAGATGTACAAGAGTTTCTGCGACTCGAAGGGCTGGCAGCTCAGCATCACCAGCGTCAGCGAAGGTGCCGTGGGCGGCTATAAGGAGATAGACTTTGCCGTCTCGGGTGCTGACGTCTATGGCACGCTGAAATATGAGTCAGGCGTGCACCGCGTGCAGCGTGTGCCTGCCACGGAGACGCAGGGTCGCATGCATACCTCGGCAGCCACTGTTGCCGTACTGCCCGAGGCTGACAAGTTCGAGGTGCATATCAACGAGGGCGAAATCAAGTGGGACACCTTCCGCAGCTCGGGTGCCGGCGGTCAGAACGTGAACAAGGTGGAGTCGGGTGTCCGTCTGCGCTATATGTGGAAGAACCCCAATACGGGCGAAACGGAGGAGATACTCATCGAGTGTACCGAGACTCGTGACCAGCCGAAGAACAAGGAGCGTGCTCTTTCGCGCCTGTACACTTTTATATATGACAAGGAGCACCAGAAGTATGTAGACGACATTGCCTCGCGCCGTAAGACACTGGTGTCGACGGGTGACCGCTCTGCCAAGATACGCACCTACAACTTCCCACAGGGCCGCGTGACCGACCATCGCATCGGCTATACCACCCACGACCTGCAGGGATTCCTGGGTGGCGACATCCAGCCCATGATTGACGCGCTGACCGTTGCCGAGAATGCAGAACGCATGAAGGAATCAGAATTATAATAGCAATATGGGATTTTGGAAAGAAGTTAAAAAAGAATGGACATGGTCTAGCATCAAGAAGCAATGGTCTGACTTTCTGGCAATATTCATTGCCGCAGCAATCGCCGGAGAGTTCCGGGAACATGGCCTTTGGCTTTATTTGCTGGTATGGTTAATCGTCTTCTACCTATTAAGATTTATCCTATTATTAATAAAGAAAAGCATTTCATGACAAGAAAAGAACTAATACAACAAATCAAGGAGAAGCAGTCGTTTCTCTGTGTCGGTCTCGATACCGACATCAACAAGATACCCCAGTGCATCATTGACGAGGCCAAGGAGAAGGACGGCGATGACTATGTCTTCCGCGCTCTCTGCGAGTTCAATGCCCTCATCATCGACGCCACAGCCCCCTATTGCGTAGCCTACAAGCCCAATCTGGCTTTCTACGAGGCCTACGGAGTAGACGGCATCCTCGCTTTCGAAGCCACCATCGACTACCTGAAGGAGGAGTACCCCAACCACTTCATCATCGCTGACGCCAAGCGTGGGGACATTGGCAATACATCCAAGATGTACGCCCAGACCTTTTTCGAGCAGTACGACGTGGATGCGCTCACCGTGGCTCCCTACATGGGTGAAGACTCGGTGACACCCTTCCTCGGCTATGACGACAAGTGGGTCATCCTGCTGGCGCTGACCTCGAACAAGGGCAGCCAGGACTTCCAGCTGACAGAGGACAAGAATAGTGAGCGCCTCTTCGAGAAGGTGCTGCGCCAGAGCCAGCAATGGGGCAACGAAGAGAACATGATGTATGTGGTAGGTGCCACCCAAGGCAAGATGTTCAAGGACATCCGCAAGGTAGCCCCCAACCACTTCCTGCTGGTGCCTGGCGTAGGAGCCCAAGGCGGCAGTCTGGAGGAAGTCTGCAAGTACGGCATGATTCCGGGCGAGATAGGCCTGCTGGTCAACTCGTCACGCGGCATCATCTATGCCTCTCAGGGCGAGGATTTTGCGGAAGTTGCTGCACAGAAAGCCCAAGAACTGCAACAGCAAATGGCGAAAATCATGGAATAAATTTGGTTTTTCGCTCGGTTTGCAGTACCTTTGCAGTCAAAATAGAATTCTATATTAGATTATGATACTTGACAAGATTGACGAACTTCTGAAAGAAGTACAAACCCTAAGCGCACGGAATGCCGAGGAAGTCGAGCAGCTGCGCCTGAAATATCTGAGCAAGAAGGGCGAGATTACAGCCCTCATGAACGATTTCCGTAACGTAGCCGCCGACCAGAAGAAGACTGTCGGCATGAAAATCAACGAGCTGAAGACGCTGGCCACAGAGCGCATCAACCAGTTGCGCGAGGAATGTGCTACGCAGGAAACTGGCAACGACGCCATAGACCTGACACGTACCCCCTACCCCGTTCAGCTGGGCACACGCCATCCGCTGACCATCGTTACGAACGAGATTATAGACATCTTCTCACGCATGGGCTTTGTGCTGGCAGACGGTCCTGAGGTGGAGGACGACCTGCATGTGTTCACCAAGATGAACTTTGCAGCAGACCATCCTGCCCGCGACATGCAGGACACCTTCTTTGTCAGTCAGCACCCTAACGATGTCACCAAGAACATCCTGCTGCGTTCGCACACATCGAGCGTTCAGGCCCGCGTCATGGAGAATATGCACACCGAGGACGGCAAACTGACTGCCCCCATCCGTGTCATCTGCCCGGGACGTGTCTACCGCAACGAGGCCATCACCGCCCGCGCTCACTGTTTCTTCCATCAGGTGGAAGGACTCTATATCGACAAGAACGTATCGTTCACAGACCTGAAGCAGGTGCTGCTGTCGTTTGCCCGCGAAATGTTCGGAGCCGACACACAAATCCGCCTGCGCCCCAGCTACTTCCCCTTCACGGAACCCTCGGCAGAGATGGACATATCATGCTTCATCTGCGGCGGCGAAGGCTGCGGCTTCTGCAAGCATACCGGCTGGGTAGAGATTCTGGGCTGCGGTATGGTAGACCCCAACGTGCTGGAGCAATGCGGCATTGACTCGAAGATATACAGCGGCTACGCCTTCGGTATGGGCGTGGAGCGCATCACCAACCTGAAGTATCGCGTCTCAGACCTCCGCATGTTCTCGGAGAACGACGTCCGCTTCCTCAAAGAATTCGAATCAGCAAACTAAAGCGGCATGAAACTCGTAGTCATGACACAACCCACGTTCTTCGTCGAGGAAGACAAGATCATTGCTTCCCTCTTTGACGAAGGACTGGACGCCTTGCACCTGTTCAAGCCGGGCTCATCGCCCATGTACTCCGAGCGTCTTCTCACATTGCTTGCCGATGACATCTGCAGCAAGATTACCGTACACGGCAATTTCTACCTGAAAGAAGAGTACAAGTTGCGGGGTATCCATATTGACGATGCTACCACACCGGCTCCAAGAGGCTATCGCGGCCACATCAGCCGTACGTGTACCCATCTGGAAGACCTCAAGGAAGCCAAGAAGAATGCAGACTATGTATTTCTCAAATACATCTTCAACAGCCAAACGGAACTCGACAAGACCGCCTCATTCACCGAGGCAGAACTGAAAGAAGCCTCTCATCGGGGCCTCATCGACCGGCACGTCTATGCCTTGGGCGGCATGAACATCGATACAGTCCGTATAGCCAAGGACCTTGGTTTCGGAGGCGTTGTCATCAGCGGCGACCTTTGGAACCGGTTCAACATACACCAGGAGCTCGACTATCAGGAACTCATTGACCACTTCAAGAAACTTCGTAAAGTTATAGGATAATAATATGTCTAACAAAAACTACATGGTTTTTTCAGGTACAGCCACAAAGTACCTCGCAGAGAAAATCTGCCAAAGTCTGGGTTGTCCGCTCGGCGAACTGCTTATCACCAAGTTCTCGGACGGCGAGTTTGCGGTATCCTACGAGGAGAGTATTCGTGGACGCGACATCTTCCTCGTTCAGAGCACATTCCCCAACAGCGACAATCTGATGGAACTGTTGCTGATGATTGATGCCGCCAAGCGTGCCTCTGCCCGTACCATCAATGCGGTAATCCCCTACTTCGGCTGGGCACGACAGGACAGGAAGGACAAGCCCCGTGTGTCTATCGGTGCCAAACTTGTAGCCGACCTGCTCTCTGCCGCAGGTGTCAATCGTGTCATCACCATGGATCTCCATGCAGACCAGATACAGGGATTCTTCAATGTTCCCGTCGACCATCTCTATGCCTCGAATGTCATCCTGCCCTACCTGAAGAGCCTCCAGCTTGAGAACCTGGTCATCGCATCGCCAGACGTAGGCGGTTCCAAGCGTGCCAACACCTATGCCAAGTTCCTGGGATGCCCCCTGGTGCTGTGCAATAAGACCCGTGCCCGTGCCAACGTGGTAGCATCGATGCAGATTATCGGCGACGTAGAAGGCAAGAATGTGGTCATCATTGACGATATGGTAGACACAGCAGGAACCATCACCAAGGCTGCCGACATCATGAAGGCTGCCGGTGCCAAGACCGTCAGGGCCTGTGCCTCACATTGTGTGATGAGCGGTCCTGCCAGCGACCGAGTACAGGAGTCTGCCCTCGAAGAGATTGTCTTCACAGATTCTATACCCTACACCCAGCGCTGCGCCAAAGTCAAGCAGCTCAGCGTGGCAGACCTTTTCGCAGAAACCATCCGTAGAGTCATCAACAATGAAAGCATCTCTGACCAGTATATTATTTAGTGCCGTACTGCTGACAGCTTGTCACTCAAACAGTTACAAGCTCACTGGCGATGTCAAGGGACTGGAAGACGGCGACACGCTGTTTCTGACCCATGACTTGGAGACGGGTGTACCTCACGACACGCTGATTGTCAAGGACGGACGTTTCTCGCTGAGCGGTGAGGCCGATTCCACCTCGTTGTGGATGATATACAGTGCCAAGCGCAACGAAATCAACGCTCCCTTCTTTATCGAACCAGGCACTATCAGTGTCCACCTGACCGAAGAGCCGGGTGCTTCACGCGTCAGCGGTACTCTCTGCAACGACCAGTGGCAGGAGCTCAACGACTCCGTGATGGTCATCGGCAAGGAAATCAACAAGATAGCCGAGCACATCTATGGCGGCAACTGCACGGAAGAGGAACAGAAGCAGGGCATGGAGAAGATTGACCGTCTGAACAAGCGCTTTGCCAACATGATTATCAAACGGACGGAAAAGAATATCGACAACGAATTCGGCTATTTCCTCCTGACCTACTACCCAGAGGAACTGATAGACAACGAACAGCGCACACGCCTCATTGAGAAACTTCCCGCTGAGATGCGCCAGCGCCCTGCCATCCAGCACATGCAGCAGACGCTTGCTACAGCTGCCAAGACGGCTGAGGGGTCTACCATTACCGACTTCACACAGCAGGCTCCTGACGGAACAAAGGTCAGTCTGATGGATGAAGTGAAGAAGAACAAGGTGACCGTCATCGACTTCTGGGCATCGTGGTGTGGTCCATGTCGTCAGGAAATGCCCTTCATGATTGAATTGTACAAGCAGTATCAGCCTCAGGGCCTGGGCATCATCGGCATCTCGCTGGACAACGAGCGCGACGCCTGGCTGAACGCTACCGAGGCCATGGGCATCACCTGGCCGCAGATGAGCGACCTGAAGGGATGGGAGAACGAGATTGCCCTGTACTTCAACATAACCTCCATACCCCACACGATTGTTGTAGACCAACAAGGTAAAATCCTTCGTCGCGGCTTGCGTGGCGAAACGCTTCAGCAGTATATCCAGTCTCTTGTCCAGAAATAGACAGGAGCATCTATGTGAGGCTTAGCCATGATTGCGTTTCCTATTGCAAAAGTCAACCTCGGTTTGAACGTGGTGGAAAAACGTCCAGACGGATACCATAATCTTGAGACTGTATTCTATCCAGTACCCATCAAAGACGTACTGGAAATACAGTTGATGGATAGGGAGTTCCCGTCAGCGTTCGACTGCGACTTGAAAGTGACCAACATGATTATTGAGGGTGACGAACAGCGCAATCTGGTGGTCAGAGCCTACCAACTGCTGAAAGCAGACTTCCCTACCCTGCCCCGCATCCACACACATCTATGGAAAGGAATACCCTCTCAGGCTGGCATGGGTGGCGGTTCAAGCGACTGTGCCTACATGATACGCCTGCTGAACGAGTCGTTCCAACTGAATTTGACCGACGAGCAGATGATTGCCTATGCAGCCAGGCTGGGTGCCGACTGTGCATTCTTCATCAAGAGCACGCCCTGCTATGCAGAGGGCATCGGCGAGCGCATGACACCTATCTGTCTGGACTTAACAGGATGGCACATCGGCATAGTCCGCCCGGACATTCCCGTCCCAACGAAAGAGGCTTTCTCCCACATTCATCCCCACTATCCTGAGCGGAACTGCCGCGAGGTGGTGAGTCAGGCTGTAGAAACTTGGCGCGACGGGCTTACTAACGACTTTGAGGAAAGCGTCTTTGCTCTCCATCCAGAAATCGGAGCAGTCAAAGAGCGGCTATATGACATGGGCGCCACCTATGCAGCCATGTCTGGCTCAGGCAGCGCCCTTTTCGGACTGTTCAAGGAAACTCCCAACCGTCTTTGTCAGGAATTTCCGAATATGTTTACATTCGAAACGTTACTCTAATTTCCACCGTCAGTCTTTCGCCATCAAGGCCGAGGTTCTGACACGACTCAAGGTCTCCGGAGTCATCTGGAGGTAGCTCGCTATATAGACCAGCGGAGCACGGAGCACCAGCTGCGGAGAGCGCTTTACCAGTTTGGCATAACGTTCCTGTGCAGACTCGAAGCGCAACATGTCAGCATGTACCTGCGAGATGATGAGAGACTCTTCGAGAATCTTACGATAGAGCATCTGTATGTTTACATTACGGACTGCTTCACGCTCCAGGGCGGCCTTCGGCAACTCAAAGATGATGGTCGGCTCGATAGCCTGTATTTGCTGATGGCTTGGTTCCTCGCGGAAAAGACTTTCAATACTCATCACAATCGTATTCTCGGTGGCCATGTATTCAGTCAGTTCCTTTTCGTTCTTGTAATAGAATTGGCGTACCAATCCCTTAGCAACCCAGAAGATACCACTGCATATTTCGCCTTCTTTCAGCAGCAGTTCACCTTTTTGGTACTTCCTGGGTATCAAAATGCTCTCCAGCACGTCAAGTTCCTCGTGGGTCATGGTGCTGTAGCGCCGGGCCAGTTCGCGGGCCACATCGCGTGTCGTCAGTCCGATAGTAGTCATAGGTCTTTTATATCTTTTTGTTGTCTTATTAGTCCAGTTTAAGCACAGCAAGGAAAGCCTTCTGAGGCACCTCCACATTGCCGATTTGCTTCATGCGCTTCTTTCCGCGCTTCTGCTTCTCCAGTAGCTTGCGCTTTCGCGACACATCACCGCCATAGCACTTGGCAGTAACATCCTTACGTACCTGTTTGACGGTCTCGCGGGCAATAATCTTGGCCCCGATGGCAGCCTGAATAGCAATGTCGAATTGCTGGCGCGGGATGAGTTCCTTCAGTTTCTCGCACATACGCCGTCCAAACGATACCGCATTATCCTGATGGGTCAGCGTGGAAAGTGCATCGACCGGCTCACCATTGAGCAGGATGTCCAACTTGACCAGTTTGGACGGGCGGAACGAATCGATGTGATAGTCAAAAGAGGCATATCCTTTAGAGATACTCTTCAACTTGTCATAGAAGTCAATCACGATTTCGCCCAGTGGCAGCATGAAACGAAGTTCCACACGTCCGCCGGAAACATATTGCTGGTCTATCAGTTCTCCGCGCTTGTCAAGGCAGAGTGTCATGATGGGACCAATATAGTCTGCGGCCGTAATGATGCTGGCCTTGATATATGGTTCCTCAATATGGTCTATCATTGTCAGGTCAGGCAGTCCTGACGGGTTGTGCACCTCTTTTTCCTCGTGCTGTTTGGTATAGCACATGTAGGTAACGTTGGGGACGGTGGTTATCACATCCATGTCGAACTCACGGTCCAGACGTTCCTGCACAATCTCCATGTGGAGCAGTCCCAGGAATCCGCAACGGAATCCGAATCCCAATGCCACAGAAGTTTCCGGCACGAAGGTCAGCGAGGCATCGTTCAACTGCAGTTTCTCCAACGACGCACGCAGGTTCTCATAGTCCGTAGGATCTATGGGATAGACGCCGGCAAACACCATCGGTTTGACTTCCTGGAAGCCTTCAATGGCTTTCTCGCATGGGCGGTCTATATGGGTAATGGTATCTCCCACCTTCACTTCCTTGGCATTCTTGATGCCGGATATGATATAGCCCACCTCGCCCGTACGGAGTTCCTTGCGGGGTATCATGTCCATCTTGAGTACACCCACCTCGTCCGCATCGTACTCCATTCCGGTATTGAAGAATTTCACCTTGTCGCCAGGTCGGATGACACCGTTGACAATCTTGAAATAGGCAATGATGCCTCGGAACGAATTGAACACCGAGTCGAAAATCAGAGCCTGAAGGGGCGCCTGTTCATCACCTGTGGGATGCGGGATACGCTCTACCACCGCATTCAAGATGTCCTCAACGCCTTCGCCCGTCTTACCTGATGCACGGATAATGTCCTCGGGGTCACAGCCTATCAAGTCCACGATTTCGTCCTCCACCTCGTCTGGCATTGCCGAGGGCATATCAATTTTATTGATGACCGGAATGATTTCCAGGTCGTTGTCAATAGCCAGATACAGGTTAGATATGGTCTGAGCCTGAACGCCCTGTGTAGCATCGACTACCAGCAAGGCTCCCTCGCAGGCTGCTATGGAACGGCTGACCTCATAGGAGAAGTCGACATGTCCCGGAGTGTCAATCAGATTCAGTATGTATTTCTCACCCTTGTACATATATTCCATCTGGATAGCATGGCTCTTAATCGTTATGCCACGTTCACGCTCCAGATCCATGTCGTCAAGCATCTGGCCCTCCGTCACCTGAATGGTCTTGGTATATTCCAACAAACGGTCGGCCAAGGTTGACTTACCATGGTCAATATGCGCAATGATGCAAAAGTTTCTTATATGGTCCATTATTTCGTTTATGCACAATTTTGTGCAAAGATAATGAAAAAAAGTGAGAATTCTCCCAACTCACTCTTTTTTTTATTTTTTTAAGACCCTACACTTTCGGTAAGTGGAACTGATAGTTCTGTTCAAACACCTCTTTGACGGTATTCACTTCCAGGAACTTCGTTCCGCCTCCAGCTCCCACATTGCCACTCAGATAGGCTATCTTGTCATCCAGCTCTACATAGCCTTTCTGACGTAACATACGCACAGCGGCAAGGAACAGCTTCTCCGAGCCGATGTGCTCTTTCTGGTAGACAGGAATGACACCATACGACAGGTTGAGCAGACGCTGTAGCTTGTCATGATAGCAGATGGCCAACACAGGATTAGGTCCTCGGAAGGCTGCCAGATTGCGGGCTGTGTCACCCGTGCTGGAGTCTGTGATAATCAGTTTGACACCCAAACGCTCTGTTGCCTCAATAGCTGAATGGGCCATGAACTCGCGGATGTCGCAGTTTTCCGACAAAGGCAGTTCTATATTGGCCTGACTGAACTGGTCGTGCTCAGCCTGCTCGGCAATAGCAGCCATGGTCCGGACGGCCTCGACGGGATACTTTCCTGACGCCGTCTCACCAGACAGCATCAAGGCGTCCGTACGATAGTAGATGGCATTGGCAATGTCAGTCACCTCCGCCCGGGTAGGACGCGGATTCTGAATCATGGAGTGCAGCATCTGTGTAGCCACGATAACGGGCTTCTTTTTCTGCACGCACTTACGGATAATCTGCCGCTGAATGCCGGGAATACGTTCAATGGGAACCTCAATACCCAAGTCACCGCGAGCTATCATGATGCCATAGGAGGCGTCTATGATTTCGTCAATATTGTCGACACCCTCCTGGTTTTCAATCTTCGAGATAATCTTAATGTCGGAATTGTAGGCGTCCAGGATGGCCTGTACCGCACGCACATCGGCAGCCGAGCGAACAAAGGAATGAGCGATGAAGTCTATGTCCTGCTCTATGGCCAGCATGATGTTCTTGCGGTCCTTGTCCGTCAAAGGCGGCAGAGCAATGTGTACGCCCGGAACATTGACACTCTTGTGCGAGCCAAGCACGCCGTCGTTCTGCACCTGGGCAATCACAGCCGGACCGTTGATGCCTATGACCAGCATGTCCAGGGCACCATCGTCAAACAAGATATGGCAACCTTCGTAGACATCGGCTGCAAAGTTCTCGTATGACAGATTAATCATGTCGTGGGTGGTGTCCATCTCGGGACGTCCGAAAATCTTCACCACGTCGCCCGTCTTGTACTCTATGGGCGCTTCACATCCCGTCGTACGCACCTCGGGACCCTTGGTGTCTATCAGGATGCCGATGTGGTTGCTTACCTCGCGCACGTTCCTTATTATATTAATAATACCTTCCTTGGATGCATGGGCAGTATTCATGCGTACCACATTCACTCCGGCATTGAACAGCTGTCGGATGAAGTCGCTGTCACAACGTCTGTCACTTACTGAGGCCACTATTTTTGTCTGTTTCATATTACAAAAGCATATAATTTGTGGTGCAAAGATACGAAAAATATATTTTTTTAGAAAAAAGTGCTCAGAATATTTTCATATCACGTTGAAAATTAGTAACTTTGCAGTCCAAATTGTGAACATTATACCAAATAATAAACAAAATACAGCAATGACAAAAGCAGATATTATCAGCAAAATTGTTGAAACCACGGGCCTTCCTAAAAAAGACGTTGCAGCCACCGTCGAGGCTTTTATGAGTGAAATTCGCACATGTATGGCTGACAATAAGGAGAACGTCTACCTCCGTGGCTTCGGCACATTTACCATCAAGCACCGTGCCAAGAAGACCGCACGTAACATCTCGAAGAACACCACATTGGTTATTGACGCACACGACATTCCCTCTTTCAAGCCTGCAAAGAGCTTTGTCGAGCGAATGAAGTAAAATTATAACTCACATTAATATTTTAAGATTATGCCAAACGGAAAAAAGAAGAAGGGCCACAAGATGGCTACTCACAAGCGTAAGAAGAGACTGCGCAAGAATCGTCATAAGAGCAAGTAAGCTCTGACGACAGTCAAAGGTTAATGAAAGGAGTGTACCAGAGGAACGGACGTTCTTAAGGTATGCTCCTTTAAATTTAAAAAAACAAGCAAGAGAAATGACAAGTGAACTAATCATCGATGTTCAGCCGAAGGAGATTTCCATAGCCCTTCTCGAGGACAAGAACCTGGTGGAATACCAGAACGAGAAGCGTGAAGAGGCCAGCTACTCCGTCGGCAACATCTATCTGGGCAAGGTGCGCAAGCTGATGCCCGGACTCAACGCCTGCTTCGTAGATGTAGGCTCTGAGCGTGATGCTTTCTTGCACTATCTTGACTTGGGTACTCAATACAGCTCTTACGAAAAATACCTGAAACAGGTAAGAAGCGACAAGAAGAAACTCTACCCCATCTCCAAGGCTACCAGACTCCCCGACCTGCCCAAGGAAGGCAGCGTACAGACCACCCTGAAACAGGGTCAGGAACTGTTGGTACAGGTAGTCAAGGAACCTATCTCTACCAAGGGTCCCCGACTGACAGCCGAGCTGAGTCTGGCCGGACGCTTTATGGTACTGATGCCCTTTGGCGACAAAGTTTCGGTTTCGTCGAAAATCAAGAAAAGCGAGGAGAGAGCCCGTCTGAAACAGCTTGTCCAAAGCATCCGCCCCAAGAACTTCGGCGTGATAGTACGTACGTCAGCCGAAGGCAAGCGCGTGGCAGAGCTCGACAAGGAGATGAAGGCTCTCGTCAAGCGTTGGGAAGACACCATTACCAAGGCCGAGAAGGCCGAGAAAGTCCCACAGTTGGTCTACGAAGAGACCAGCCGTGCCGTGGCCTTGCTTCGCGATGTCTTCGACCCCACTTACGACGGTATCTATGTCAACGACCAGGATGTCTTCCAGCAGGTAAGGGACTATGTAGCACTCATAGCCCCCGAAAAGCAGGATATCGTCAAACTGTACACAGGCAATTTGCCTATTTTCGACAACTTCAGCGTCACCAAACAGCTTAAATCGAGTTTCGGACGTACTGTCAACTACAAGCGAGGTGCCTACCTCATCATCCAGCACACCGAGGCCATGCACGTTGTGGACGTCAACTCCGGTAACCGCACGCGCGCAGAAAACGGCCAGGAGGCCAATGCCCTGGAGGTGAACCTGGGTGCTGCCGACGAGCTGGCCCGCCAGCTGCGTCTGCGCGATATGGGCGGCATCATCGTTGTCGACTTCATCGACATGAATCTGGCCGAAGACCGCCAGATGCTCTATGAGCGCATGTGCAAGAACATGCAGAAAGACAGAGCCCGCCATAACATCCTGCCGCTGTCAAAGTTCGGACTGATGCAGATTACCCGTCAGCGTGTCCGTCCAGCCATGGATGTCAATGTCGAGGAGACCTGCCCCACCTGCTTCGGCAAGGGCAAAATCAAGGCTTCCATCCTGTTTACAGACCAATTAGAGAGCAAAATTGACCGCCTAGTCAACAAGATAGGCATCCGCAAGTTCTATCTGCACGTCCACCCCTACGTTGCCGCGTACATCAATCAAGGCATATGGTCGCTGAAGCGCCAGTGGCAGATGAAGTACGGCTTGGGGGTACGTATCATTCCGTCACAGAAACTCGCCTTCCTGCAGTACGAATTCTACGACCAGGAGCGCCAGTTCATCGACATGCAGGAAGAAATTGAAGCAAATTCCTAAAACCACACCTTCATGACAGCACTAAAGGTTTTCTTCTGGATATGCCTTTTCCTCGTATGCTACACTTATTTCGGATACGGGTTGCTGTTATGGATGCTGGTACAACTCAAGCGCATCGTCAAGGGCAGGACGGCTAAGGCCGTTCTGCCTGCAGATGACGAACTCCCCCACGTAACCCTCATGATCTGTGCCTACAACGAACAGGACGTTGTAGACATCAAGATGGAAAACACCCGCCAGCTGGACTATCCCAAGGACAAACTCCACGTCATGTGGGTCACCGACGGCACTACCGACGACACCAACGAGCGGCTGGCCGCCTACCCTGACGCCGAGATAGTCTACACTCCTGAACGGAAAGGCAAGACAGCAGCCCTGAACCACGGCATCAGTCAGGTGAAGACACCACTCACCGTGATGACCGATGCCAACACCATGATCAACCCTGAGGCCATACGCGAAATCGTGCGCTGCTTCATGGACCCGCAGGTGGCCTGTGTTGCAGGCGAGAAGCGCGTGAAAGCCCGCCACGAGGGACAGAATGCCGCTGAGGGCGAAGGTCTCTACTGGCGCTACGAGAGCACCCTGAAACGTCTGGACAGCGAGCTCTACTCCGCCATGGGTGCTGCCGGCGAACTGAATGCCATCCGCACGGAGCTGTACGAACCCATGCCCGAGACGGCACTCCTGGACGACTTTGTGATGTCCATGCGCCTGGTGGGCCAGGGCTATCGCATTGCCTACGCTCCCGATGCCTATGCCATGGAGTACGGTTCTGCCAACCTGGAAGAAGAGTCGAAGCGCAAGCGCCGTATTGCTGCCGGTGGACTGCAAAGCGTGTGGTGGCTTCGTCACATGATGATTGGCATGTCACACTCCAGCCACCCTGACCATTTGTCCAAAAGATTGGTAGTAGCCTTCCAGTTTGTATCCCATCGCGTGCTGCGCTGGAGCATCACTCCCATAGCCCTGCTTGCACTCATTCCGCTGAACATCACGCTGGTGGCAATGAATGCGGGAAGCCTCTACACCATCATTCTCGTCCTGCAGATATTATTTTATTTATCAGCAGTTTGCGGATGGTGGTTCGACAAAACCAACAAGAGCAATAAACTGTTCTATGCCTGCTACTATTTCCTGTTCATGAACATCAACGTCTTCCGCGGAATGCATTATCTGAAAACCCACCAGGGAGGCGGCACATGGGAAAAAGCAAAAAGAGCCTGAAAAATTTATCTTAAAATGTTCGTCTTTCTCAATATTTTTACATAACTTTGCAACGGATTATTGGCTTTATGATTTATGAATCAAGACGAACGCGAAATACTTCTCAAAAAGTTGGCAGAAATCAACTCCAAGTACCAGAAGACGCTGTACGAGTTGGAATCAGCCAATAAGAAGCTGCAGAAATACGAGGAGATGACTCAAAAGGCAGAACAAGCGAGCCGCATGAAATCGCAGTTCCTGGCCAATATGAGCCACGAAATTCGAACCCCGCTGAATGCCATCGAGGGTTTTTCCCGCGTGATGGCAGAGACCGATTCGCCCGATGAGAGAATGAAATACATGGAGATCATCGAGAGCAACAACACCCGTCTGATGGCGCTCATCGACGATATCCTCGACATCTCGCGTGTGGAGGCTGGCGAGATATCCATCAAGAAGTCGATGACCAACCTCAACGACCTTTGCCGCGACTTGAAAAACATCTTCAAGTTCCGTTGTCCTGACACAGTCCAGCTAGAGTGGAGCGAGCCAAACATGAAGGTAGCCCTCAATACGGACCAGAACCGCATCACTCAGGTGTTCTCCAACCTGATTAGCAACGCTCTGAAGCATACCACCCGAGGCAGTGTCACCTATGGCTACCGTCTGCTGAACGACGGTACGGAAGTCGAGTTCTTCGTGACCGACACCGGTACGGGTATTGCCCAGGAGGATTTAAACAATATTTTCGACACCTACTTCTCACGCGACGCCGAAGTTCAGAACGGCTATGGTCTGGGGCTGTCGCTCTGCAAGACCATTGTGGAAAAGCTGGGCGGAAAAATCAGCGTGCAGTCTAAGGTTGGCGAGGGGTCGACTTTCCGCTTTGTACTGCCGTTCGAGGGTACTATAGGCGGTAAGGCCAGAAACACCCGCATCACCACCAACAACTCACGTACCATCCGCGCCACCACCAAGACCAACTTGCAAAACGCCCCGCTCATCGTCGTGGCAGAAGACGAGGACAGCAACTACGAGCTCGTACGGATAGTGCTTTCCAAGCGTTATCGTCTGGTACGCGCCCACAACGGTATTGAGGCCGTGACCTCCTGCGAAGACGAGCGGCCCGACCTTGTCCTCATGGACATCCGGATGCCCGAGATGAATGGCCTTGACGCCACCCGCATCATCAAGGAGGTCAACCACGACATCCCCGTCATTGCCCTCAGTGCCTATGCTTTCGACGAAAACATCCGCGAGGCCATGGCTGCCGGCTGCGACGAGTTCATGGCCAAGCCCTTCCGTGTGGAAGACTTGTTAGACACGGTAGAAAAATACATCAAGAAATAAATTTTTATCGCTATGGGAAAATTAGCAGTCTATAAATATGTAGCCATGATGTTTCTTGTGCTGCAGATAGTTGTCAGTGTCTTTACCATCACCGCCCTCTTCGGAGGCGACGTGTCACCTATCGGCAATACGGCACGGTCCTTGCTGGTCTACGCCCTGCCCTTGCTGATCATCGCCAACATACTGCTCCTTCCCTACTGGCTTATCCGCAGACGCTGGATTCACGCACTGATACCCATCATCACCATAGCCTGCTGCGTTCCCTACATCGGCACCATCTTCCAGTTCGGCTCTTACGACAAGATCGCCGAGGCCAAGACCGGCCTGAAGATTGCCACCTACAACGTGGCGATGTTCGGACGTGAGACCTCTGGGTTCAGGGCACTCGACATCCTGGCTGAGATGCGCCGTCAGAAGGTGGACGTGCTCTGTCTGCAGGAGTACAACGAGACCAGCGGCGACAAGAAGAACTCCATCCCCTACAAGGAGTATTTCCCCTATATGCAGGTGGGTCGCAGCGACATGGTCATCTTCAGCCGCTACCCCATCAAGGACAGCAAGACGCTACTCTTCGACGATACCAACAACAGTGCCATGTGGGCCGACATCGAGTTCAAGAACGGACAGCAGATTCGCGTCTTCAACGTCCACCTGCAGACCACGGGCATCAACCGCACGCTGCATCAGGCCAGCAAGCTTCGTAATCAGGGCAGCGACATCGACCTCAGCGAAAACCGCGTCATCAATGCCATCATCGGCAACTACATGCTGGGCATGATGTTCCGTGTGGGCCAGGCAGTCACCGTAGCCAACGAGAAGCGCAGCAGCGAGAAGCCCTGCATCCTCTGCGGCGACTTCAACGACATCCCCTACTCTTACGTTTACAACACCATGTTAGGCGACATGGTTGACGGATTCAAGGAGTGCGGCAGCGGCGGCTTCATGTACACCATGCGCGACAAGCGCAAGCCCGTACGCATCGACTACATCTTCCACGACGCGTCGCTGAAGGGCCTGACCTACTACAAGGGCGACATCACCAATTCCGACCACTTCCCCGTCTACATGAAGATTGCCCTGTAGGAAGCAGCAAAAGAGTCATGGCCCTGCAGGAAGCAGCAAAAGAAAATACGATATCAGCAACAAAAAAATAGCCTCGTAAGTTACGGGGCTATTATTTTGAATCTTACTCTGAACGACCGTTCGTGTTCGTCCCAGTTGGTACCCAACATCTCGAAGCGTCCTATCTGTCCTGTGGAGCGCACGTGCTTGCCGATGCAGGGACAGACGTCGAAGTCGCCTATGCGCACCAGCCGGAGCGTCTCTGAGGCTTCGTCGGGCAACCGGTCCAGCTTCACGCCGGCAGGTATCTCGTCGCGCCTGACAAACTCGAACGTGACGGGCAGGTCCTCGTCTATCAGCCGCAGCATTTCGCGCTCTATCTCCTTTTCCTCTTGCCGGGTGGGCTTGTGGTCCAGATAGAAGCTCATCTTGCTCTTCTTGCGCTCTATGTGGGCATTGTACGAGCGCTCACAGCCGAACAGCCGTATCATGACCTGATTCAGCAGGTGCTCGGCCGTGTGCGCTGGAGGAAACTCCTCCTTGTTATGCTCGTTCAGGATATAGTCGTCTGCCATAAGTCCTTAAATCTTGATTTTCCAGACTCTGCCGCTGCGGGCCTTGATTTCCATCCTGACGCTGCCGTCCTTGCGCAGCGACATGGCCAGCTTCTCCTTGGTCAGCAGGTCGGTACCGATGACCTTCTTCTCCTTGATGCCCAGATAGTCAAAGGCATGTGCGGGGATGTTGACATCGGTCACCACGTCGCGGTCCTCGAAGTTGGTCACCACCAACAGCAGCTCGCCCTCGGCGTAGCGCAGGAAGGCATACTGGCGTTCCAGATGGCCGTTCACGTACATCAGGTCGAAGAACACACCGTCTGTCACCGCCTTTTCCTGACGGGCCAGCAGCATGGTCTTCTGATGGATGTCGAACAGGGCCTCCTCGTCGGCCGTCAACTTCTTCTGGGCAGCACGGCAAAGGGTGTCCACGCTCCAGTAGTCGAAGATGGTGGTACGTCCGTCGTTGCCGCTGAATCCCTCGCGGTCCATGCCACGCTCGCCATACTCCTCGCCGGCATACAGCATGAAGGGGTTCTGCTGCATCAGCAGCGAGGCTATCATGCCCGGCACACCCTTCCATCCGCTGGCGGCAAAGAAGTCGCTGGCCACGCGCTGCTCGTCGTGGTTCTCCAGGAAGTAGAGCATGTGGTCGCGGATGTCGTCCGTAGCCTGCCAGGCATGGCTGATGGCTGATGCCGGTGCATGGTGGCAGATGACGGCACGCATGGTGTCGTACATGCCCACCTTGTCGTAGAGCCAGTCGAAGCCTGACGCCAGGTAGTGGCGATACTCGCCGGGATTGTACACCTCGCCGATGAAGACCAGCTGCTTGTACTTGCTCTTCACCACCTTGGTGGCATACGTCCAGAACTCGGCAGGCACCATCTCGGCCATGTCGCAACGGAATCCGTCGACGCCCTTCTTGGCCCAGAACAGCAGGATGTCGGTCATCTTCTTCCACGTGTCGGGCATGGGGTCGAAGTGGCCTACCCTGCCGGCATAGTAATCTACGCCGTAGTTCAGCTTCACCGTCTCGTACCAGTCGTTCTGTCCCGGGGCATTGTCGAAGTGGTCGTTGCCTGTAGCCTTAGCGGGCTCTTCCAGATAGGGTTCTGGCTCACCGCCATACAGGTCGAAGTATGGCATGAAGCGCTGGCCAGGACAGTAGTAGAAGTTGTTCTGCGGGTCGAAGCCCATCATGGCATTGTCCGTCTCGCCCAGGTCTTTCACGCCCCGTGGCTTGCAGACGGACTTGTACTGGCGCGCCACGTGGTTGGGCACAAAGTCGATGATGACCTTCAGCCCAGCATCGTGGGTGCGCTGCACCAGCTGTTCGAACTCCTGCATGCGCAGCTTCACGTCGACAGCCAGGTCAGGGTCTATGTCGTAGTAGTCGGCAATGGCATAGGGCGAGCCGGCCTTGCCCTTCACCACGGCGGGGTGCTGGCGGGGAATGCCGTACTGGCTGTAATCGGTCTGTGTGGCATGGCGGATGACGCCGGTGTACCACACGTGGCTGATGCCCATCTTGGCGATGCCCTTCAGCACGGCGGGTGTGAAGTCGGCCATCTTGCCGCAACCGTTGTCGGCTATCGTGCCATTCTCCTTGCGCGTAGTGTTACGGTTGCCGTACAAACGCGTAAAGACCTGATAGACGATAACCTTTTGACTTTGATCTTTGGACATTGTGAACTAAGCGATTCCGTGTGCGGTGACCTCTTTGTTTATCTTGGCTATCATGCCCTGCAGGGCCTTGCCGGGACCACACTCGGTGAAGTCCGTAGCGCCGTCGGCTATCATGTGCTCCACAATCTGGCTCCAGCGCACCGAGCTGGTCAGCTGGGCTATCAGGTTCTGCTTGATCTCGGCAGCGTCCGTATGAGGCAGGGCGTCCACATTCTGATAGATGGGGCACTTCGGAGTGCTGAACTCAGTCTTCTCGATGGCAGCCTGGAGCTCGTCCTTGGCGGGCTGCATCAGCGGCGAGTGGAACGCACCGCCCACCTTCAGCGGCAGGGCACGCTTGGCACCGGCGGCCTTCAGCTGCTCGCAAGCCTCGTTGATGGCGTCGATGTCACCCGAGATAACCAGCTGATCGGGGTTGTTATAGTTGGCAGGCACGCAGACGCCCTTGCCCATCTTGCTCACCTCAGCGCAGACCTCCTCGACCTTCTCGTTGGGCAGACCGATGATGGCTGCCATCGTAGAGGGCTGAGCCTCGCAGGCCTTCTGCATGGCCATGGCACGGGCGTACACCAGCTTCAGACCGTCCTCGAACGACAGCGCGCCGGCAGCCACCAGAGCTGAGAACTCGCCCAGCGAGTGACCGGCCACCATCTCGGGGTTGAAGTCGTCGCCCAGGCAGATGGCGCTGATGACCGAGTGCAGGAATACGGCAGGCTGCGTCACCTTCGTCTGCTTCAAATCCTCGTCGGTACCCTCGAACATGATGTCCGTAATGCGGTAACCGAGAATTTCGTTAGCCTTCTCAAACAATTCCTTTGCCTTCTCATTGTTCTCGTACAGGTCCTTGCCCATACCTACAAACTGTGCTCCCTGTCCGGGAAATACAAATGCTTTCATTTCTTTCTATTTTGATACAATTTAAATAATGTCGCTATAATCCGTGCAAAGGTACTCATTTTCGGCCAATCTACCAAATAATAGCCCCCCTTTTTTCCCTTTCGCCATGTCGTGCAGGTCCATCGACTGTTTGTAACTCACTCGGGCATACTTCAAAGAAAAGTAATCGGCAATCCGCCTGCTTCATCAACATGAAAAACCATATTGGTCAATAAGGGCATGTTATTTCACAATAAGGGCATGTTATTGCGCAATAAGGGCATGTTATTGCCGGCTAGTATGTGATCATGACGAATGACAAATGACAGATGACAGTTTCAAAACAACGCCCACCACACAACCCAGCATCCCTCCATAAAGAATACTATACTACTTTTTATATATCTATTATTACAAATATTTATCACTAGTGTCCACTAAAAAATAGCGGAGATGTTTGTAAATTACTTAAATATAGAGTTTTAGAGCAGAAAATTGACGGTGACGATTTGAATTGACTAC
>ONLU01000062.1 GCA_900318795.1 uncultured Prevotellaceae bacterium | reverse complement strand
CAGACGCATCAAGGTCGTCATGTGCGCATACCCGTAGGAGCATTCCAGATTCAACATTTCAAATTATACAGATACTGATGAGAAAGAACTTGCTTATTTCCCTGCTACTCTGCCTTCTGACAATGGGAGTGCAGGCACAACTGAAACCTCGTGTGGTGATCTTGACTGACATCGGATAACCGGATCTTGAACCTGCGTTCGAACGTGCTCAACGACCCAGAGACGTTCCCGTGGTAACATATTAATAATGTAGCAATGAAAGAAGATTTCTGGATATTCCTCTGTTTCGTGCAGTCGAACATGGCGGGACAAGTTCATAGCTGAACAAAACAACAATGAGTTGAATGAAGGCGTTCTTACTCTGGCAAGCGACCATAGGTCGAGCGGGCATATCAACTTCTGTCCACCAACGAATTAACACTAAATTATCAAAAAATAACATATTTTACGAATTGATTGATATGAGTCAATTAATCTCTGTGTGCGAACACAATTGTTTGTTTTTATTTTGAGAAACTGAAAAAACTTCGTATCTTTGCATCGTCAAAAGACATTAAATAACATTTTTAGTATTAAAGTAGGGGCAAACAGGATAACAAACAAACACTCTGCCCCGAGTAAAGAAAAGAAAGGGTAAAAAGATGAAAAAGATGATTTTGACAATGGTAGCTATGCTGAGTATAACAGCAGCATTTGCAGAAGGTGAGAAAACAGCTGAAGTAAGCAATTTAGAGGCTTATGAGTTGAACATTAATATGAATAAGCTCTCTAAGGCATTGGGGCTATATGATGACCAGAAGGAAGCTGTAGAGGAGATCCATCACACATTCTCAGCCGAGCTGAAGTTCGCAGCCGTGTATGGCAAGAAGGATCGAGACGCAATGGTGAAGCGTGCCATTTCGAACGATGTTAAATGGATGCGTTACATACTCAACAAGTATCAGATGCGTACTTATCTGACGTTGCTCAATGCCACTATGAAGAATCGTGGTCTCATCAAGTAAATTTGTGTTGAAATTTGTAATTTAAGTTAGAGGCATTCCTTTGGGGATGCCTCTAATATTTGTGTAATTAGTTTCTTAAAAATACGAAAGTCCTATAATTCTATGGTGTGAACCATAAACAGCAGGGCATTCTGTAGAACGACGGGACGATTATGAGCAAAAAAGACCGTCCCTTCTTTTGTGGCCTTGACATCGTTGAGAATCTGACCGTTGTAGGGATGGATGATGTGTGCCAGCGACTGTCCAGGATGCACACGACTACCTACATCGACCAGGCGAAGCAGAATGCCTGCATGACGTGCCTTGATGTGCTGCAGGGTTGACTCGTCGATGAGCACCGACTCGTAGGCGGATCCCGCCGAGTCGCGAATGAGTATGCCCGTGCGGCTCATCATACGCAAGATGGCATCAACGTTCTCGTCGCCAGCTGTCAGGTCAACCTGGCTGGTCTTGCCCGCATAGACAGAAAAAGCCTTGGTGTTCCAAAGTTGCCAGTTATAATTGAGCAGCGTGGTATCGAAGGGACGAGGCGGGTAGACCGTCACGTAGCGCATACCGAACAAGCGTGCTGTCTCTACATCCTCATAGCCGGTCTTGAGCATACGGACATGGGGGATGAAGTCGCCTGGCACGTAGTAGCTGGCCAGTTGGATGCCATACTCAAAGCCATTCAGGGCCTCGAAGACGGCAGCGGCAATGCGCTGCGTGGTCTCTCCGTTGGCATAACCAGGGAACATGCGGTTGATGTCGGTATTGTCCATCGCCCAGAAGCGGCGGCTGACGTTCATCGAGAATGGGTTGCACGAGGGAATGACCAGTATGCTCTTGCCCTTGGCAATGCCCCCGTTACGCTCAATGAAGCCCAAACGGTTCACTATCTGGGCACTGATATACTGCTGTTGCACCTCGTCGCCTCTCATGGCTCCCACGATGGCCAGCGTTTTGGCTCCCTCTCCGAAACGGTAGCCGCGAATGCGGAAACTGTCGCGGCAGGGCGACGTCATCTCAAAAATAGTCTCTTCTCTCATATTTGTTCTCCTGAATTAAAGATCCGGGCCATCAGCGATCCTTCATAGACAATCGGATAGGCGCGGATGGTGAAAAGATAGCCGTTGACGGGTGAGGTGACCGTGCTGAGCACCCGTCCACGAAGAGGGTCGACAATCAGGCCGATGGTCTGACCCTCGGTGACTGTAATGCCGCACTTAAGCTCAGTAAGGAATACGCCCGAGGTCTCCGAATTAAGGAATGTCACGCGGTCGCCCTTACATACGATTGGCTGCTGTATGTCGACAGGCACTTCACCCCGCCACATACCCATGTGTTTCATCAGATGTAATATACCCCCAACCAGCCGGCGGCACATCTTGTGGTTGATGCGCTGGCCGACACCCATCTCCACTACCAGGCATGGCGTACCCGTGCTGTTGAGCGAGTGGGCCAGCGTGGCCTCCAGTACGGTGGCAGCATCGTGTACCCATACGAAATCTGTGCCAAGGTGCTCGGCAAATGGCACCAGCCACTCAGCATCCTGTACGTTGATCCGCACCTGCGGTGTTTCACGCAGATAGAGATTGCTGGAATGAATATCAATGACCATGTCGGCTCCCTTGATGTCTTCGATGATGGCATGTGCGGTCTGCTCGGCCATGGTGCCTTGAGGGTCACCAGGAAAGATGCGGTTCATGTCGAGGTCGAAGTTGGGTATGCCCCGCTGTATGGTGTCTATGCCAAGCGGATTGAGTGCAGGATAGATCTCCAGTGTACCCGTGAGCTGTTCAGGATGCTCGCCGACGATACGTGATAGTTCGTAGCACACCATCTGTCCCTCCAGCTCGTCACCGTGCGTGCCCGTGACCACGCAGAAGCGCAGTCCCTCCCTGCCGTGATGTATCACATTCTTTCGGATGCGGAACTGCTCATCGACTGGCAGTTCTGTCGATACGATAGTCTTTATCATAATTCTTGTAATGTTACGCTGATTTGTGTTTGTTGTACTGCCTGTCCGCGGAACATGCCGCGACTGACGGGACAGTCGGCTGAGTCTCGCCCGTGGGCTATCTTGACATAGCCTTGCTGCAGTAGTGTGCGGTCGTGGGTAGGATCGTAGCCCTGCCAGCTATAGCCGTCGAAGACCTCCACCCAGGCATGGGTCTGGCCGGTGCCTTCGAGGAACCCGTTCACGTAGCGGGCGGGCAACCCGTTGGCACGGCAGAAAGCGATCATCAGGTGTGCATAGTCCTGGCATACGCCGCATTGGCGGCTGAACGCATCTTCGGCGGGCGTTTCAACCGTAGTGGTCTCAGGCTCGTATGCCATCATTTCATAGACCCTGTGGCACAGTTGCCGCGCCTTCTCTGCCGTAGTTGCCCCTGCGTCCGTCAAGGCAGCCTCTCGCATCGCATCGTTGAGTTGTGTGAGCTGTGAAGGCTGGCTGTATAGGAACATGTTCTCGCCACGCTGTTTCTGGAAATAGGTCTCCGTAGCCACAATGCCCGTGCTGACGTAGGCAAACACCGTATGCGGCTCACTGGCACCACCAAAGAGAATGCGGTTGCCGAAAGCGTCTGTGCCGGCATTCATCCAGTAGTCGGGCGAAACGATGATATGCTCCTGCTCGATGGTCTGGAAGGCGTTGGCTGCGGGCTGGCACCTCAGCATGACGGCATGTGCCGACACTGGTTCGCTGAACTCCACGATGGTCTGGTAGTTGTATAAATACCTTTTCATACCCTCACCAACTGATTGACAAACGCCAGCAGTTTGTTCTTATATTCTAAGTCACTCAGGTTGAATTTCTCGCGGATAATCAGACTGTCCAACTGACTCTCTATGTGATCGTCCAGCAGACCAGGTAATTGACGCGAATAGTGTTTCACCGAGTCGTATGCCTGTGTGATGCGCTCGTAGCTGTATTCAAAGCGTAGCAGCATGTCGAGGTTCTCTATATTGCGTCCGATCATCATGATGTACAGTGCCTTATGGTTCAGCAGCCGCTGCTCTGCAGCTCCCCAGAATGCCAGCGACCAGTCGATGACGGGTTGCAGGATCATGACATTCGTTTCCTGCTTTTCACTGCACCTCTTCAATAGTGCGACACTCATTTCCAGATAGCTTAGTGTCTCAGACATAATCTCCTCGCGCAAAAGGATGGCATTGTCCATAGCCCTGGTTTGAGCCGACATCACGGAACTTGGGTTCCTGTCGTCGTACATCATGCCAAGCGTGAACTCATCATTGGTCTGATAAACGCCCTGCGGGTCGAATTTCTGCCAGAAGGGCCAGTAATCCTCCATTTCTCCGTCTATCATCTTGTCATAGCACTTGCGCATCAGGTGGAGCGTGATATAGACGCGCTCCTCGTAGCGCCCCAGCCAGAACAGGCTGTTGGCCTTGCTGGCCGATATAATCGTATTCTTTACCATATATATATCTTTTTGTTATTCCTCCATGACCCACGTATCCTTGAATCCGCCTCCCTGCGATGAGTTGACCACGAAGGAGTCCGGATTACGCGAGAAGCGTGTCAGGCCACTGCGCCATACTTTCGTCTCTCTTCCGCTGACGACGAATGCCCTCAGGTCGGCCTTGCGTTCAACGAACCCGTCAACTGATGATGAAGAATCGGTATCATCCAACACTTTCAAATCCTTGAAGTCTATGACCTCCTGGGCAATCCAGCGTCGAGGCTGGCTGATGATGAGGGTTTTCAGCTCTTCGAGTTTCTCTTCCGACAAATCCTTACCGAATACCACACCGTAGCCTCCTGCCTCGCTGACATCCTTGATGACCAGCCGCTGTATGTTCGACAGCACATAGTCGTAGTCTTCCTTGAAATATGGCAGGTAGGTCGGTGCGTTCTGAAGGATGGGCTTCTCATCCAGATAGTATTCCACCATCTTCGGCACGAAATAGTAGATGCCTTTGTCGTCAGCCACTCCGTTTCCAATGGCATTGACAAGTGCTACGTTGCCAGCCTTGTAAGCCTGCATCACATTGGGTATGCCGAGTAGTGACGATGCCTCGAACACCAACGGATCCATGTATTCATCGCTGACGCGGCGGTAGATGCAACCCACGCGGGTGCGTTCCTTATAAATACCCGAATAATAAACCTTATTGTCCTCCACGAACAGGTCGCCGGGATAGGCGTCGCCCCAGTCTTCTCAGCCAGATAGGAATGCTCGAAGTAGGCAGAATTATAACGTCCAGGGGTCAGAATGACAGAGATTCCCCGTCCGTCATTCATCTCATCCATCATACCGCGCAGCAGGTCGGCATACCCCCGGTTCTCCGCGATGGTGTGCGAGGCAAAGGTGGATGGGGCGACACGACGCGTTATCTGCCGTGCAATCATCGGATAGCTGGCTCCGCTCGGTATGCGCAGGTTGTCCTCCAGCACATACCACTGGCCGTTTTTTCCTTCCACTAAGTCAATGCCAGCTATGTGGGCATATACGCCACCCGTCGGATTGATTTGCTCACACTCTGGCATATAGCCTTTCGACGAATATACGAATTCCTCGGGTACGATACCGTCCTTTATGATTTTCTTCTCATGATAGACATCCCACAGAAATTTGTTCAGTGCCTGCACTCTCTGCTTCAAGCCCTGCTCCAGATAAGCCCAATCATCCTTCCCAATAATACGGGGAACGGGGTCAAATGGGAAAAGTTGCTCATTGAACACACCGTTCTTGTAAACACCAAAGCGCACACCATAACGCTCCATCCACTTGTTAACCGAATCTCGGCTGTCCGTCAGTTCTGTTATCCTTATATTCATACCTTTTACCTTTCTATATAATAATCTGACGGCAAAGGTACAAAGAAAAATAGATATAGGCGTAATGATATATACAATCTGATTGTTAAATCATCTATTTACTTTAAAATTGTAAAGTTTATAACCGTATTTTATATCATATTGCTTACAAAATAGAGATAATTAACATTAAATTGTTACATACAGTCATAGTCTAAAACGAGGAACCCCATCTCTGAGATTCCCCGAAAACAAGTGAATGATTGCTTCTTACAGTTTAAGAATAGCCCTGCGCAATTGTTCATCTGATAGTTTGGCATAGACTTGAGTACTCGTTACAGACCTATGTCCCATCAGTTTGGCTATGGTATAGATGTCCGTACCTTTGTTTAACAAAGCCATTGCAGAGCTCGAAATACGCTTTCTATACGCTTTCCAAAAGGCCACTTTTAACGTATTTAACGTTCTTTTATGGGTGCAGTGGCTTCATTGGGGCCTTATGGGTGCAAAAGTACAAAAAACTTAGCATACTGCTAAAATTCAAGTCCCATTTTTGTCAATAGCTAAAAACGAGGGTAAAACGTTGTTATCATACCCTCGTTTATTATGGATAAAATCTTTTATGCAAGCACAACCTCTGCAGGCACACCCAGCACTTTGTATAGACTGCGGGCAATGTCGAAACTCATCGATCTGCGACCATGAAGCAGGTCACTGAAGGTCGTAGCACTGATACCTATCATCTGAGCAGCTTCCTTCTGC
>ONLU01000043.1 GCA_900318795.1 uncultured Prevotellaceae bacterium | reverse complement strand
GCGAGGGCTGGGTTGAGAAGACTGGTAAGAGTCAATGGACTAAGAAAAGATGAAACCTTACAATCTTACATTCTTACATTCTTACAAAGGGTGTTTACACAATGTTAAATGAGTAATTAGAAATGAAAAATGAAGAAATGAGACTCTCGGTCAATTTTTCGCTCCGAGAGCTTTGTAAAACAAAAACGGGAATTGAGAACGTTCCAAATGAGGAACAAGTGAATAATTTGAAGCGAGTGTGCGGTTGGCTGGAGAAGTTGCGCAAGCGATGGAACGAGCGGTATGCGGACATCGGGAATGGTGGCATGGAGGAACCGCTCATCATCAACAGCGGCTACCGGAGCCCAGCGGTGAACAAGGCGGTGGGCGGGGCACCGACGTCGAACCACCTGACGGGCTGTGCAGTGGACATCCGGGTGGCAGGACTGGAGCAGCTGCTGCGCTATGCGGTCATCCTGCTGGACATCGGCGACGAGTCGGGGGAGGACTTCGACGAGCTGCTGCTGGAGCGCAACAAGGCTGGCCGCTACTGAACCGCAGGAAGGTGAGGATGATATAAGAGGTAAGCGGATGGAATTAGGATAGGCAATTTTTTGGTAGTTTCAGAATTTCTTCGTACCTTCGCAGGCGATTTAAGAACTGGTACAGGATATGCAACTATCGGACTTTGAGATTATGGCTCCTGTGGGTAGCCGCGACTCGCTGGCAGCAGCGCTGAAGGCGGGGGCGGGCAGCGTGTACTTCGGTGTGGAACAGCTGAACATGCGTTCCCACTCAGCCAACCACTTTACCATTGACGACCTGCGCGAGATTGCTGCTACGTGCAGCGAGCACGGCGTGAAGTCGTACCTGACGGTGAACACCATCATCTACGGCGAGGACCTGGAGCTGATGCACCAGATAGTGGACGCTGCCAAGGAGGCTAAGATTACAGCCATCATAGCCAGCGACGTGGCGGTGATGACCTACTGCCGACAGAAAGGCGTGGAGGTGCACCTCTCGACGCAGTTGAACATCTCGAACATCGAGGCACTGAAGTTCTATGCCCAGTTTGCCGATGTAGTGGTGCTGGCGCGCGAGCTGAACCTGGACCAGGTGGCTGACATCTACCGGCAGATAGAGGAGCAGCACATCACGGGTCCCAGCGGCGAGCTGGTGCGCATCGAGATGTTTTGTCACGGAGCGTTGTGCATGGCCATCAGCGGCAAGTGCTACATGAGTCTGGACAACACAGGACGCTCAGCCAACCGGGGAGCGTGCATGCAGATATGCCGCCGCTCGTACATCGTGACTGACCGCGAAACGGGCACGGAGCTGGAGATAGACAACAAGTACATCATGTCACCCAAGGACCTGAAGACCATCCGCTTCATAGACCGCATGATGAAGAGTGGCGTACGGGTATTCAAGATAGAAGGTCGCGCCCGTGGTCCTGAATATGTGCTGACGGTGGTACAGTGCTACCGCGAGGCTATCCAGAGCGTGCTGGACGACACCTTTACGGAGGAGAAGAAGGACCTGTGGGACGAGAGGCTGGCAACGGTCTTCAACCGCGGCTTTTGGGACGGCTACTACCAAGGGCAGCTATTGGGCGAGTGGAACAAGAACTACGGTTCGAACGCTACCGAGCGCAAGCAGTATATCGGCAAGGGCGTGAAGTACTTCTCGCGTCTGGGTGTGGCAGAGTTTACGGTAGAGGCAGACACCTTCTCCGTGGGCGACAAGATGCTCATCACGGGTCCCACCACAGGAGCGCTATACGTCACGGTGGACGAGATTCACGACGATGACAGCAGCATACAGACTGCTCAGCAGGGCACGCGCGTCAGCATCAAGGTGCCTGAAAAGGTCCGCCCGAGTGACAAGCTGTTCAAGATTATACAGAGTAAGGAGTAAGACATAGTATCATTAAAGACATAGTAACAGAATAACATAATAACAAGATAATATGACCATTAACGAGATACAGGACGAGATTATTGAGGAGTTCTCTGGTTTTGACGACTGGATGGACAAGTACCAGTTGCTGATAGACCTGGGCAACGAACAGGAGCCGCTGGACGAGAAGTACAAGGTGGAGAGCAACCTGATAGACGGCTGCCAGAGCCGTGTGTGGCTGCAAGCCGACTACGAAGACGGGGTGATACGCTTTACGGCAGAGAGTGATGCGCTGATTGTGAAGGGTATTGTGGCATTGCTCATCCGCGTGTTGTCAGGTCATACGCCCCGGGAAATCCTGGATGCCGACCTGTACTTCATCGAAAAAATCGGGTTGAAGGAACACCTCTCTCCCACTCGCTCCAACGGTCTGTTGGCGATGGTAAAGCAGATGCGCATGTACGCACTGGCGCTGGCAAAAAGGTGAAACCAGAAACTTGAAACCTGAAACCCAAGTTAAAAGGTAAGAGTTACTCTTCGTAGGCGTTGAGCTTCTTCAGGTAGTAATCACGGAAGTCCTTCCAATGATAGTATGGTGCCAAGGCATCAGGCAATGGCAGACGCACTTCCTTCTCGTTGAGCAGCACCTTGACGAGCACATTCTGGTCCTTGGGACTGCTGCGATAGAATATGATTTGTATGTTCGAGGCCATGGGGAACACCAGACAAGCCCACCATCCTGATGGTTCCAACTGCTCCAAATCCATAATCTGGCTGTCGAAACCGTTGATGCCCAACAGACACGTCAAGGGCAGTACCACTGTCTCGTGACCATAGCGCAACTGGACGCCAGGCTTAGGCAGTCGGATGCAACTGTCTGCATCTGCTATCATCTTTCGTAACAGGAACCTCTGGGTGAAAGGCTGCTTGCCTCCGTTCAACGGCGAGGGACCATAGGTGAAGTACCACCAGGCATTCTCGCGCTGCCAGAACCGATGCAAGTCCTCGAAGGTAAAGAGGTCTAGCAGGTTGCTCTTTCCGCCCATCTTGGTATTCTGCTGGATGAGGGCCGTCTTCAGCACATAGTAGTTCAACCACTCCTCATCCACTTCCTTCACATATTCCGGGTCATTGAACAACAGGTTCATGAGGCGCGGATTCTTGATGCGCTTGGCACAGAACTTCTTATAGGCCTCCTGAGTCGCAGGTGTTTCCATGCTCTTGCGCAACAACGTGTCTTGATAGTTCATATACCACAAATCGGCCTTGGACGCTTTCATGGAGATGTTCAAGGCTGGATTGAGTGCCTTCATCTGCTGCATGGCGGACCCCATGGACAGAATGCAACGGTTGACTGTAGTGCTACGGGCATCGATATTGGCACAGCCTTCGAAGACCTCGGGAAAATGGGTCATCATACGACGGGCAATGTCGCGACTCTGACGTTTTCCCAGTCCCGTCAAGTCGCCCCAGCGTCCCTCTGAGTCGTTGAGTATCATCCTCAGGTCCTGCAGCACCTGCTTGCCCGTGGGAGTCAGCTTGCCTAAGCTGTCGGCCTTGGTCAGGATGCGATAGGGGATGTCATAGCCTTTACGGTTGCTGAGATAGCGCGAGCCGTGACGGCCATAGTGGGAGATATAGAAGGGTTTCTTGCCTCTAGGAGCCTCGGTCATTGGCGGCTCCACACTGTCAGGATAGATGCAATAGTTGCTGGCTGAGATGTTGCGGTTACGGGAAATCATGTTGAACGCGCTCTGCGCCCCACTTGCCACCGCCACACAAAGCAGCAACCCTGTCAACAGCATTCTATTGTTCCACATAGGCATCCAGCTTACTTAGATAATACTTGCGGAAGTCGCTCCAATGGTAGTAGACATCCTCCACGCTCTTCAGCGGCAGATGGACCTCATTCTCGTTGAGCAGCACCTTGAACAATACATCCTCATCGGCAGGACTCTGGCGATAGAAGACGAGTTGGAGGTTGGCACCCATGGGAAAGATACGATAGTTGGCCCAGCCGCGACGATCCAGCGACTCGAGGTTATCTGTCGACAGTCCATAGTCTTCAACCTCGAGCAGACAGACCAAAGGCAGAAGCACTGTTTCGTGACCAAAGCGCAACTGCGCGCCCGGCTTTTTCAAACTGATGCAACTGTCGGCCTGTTCGATGATGCGACGAAGCAGGTTGCGCTGGGTGTAAGGCTGAAGACCGCCATTGATGGGACAGTTTCCATAGCAGATATACCACCAGGCATTCTCCTTCTTCCAGTTACGATAAATCTCCTCGTCAGTGAACAAGTCGTAGAGGGTCATCGCATTGTTAAGATGTGTGCTCTGCAGATTGCTGGCCACCTTGAAAAGGAAATAGTTCAGCTTGCCCGCATCCACCTTATTATTGATATATGCAGTGTCGTTGAAGAGCGACTTCATGAGCCGTGAGTTGTCTTCATAATTCTTGGTAAACTCAAAATAGCGGACACGCGTGGCAGAGTCCATCTTCATGGCAAACAGCCGCTTGTCCTGCTGGTTCAGGTAGTACATATCCCTGAAGGTTGCATTATGATGAATTTGGGCTGTAGGCAGCATTTCCGACAATTGCATCATGGCATACTCCATAGAGAGAATGCAGCGTGTCGACATGGTACTGCGAGCATCGACAGTCACCCTGCCTCGAAAAATCTCCGGGTAGCGACGCACCATGCGCTTGATGATCTCACGATGCTGGCGGGCTCCCAGTTCCGTCAACTCACCCCAATGGTCCTTGGCATCGCAGCGAATCAGTTCAAGACGGTGCAACACATCAGCACCCAACGGGGTCAACTTGCCTAAGCTGTCGGCAGCAGCCATCGTCTGATAAGGAATGTCATAGGTGGCAGGTAAATTATGATAGCGCGAGCCATGACGGCCATAATGACTGATATAGAACGGCTTCTTACCCCCAGGAGCAGGAGTCAGCTCATGCTGCTGGGGATTGGGGTATGCCATGTAATTGCTTGCTGAACAGCGTATGTTCTTTTGTATCTCTTCACGTATCGATTGAGCAGGTAAACCGATGGCATAGAACGTCAAGGTTACTAATATCAGTATCTTTCTCATCAAGTTTTTTGTGAATTTGTGTGCAAATATAGAAAAAAAATCGTATATTTGCAAACTATTATACAAAAAAAAGTGTCCAATGGCTAAGAAACAATACTCTTTACACGCTCACCAACAGGCGGGAAGGCTATGGCAGGATGACTATTGGCTGCTGTTGATGCAACAGTATTTGCGCCAGCCTGTAGGCATCAAACCCGTCTATAGCCGCCAGATGGTTGAGCTGAGTCTGGAGCTGCACATCACTCCACAAGAACTGCACCAGCGTATGGGTGAGATAGCCCGTCTGCGCATTCCCCGCATTGAGCGCATCTGGCAGGAGTACAGCCAGAACCCGCGACGTCTGAGCCGTGCCGTACAGTTGCTGCGCAGCATGAAAGGATTTAACAGCGGGGGCAATTTCTTTGAAGGCGTTGACGTTCAGGAAACCTTTGAGCGCGACTTCCGCCCCTTGAGCGAAGACCCTCGGCTGACTCCCATCATGCTTACCATGGTGCTGGACCTCTATTTCCGTCTCACCCCCATCACCATGGTCGGCGAGACACCCGAGGTGCAGGAGTTAGGACGCCTGATGCGCATTCCCACCTCGCTGGTGGTCGACATACTGAGTGTCTTTCAGCATTGCGACCCCTATCTGAGGCGCCGCGACAAGTCGGAAAGTGCACTACTGGCTCCTTGCCAGAAGATTTGGCAGCAATATGGCAACGGCGACGCGCGTGAGTTGGCAGACTATGCCGAACAGCTGAAAGCTTACTTTAAGAGTTAAGACATACTAATATCAATAAGAATGAAAAAACTATTCATCACTGGAGCGATGCTCCTGTTAACATCTGCAACAATGACTGCACAAATTAAACTAACGTCAGGCAATATTGACGAGGTTATGAAAGCCATGACCCTGGAAGAGAAAGCCCAACTGCTGGTAGGCGGTGGCAACGATTCCTTCGTAGGTTCAGGTGCCATGCTCGGTCACCAGAAGAGATATGTGGCCGGTGCTGCCGGAACCACAGTAGAGATTCCCCGTCTGGGCATCCCCGCCACGGTGGTTGCCGACGGTCCGGCCGGAGTACATATAGACCCCAAGCGCGACAATGACCCCAACAGCTACTATGCCACAGGATTCCCCATCGGCACCTGTCTGGCCTCCACCTGGAATACCGAGCTGGTGGAGCAGGTAGGTCAGGCCATCGGTAACGAGACGCTGGAATATGGTGTCGATGTCATACTGGGCCCAGGCATGAACCTGCACCGCTCTCCCCTCTGCGGACGCAACTTCGAATACTACTCTGAAGACCCCATCGTGACGGGACTTATCGGAGCCGCTGTCATCAAGGGCATCCAGAGTCAGGGTGTGGGTGTGTCGGCCAAGCACTTTGCCGTCAACTCACAGGAGTCGTCGCGCACCAAGGTTGACGAACGACTGTCCCAACGGGCCCTGCGCGAACTCTATCTGAAAGGCTTCGAGATGGCGGTACGCCAGTCTGACCCCTGGACGCTGATGTCGTCGTATAACATCATCAATGGTGTCTATGCCCAAGGCAACAAAGACCTGCTCTCCACCATTCTGCGCGATGAGTGGGGATATAAGGGCATTGTGATGACCGACTGGATAGGCAAACGCGAGAAGCTGCCTACAGAACAGGAGGTTGAGGCAGGCAACGACCTCATGATGCCGGGCTATCCTGCTCAGGCCGAGGACATTGTGCAGGCTGTCAAGGCAGGCCGCCTGGACATCAAGTATGTGGACCAGAATGTACGCCGCATGTTGGAGTACATTGTCAAAACACCACGCTTCAAGGGCTATAAGTTCAGCAACAAACCCAACCTGACAGCCCACGCCAAGGTCACCCGCCAGTCATCGACAGAAGGCATGGTGCTGCTGAAGAATGCCCCCTCTATCGCCAACCCGTCAGTGGCAACCCTGCCCATTCGCAACCTCAAGACAGTGGCCCTGTTTGGTGTCAACAGCTACGACTTCATGTCGGGCGGCTTGGGTTCCGGCTGTGTCAACGTTCCTTACGTGGTCGACATGGTACAGGGACTGAAGAACATCGGTGTTTCCACCACTCCCCTGCTGACGGAGATTTACCAAAACTACGTGCGCTATGCCAAGGCCAAGCTCAAAGCCGACAAGAATCCCATGATGTGGTTCCTCGATCAGGGCCAGCCCAAGTTCGACGAAATAGAAATCTCGGAGCGCTGTGTGGCCCACGAACTGCAGGAGGCCGATGCCGCCATCATCACCATCGGCCGTCAGGCCGGTGAGGGCCTGGACCGCAAAATAGATGGTGAATTCAACCTGAGCCAGCTGGAGCAGGACATGATATTCCGCGTCAGCGACCAGTTCCATGCTGCCGGCAAACCCGTTATCGTCATCATCAACTCAGGAAGCGTGATGGAAACCTGTTCGTGGCGCGACCGCGTGGACGCCATCCTCTGCGCCTGGCAACCCGGTGAAGAGGGCGGCAACAGTGTAGCCGATGTGCTGACGGGCAAGGCAAACCCCAGCGGCAAGCTGACCATGACATGGCCCGTAGCCGCTACCGACCATCCCTCTACCAAGAACTTCCCAAAGGAGTACGACATGTACAGCTATAAGGAGATGTTGGGCTGGGGCGCTCCCATACAGGGTGAGGATTTCACCAACCACGAGGAAGACATCTATGTGGGCTACCGCTACTTCGACACCTTCCAGAAGCCTGTGGCCTATCCCTTCGGCTACGGACTGAGCTATACCACCTTCGAGTTCTCAAAGCCTGTGGTGAAGTCAAGTGCCAATGGTGTCACCGTCTCAGTAACTGTCAAGAACACAGGAAGCGTCAGCGGCAAAGAGGTGGCACAGGTGTATGTGACTGCCCCCCGGAAACAGTTGCAGAAGCCCGTCCACGAACTGAAAGCCTTCGCCAAGACACGCGAACTGAAACCCGGTGAGAGCCAGACGCTGACCATGCAGATAGCCACACGCGACCTGGCATCGTTTGATGATACCAACAGCCAGTGGTTGGCAGAGGCCGGAAGCTACACCTTCCACATCGGCTCGTCCAGCCGTGACCTCCCTCTCAGTGTCAATGCCAAGCTGACCCAGTACACCGAATCGGTAAACAACGTCATGGCGCCCCGACAGCCCCTCAACCTACTGAAACAATAAGACACACACAACCTCTATACAAAATGAAAAAGCTATTATTATCACTATTCGCTATTGTGTTTGCCTCGACCCTGTCAGCCGAGGACGGACACCAGTTGTGGCTGCGCTACCAGCCCGTCAACCATGCTACGCCACACTCTGACCAACGGTCAGAGAATGCCAAGGTAACGTGCAGTCACCAGTCACCCACCATCGACATAGCCAAGCAGGAACTGTCCACCTACTATCAAGGCGGAGATTTGACCCTCCGACTGGACGCTACTATGCCTGACGATGACGGCTACAACATTCAAGGCCATACCATCACTGCCCGTCGGGACATCGGACTGCTCTATGGCGCCTATGCCTTGTTGCGTGGAGAGTCAAAAGAATCGCATCCACAGTTTCCGTTGCGCTTGCTGAACCACTGGGACAACCTGGACGGCTCCATCGAGCGTGGCTATGCCGGCGAGAGCATCTTCGAGTGGTTCCATCTGGACCAACAGCTCATCCGTGACTATGCCCGCGCCAATGCGTCTATCGGCATCAACGGCTCGGTGCTGAACAATGTCAATGCCTCGCCCAAGATGCTGACCACACCCTATCTCAAAGAGGTCAGGAAGATAGCCGACATCCTGCGACCCTATGGCATCAAGGTTTACCTCAGCATCAACTTCGCCACACCCATGGCACTGGGCGACACCAAGACGGCTGACCCGCTGAACAAGTCGGTAGCCAAGTGGTGGAAAAAGAAGGCCAAGGAAATATACAAACTGATACCTGACTTTGGAGGCTTCCTGGTCAAAGCCAACAGCGAGGGACAACCCGGTCCTGGCGACTACCACCGCTCTCATGCCGACGGAGCCAATATGCTGGCCGATGCCCTGAAGCCCTACAAAGGCATCGTCATGTGGCGCTGCTTTGTCTATGGTGCCAACCACAAGGGCGAAGACCGCGTCAAGCAGGCCGTGTCGGAGTTCAAACCGCTGGATGGTCAGTTCCGTGACAATGTCATCCTCCAGACCAAGAACGGTCCCCTGGACTTCCAGCCCCGCGAGCCCTACAGCCCCGTGTTCGACCAGATCAGACAGACCCCCAACATGGTGGAGCTGCAGATTACACAGGAATACCTTGGCCAGTCACGCCATCTGGTCTATCTGGCACCCATGTGGAAGGAGTTCTTCTCTTTCGTCCCTGCCCGGCAGTTGAAGGGCATTGCCGGCGTAGCCAACATTGGCAAGGACCGTAACTGGTGCGGACACCATTTCTCGCAAGCCAACTGGTATGCCTTCGGGCGACTGGCCTGGAACCCGGAGCTGACATCTGAAGAAATTGCCAATGAATGGCTGAAGCAAACCTTTACCAGCGACCCCGACTTCTTACGCTGCATGGGGCAGGTCATGGCCGAGAGCCGCGAGGCCTGCGTAGACTACATGATGCCACTGGGTCTGCACCACATCTTTAAGTTCGACCACCACTACGGCCCTGAACCTGAAGGCTTCAAGGCGGACTATCCGCTGGAGTGGTGTCCCGTCTACTATCACAATGCCACCCCCGACAGCATCGGCTTCAACCGCTCACACACTGGAACGGATGCCACCAGCCAGTACCGCCCCGACATGGCCAAGCTCTACGACAACATTGAGACTTGCCCTGAAGACGTGCTGCTATGGTTCCACCGCGTACCCTGGACCTACCGCATGAAAGACGGCTCCACCCTGTGGGAGTCGTTGCAGTACCACTACAACCGCGGTGTCATCACCGTCGAGCAGCACCACAACCTGTGGCACAACCTGATGCGCCACCATGTCGACGAACAACGCTGGCGCGAGGTCGACGAACGTCTGGAAGACCAGTTGCAGAATGCCCGCGAATGGCGCGATGTCTGCCTCCGCTACTTCGGCCAGTTCGCCGTGAGACACTGAAAAACAAACGGTGAGACATACCAAACTACCAACTGTGGCGTTGCACTTGCAACGCCACTCTCGCAGAGAGAATGGCGACATTTCTATTACATGTCCGTCTTATATATAGAATATAATGTATAGCTATATATGAGACGGACTTTTCTATTGGCGATGCTGGGGCTGATGGCTCTGGCAACGCAGGCACAAGAGACTGAGCGACAGTATTTGAGTGGTCACGGGTGTGACGACATGGTGCAGTGGGACTTTCAGTGCAGTGACGGTCGCAATAGTGGTAAATGGACCAAGATTGGTGTTCCCTCGTGCTGGGAACTGCAAGGCTTCGGCACCTACCAGTATGGTATGCGCTTCTACGGCAAGGCTACCCCTGAGGGCATTGCCGACGAGAAGGGTCTATACAAGCATGAGTTCACGCTGCCCGCAGCGTGGGCTGGCCGCCAGATACAACTAGTGTTCGAGGCAGCCTTTACAGAGATACGTGTGCAGATCAATGGTCGCAAGGCTGGCAATGGCACTTATCAAGGGGGCTTCACACGCCATACCATTGACGTATCAGACCGTGTGTTCTTCGGTTCGAAGAAGAACCGCCTGGAGGTGGAGGTGCTGAAGGAGAGCAGCGTTCCTCAGGTGAACCTGGCTGAGCGACGTGCCGACTACTGGAACTTCGGTGGCATCTGGCGTCCCGTGTTCATCATAGCAAAGCCTGCACAGAACATACAGCGTGTTGCCATCGACGCCAAGGCCGACGGACACTTCATGGCTGACGTTTTCTTGAACCGTGCCCTGCCGGGCTGTTCGGTGAGTATCGACATTGTCGATGCCAAGGGGAAGACCGTGGAAAAGAGTTCTCCTCTTTCCATCAGCAGCGACCGCGCCAAGGTGGACTTCACCGTCAAGAATATCAAGACATGGAATGCCGAGCAGCCTAACCTCTATACTGCCGTGTTCACGCTGAAGGACGCTGGTGGCAAGGTGTTGCATGTGGAACGCCAGAAGTTTGGTTTCCGCACCATTGAGTACCGGCATAGTTATCTTGAGACTGAAGCAAAGAGGAAGGAAACCGGTATTCATATCTATGGTTGCAAGGAGGATGGCCTGTTCATCAACGGTCAAAAGGTCATCGTGAAGGGTGCCAACCGCCACTCGTTCCGTCCGGAGACTGGCCGCACACTGTCGAAGCAGAAGAACATTGAGGATGTGCTGCTAATTAAGAGCATGAATATGAATGCCGTCCGCCTGTCGCACTATCCTGCCGACCCGGAGTTTCTGGATGCCTGTGACTCGCTGGGGCTCTATGTGGAGTGCGAACAGCCGGGCTGGCACTGGGCACACGAGACCATCATCGGTTCGCAAATAGTGGAGGAGATGGTGACGCGTGACGTCAACCACCCGTCAATTATCTTCTGGTCTAATGGCAACGAGGGCGGCTTCAACTACGAACTGGAACCTGTATTCTCAAAGTACGACCCGCAGCAGCGCGTGGTGCTCTACCCATGGGCTAATCGCAACGGTTTCGAAACCAAGCACTACCGCTCATGGGGTGAGACGGCAGAGTATATGCGGCAGAAGGAAATCTTCATGCCGACGGAGTTCCTGCACGGACTGTATGACGGAGGTCATGGTGCCGGACTGAAGGACTACTGGAAGCTGATGATGTCGAATCCCCGTTGTGCCGGCGGTTTCCTGTGGGACCTGATGGACCAGGGGGTGGTGCGCACGGATATGAATGGTATCGTTGACTGCATGGGTAACTTCGGCAGCGACGGCATTGTAGGTCCGCACATGGAAAAGGAAGGCTCGTTCTATACCATCCGCGAGGTGTGGAGCCCTGTGCAGGTCTTGTATTTTGACAGCGGCGCCTTCACCATCCAGAACTGCTACAACTTCACCAACCTGAAGGACTGTCAGTTCAGCTACAGACTGCTCAAGATGCCTGCCTACGGGGAGACCGACGTCAAGGTTATCAAGGAAGTGAAGTTGCCTTCGCCCGATGCTGCACCAGGCGAGAAAGCACGGCTGAAAATCGAAAGGACAGATGCTGACGTGCAAGAGTTGAAAGCCATAGACCCCTATGGAAAGGAGATATTCACGTGGAGTAGCAAGCACTGGACAAAGGCAGGCAACTTCAACAAACTCACGCTGCGTAAGAATACACAACAGTACTCATACACAGAGGACGGCGACCAGCTCTTGGTGAAGAACGGTCAGCGCCAATATACTTTCTCCAAGAAGACAGGTATGCTGATGGGTGTCAGCGTCAACGGCAAAAAGCTGTCGTTCAGCAATGGCCCCCGCTTTGTGGCCGCCAAGCGTGCTGACCGCTCACAGGACGGCTTCTATAATCATGACGACAAGGAGGCTTTCCAGAAGAAGACGCAATATACGGAGTATGCCGACCAGGGAGCTTTCGACGGCTTTACCTTCAGCGACAGCACGCTGGTAGCCAACTACCTGCACGGTTCTGTTAACAAGGTGACGTGGCGCTTCTTGGGCGATGGCGGCGTGTATATGAATGTCAATTATTACTTCAATGGCGTCATCGACCTCATGGGCATCTGCTTCGACTATCCTGAGCAGTTGGTCAAGAGCAAGCAATGGGTGGGTAAGGGGCCCTATCGCATCTGGCAGAATCGTCAGGAAGGTCCGCAGTATGGCTACTGGCAGAACGACTACAACGACCCCATTCCTGGCGAAACCTTCGAATATCCTGAGTTCAAGGGATACTTCTCGAATGTCGACTGGATGAAGCTGAACACCAGCGAAGGTGCCATTGGCATCGAACTGATGACAGGAAAGGTGGGCATCTATACTCCGCGCGACGGGCGCGACCATCTTCTCTACACCCTACCCGAGACAGGCATCAGCATTCTGAGAGCCATTCCCGCCGTACGCAACAAGGTGAACACTACCGACCTGAACGGTCCGTCGGCACAGCCCTACTGGAGCAAGGGAAAAGGAACCATCAGCGCCATCCTGCACTTCGAATGATTGCTAAACCACGAATTTCACGAATGATATGAAGCGCCTGTCTTTATTTATTATTTTTTATTTATTATTTAGTGTCGGCACTCGTGCCGACACGCATAAGCCTTGGACCTTCTGGTACTGGATGTACGGTGCCGTAAGTGAAGCTGGCATCAAGGCCGACCTTAAGGCCATGAAGGACGTGGGACTGGGCGGTTGCTACCTGATGCCCATCCGGGGTGCACAGGAACGTCCTGAATACGGAGGACAGGCCGATGCACTGAGTGACAACTTCTGGCGAAAGGTGGATGTGGCTCTCGCGCAAGCCGACTCGCTCGGCTTGGACATGGGCATTCACGTCTGCGACGGTTTTGCATTGGCTGGAGGGCCGTGGATTAAGCCCGAGGAGTCAATGCAGAAGATAGTCTATACGGATACCATCGTGTCAGGACGGTTGGGCGATTTGATAAACCAGAAAGGTGGTCTGACACTCTCACGTCCCAAGGGTCATGAGGGCTATTACGAGGACATTGCCACTTTTGCCATCCCACTGACTCACCACACTCTCCAACCCTTCCCTGTCAACTTCGACCTCCTGCGCGACTTGAAGATGTATCCCGTCACGATGTCTCCAACGATGACACGCAATGCCAAGGGAATCTTTGCCGCCTCCGAACCAGCTTGGATAGCCATCGACATGGGAGCCAAACGGCTGTTTACCAATATAGAAATAGCAGCCAATGGCACCAATATGCAGGCTCAGCGCATGATGGTTGAAGTGTCAGACAACGGCGAAGACTACCGACTGGTGAAGCAACTCGTTCCGCCTCGTCAGGGCTGGCAGAACTACGACTATAACACCACTTTCGCCATTCTCCCTACCGAGGGCCGCTATTGGCGACTGTCGTGGACTCCAGCAGGAACAGAACCTGGCAGCGAGGACTTGGATGCTGCCAAATGGCGTCCCCGGCTGGGGCTCAAGAACGCCACGTTTTATACCCAGCCGCGCATCGACAACTGGGAGGGGAAGGCCGGCTACGTGTGGCGCATAGCCCCAAAGACCAATCCGCAGGAACTGCCTGACAGCATCTGCTGGCAACAGCGGGAGATAGCCCGCCTGACCTTAGACGGTGACCGCGTGACAGGCTATAAGCTTCAGTCGAAGGATAATCCCACTTACGTCTACCGTATTGTTCGCATCGGTCATACCTCGACGGGCTATACCAATGCCACGGCTGGTGGTGCCAAGGGATTGGAGTGCGACAAGTTTTCGAGCGAGGCTGTCAGCAAGCAGGTGGACTCATGGTTTGGGCTGTTCAAGCAGCGTCCCCATGCCGGTGTGGTGAAATACCTGCATGTGGATTCGTGGGAGTGTGGCTCGCAGAACTGGAACAGCAAGTTTGCCCTGGAGTTCAAGGCCCGTCGGGGCTACGACCTCATTCCCTGGTTGCCTGTCATGATAGGCATCCCCATCGGGTCGGCCGCCCAGAGCGACCAGGTGTTGCGCGATGTCCGACTAACCATCAACGAACTCGTCCATGAGGTGTTCTTTGCCACCGTCCGACAGAAGGCACGCGACTATGGTGTCAGCCTCAGTAGCGAGAGTGTGGCCCCTACGATGGTCAGCGACGGCATCCTGCATTATAAATATGTAGACGTGCCGATGGGCGAATACTGGCTCAACTCGCCTACCCACGACAAGCCTACCGACATGCTGGACGCCATCAGTGGTGCCCATGTCTATGGCAAGCGCATCGTACAGGCAGAAGGCTTTACTGAGGTGCGTGGCGTGTGGGACGAGACACCGGCGATGGTGAAGCCCTTGCTGGACCGCAACTTTGCCTTGGGCATGAACCGTTTGTTTTTCCACGTCAACACGCATAACCCGTGGCTCGACCGAAAGCCCGGCATGACGCTCGACGGTATCGGACTCTTCTTCCAGCGCGACCAGACATGGTTTCCAGAGGCTAAAGGCTTGGTAGACTACATCACCCGTTGTCAGACCTTGTTACAGCAGGGCAAGCCTGTAGTCGATATTGCGGTATTTACCGGGGAGGAAATGCCCAGTCGTGCATTGACTCCCGACCGCCTTGTACCTATGCTGCCAGGACTGTTTGGTGCTGAGCGTGTAGCCTCTGAGCAGCAGCGCCTTGCCAATGTCGGACAGCCGATGGAGGAGTCGCCCGTCGGTGTATGGCACTCGGCAGGCATCGTTGACCTGAAGGACTGGATTAATCCTCTGCATGGTTACCAGTACGACTCGATGAACAAGGACGCCCTGCTGAACCAACCGTTCGGCTATAAGGTGCTGGTCGTTCCCGAGGGTGCATTGGTATCGAAGGAGACTAAGGACAAGATAGCCCAACTGAAGCTGCAGGGGGTAATGGTGATTGACAAGCCTTATCAGCAATCTACACTGAACGGTATTGCCCCTGACGCCATATTGCCTGAAGGCATTGCCTACGCCCACCGTCAGACAGCGGACAAGGACATCTACTTCCTCGCCAACCAGACGGCGCAGCAGCAAACCTTCTCGCCTGTTTTTCGCCAGCATGGTGGGAAAGCCGTGGTTTACGATCCGCTGACTGACCGTTCATACGACTATCAGGGCACTCTTACCCTGCCCGCCTACGGCTCGCTGTTTGTCTGCTACGGGCAGGCTGTTTATTCCCAGGGAGGGAACAACTCGTTCCCAGGGAGGGAACAACTCGTTCCCAGGGAGGGAATAAGAAGTCTGCTTTGGGATGTCTATTTCCACGAGTCTGGCATCGTATTAAAAGGCCAGGAACTATTCGACTGGAGCCAGCATCAGAATGACAGAATCCGCTACTTCAGCGGACATGCCCGCTATACGACAACATGGAAGCTGAAGGCCGGAGAGGTGCCCACTGGACGGGCCTGGCTGTCACTGCCGGAGGTCAAGGATATCGCCCACGTCTGGGTGAACGGCAAGGACTGTGGCATTGCCTGGACGGCTCCCTATGAAGTGGAGATTACCGGTGCGCTGCAAAAGGGCAAGAACCTGATAGAGATAGAGGTAGTCAACACGTGGCACAACGCCCTGCGCGGAATGGACCTGGGCAAGGCTCCCTATGAGGGCATCTGGACCAATGCCAAGTATCGCACCAAGGGCGACGGACTGCTACCCGCAGGACTGCTGGAACCACCGATAATTATAACAACCACAGATTAAACGGATTAAACGGATGATATATGAGACGTGGCATTTTCTTTATTCTTTTTTATTTTTTATTTAGCCTCGTAGAGGCGCGAGTCAGACTGCCCAAGTTCTTCAGCGACAACATGGTACTGCAACAACAGTCGGAGTGCAAGCTGTGGGGATGGGCCGAACCAGGCAAGAAGATTCTGGTTGACACCCCTTGGGACAAGCAATCCTACTCTGCTACGGCTCGCAAGGACGGCTATTTTCAGGTGACTGTAAAGACCCCTGAGGCTGGCGGCCCCTACACCATCTGTTTCAGGGATGGCGATTTGGTGATGTTGAACAACGTTATGATTGGCGAGGTATGGATATGCTCTGGCCAGTCGAACATGGAGATGCAGATGAAGGGCTTCAAGCAACAGCCTGTCGAGGGTACAACCGAGGAACTGCTGCGTTGCCAGGATGCCAGCCTGCGACTGTTTACTGTCAAACGCCACGCCTCACTGACTCCCGTCGATGACGTGACAGGACAGTGGAGCGAAGCCAATGCAGCCAGCGTGCGTGACTTCTCGGCTACGGCTTATTACTTTGGTCGAGCCTTGCGCCAGACACTGGGCGTACCCGTCGGATTAATCTGTACCTCGTGGGGCGGCTCGGCCTGCGAGGCATGGATGCAGGCAGATTGGTTGAAAGCGTTCCCCAAAGTCAATCAGCATGTCACAGAAGCGGATGTGAAGAAGCTCCAGCAGCGTTGCCCCACAGCACTCTATAACGGACAGCTGAAGCCGCTCATCGGCTATTCCATGAAGGGGGCCATCTGGTATCAGGGCGAGGACAATGTACCCCGCTACGACTACTATGCCCCATTGCTCAAGGCGATGGTCGAGGGCTGGCGCAACGACTGGAAACAAGGCGACTTCCCATTCTACTACTGCCAGATTGCTCCCTATGACTACTCGCTCATCGGCTGGAAGGACAGCCAGTATCTGCGCGAACAGCAGTTGAAGGCCGAGAGCCTCATCCCTAACGCCCGCATGGCGGTGCTGATGGACGCCGGTCTGGAGTACGGCATCCATCCGCGCAAGAAACGTCAGGCAGGTGAACGGCTGGCTCTATTGGCACTTAGCAATACCTACGGCGTGAAAGGACTGCCTGAGTTTGCTACCTATAAGGAGGTAACCTTCCAGAACGATACCGCCGTCATTGCCTTTGACCGTTCCAAAGAGTGGGTTTACTTTGAGCACGGCACCACATCGGAGAATTTCGAGGTGGCTGGTCAGGACCGGATGTTCCATCCTGCCACCAAGGTGTGGGTTTCGCGCAACCACGTCTACGTCAAGTGCGACCAGGTAAAGCAACCTGCTGCCGTGCGCTATGCCTTCAAGGACTGGGCTGACGGTGACCTGATGCACGACGGACTGCCAGTATCGTCGTTCCGCACGGACAACTGGGAAAATACTCCACAAACCACCCAGACAGGAAAAGACTATAACAATCCCCAATAACTCGTAAGCAAAATGAAAAGGAAATCAATACTTACCACACTCCTGATAACGCTCATCACTCTTCCCTGCCTGTCAGCCACCCCTGGGTCTGGGGTGATTGACAACTCCGTCGCAGGCCTCTTCCCCTTGGAAAAGAGCGGACGACTGGTATGGAACTTCAATGCCGGATGGCTCTTCCACTTAGGCGACATTACCGGTGCCGAGGCCGTCAACTATGACGACAAGGCCTGGGAGGTGGTTTCTACACCTCATAGCGTACAACTGATGCCTGCCGAGGCCAGCGGATGCCGCAACTATCAGGGTATCGCCTGGTATCGCAAGCACTTCACCCTGCCCAAGGAGACAGCCGGCCGTGATGTCATCCTGCACTTCGAGGCTATCATGGGCAAGCAGACCATCTATGTCAACGGACGTGAGGTGATGAAGCATGAAGGCGGATACCTGCCCATCACGCTCAACCTCACCGCCCTCGGATGTACTGCAGGCAACGATATCATCGTCGCCGTCAAGGCCGACAATAGTGACGACAAGACCTACCCTCCCGGCAAGAAGCAGATGACGCTCGACTTCGCCTATCATGGGGGGATCTACCGTGACGTATGGCTCATTGCCAAGTCGAAAGTTGCCATCACCGATGCTGTTGAAGAGAATAAGGTGGCTGGCGGTGGCATCTTCGTACACTACGACAACATCAGCGACAAGCGTGCTGATGTCTACGTCAACACCGAGGTACGCAACAACGACAACCGCCCTCGAACCATCACCGTTGAGCAAGCCCTATCCGCTCCTGCCCAGTCTATTGGCGTGTCACAGCAACAAACCAAGGTCAATCTGAAGCCTGGCGAGACACGCACCGTCACCCAGCACTTCACCGTCAAGAACCCACAGCTATGGTCGCCGGAGACACCTTGTCTATACAACTTGACCACCCGCATCCGCGAAGGCAAGCAATCGCTCGACGGCGGCATCACCAAGATAGGTATCCGAAGTTTCGAGTTCGTACGTACTGATGATGCACAGGGCCGAAAGCCAGGCTTCTATCTCAATGGTAAGAAATACCACCAACTGGTGGGTGCCAACCGCCATCAGGACTTTGCCTATGTGGGCAATGCCCTGCCCAACTCACAGCAGTGGCGCGATGCCAAACGGTTGCGCGACGCAGGATTTACCATTATCCGCACCGCCCACTATCCGCAAGACCCGTCGTTCATGGATGCCTGTGACGAGTTGGGACTCTTCATCATCGTAGCCACTCCTGGTTGGCAGTATTGGAACAAGGACAAGGGCTGGGACGAGAAGGTACATCAGAACACCCGCAGCATCATCCGCCGCGACCGCAACCATCCCTGTGTACTGATGTGGGAGCCTATCCTTAACGAGACCCGCTATCCTGAGGAGTTCGCCCTGCAGGCCTTGCAGATTACCAAAGACGAATATCCCTACCCCTACCGTCCTGTGGCTGCTGCCGACGTCCACTCTGCTGGTGTCAAGGACCACTATGATGTCGTCTACGGCTGGCCTGGCGATGACTTCAAGGAGGACAAACCTAAACAGCCCATCTTCACGCGTGAGTTCGGTGAATTGGTAGACGACTGGTATGCCCACAACAACCTGAACCGCGCCTCACGCTCATGGGGCGAGCGTCCGCAGCTGGTGCAGGCTCTCTCGCTCTTCAAGAGCACCGACGAGCTCTACAAGACTACCGGTCAGTTCATCGGTGGTTGCCAGTGGCATCCCTTCGACCACCAGCGCGGCTATCACCCCGATCCCTATTGGGGTGGCATCTATGATGCCTTCCGTCAGCCCAAGACCGCTTTTCCGATGTTTGCTGCTGTGCAACAGCCGCAAACTGAACAGCCCATGGTCAGCATCGCCCATGAGATGACGCAGTTCAGTGAGCGTGATGTAACCGTCTTCTCCAATTGCGACAGCGTGCGCCTGACCCTATTTGACGGGGAACACTGCTGGACACTTCCCGTTCGTCATGGTTCTGTCTATGGAGCTGCAGACGGCGAGGCTGCTCATGCGCCTTCACAACCCGTAGTCTTCAAGGATGCCTGGGACTTCTTCGAAGCCCGCAACTGGAGTTACACCCAACGCAACTGGCAGAACGTCAAGATGGTGGCTGAAGGCATTGTCGGTGGCAAGGTGGTCTGCCGCGACGAGCGTATGCCGTCACGTCGCAGCACCAAGTTGCGCCTGCGTGTGGATGAGATGGGACACCAACTGGTAGCCGACGGCTCTGACTTCGTCGTAGTAGTCTGTGAGGTCACAGATGACTTAGGTCACGTACGCCGTCTGGCCAAGGAGAACATCCGCTTCACCGTCGAGGGCGAGGGTGAAATCATTGGCGATGCCGGCATCTGTGCCAATCCGCGTGCCGTAGAATGGGGCTCAGCACCCATCCTCGTCCGCTCTACCCGCCAAGCCGGTAAGATCAAGATCAAGGCTGAAGTCCAGTTCCCTGGCGTTCATGCCCCCACCCCAGCCGAATTGGAGATAGAGAGTGTCCCCTACAACCTGCCCATGTGTTTCGACGCCCAGGAGGTCCGCACAGCCCATACAACTCAAAAGGCGAGCAACACCAACAATGCTTCTATCCTCACAGAGTCTGAAAAAGCCCGTCTCCTTGAAGAAGTCAATGCCCAGCAGGCAGACTTCGGACTGCAGAAGTAAGGTCTAACTTTTTGTCCGTCCCTTCGGACTGTCAGTCCGAAGGGCTCGGAGTAAGAGTCCGAAGCCTACGGACTAATCGCTACCACCAAAACCAATGGTTATTGGATGATAAGGAAGGGTTATCGATTGATAACATGATGTTATTGACTGATAAGGGTTCCTTATTGACAGAAAAAAAAGAATTTTTCGATTTTACCCTCCCTTCCTCCCGTCACACCCTTCAAACGCCCTACACATCGGCATTTAAGGCACGGGAGGGAGAATGATTGTCCCTCCCGTCTCTCTCCCGTTTTTGAGTCTCTACCCTCACCCAGCCATATGACTTACTACAAAGCGCTCAGCTACAGGCAGCGTGAATGTAAGGGAGTGAAAACGGGAGGGTAACGGGAGGGATATTTGTTTTCCCTCCCGTGCCTCAATCCCTTTGTACATCGGTGTTTGAAGGGTGTGACGGGAGGAAGGGAGGGTAAAATTGCATGTCTTACCCTGGAAAAAGTTGACTCATAAGAAGTCAACATTATGAAGTATTATCGAACAGAAAAGCAAAGACTTTATTACGACAAAGTGATCGCACTT
>ONLU01000020.1 GCA_900318795.1 uncultured Prevotellaceae bacterium | reverse complement strand
TTACAGGACTCTTTCTAAGGCGCTTCAGGATGGGCTTGAACCAACGACCCCCTGATTAACAGTCAGGTGCTCTAACCAACTGAGCTACTGAAGCAGGTTGCGCGTCATTTCTGATTTGCGGGTGCAAAGGTAATATGTTTTTTTGAATTGTGCAAACTTTTTAGGGGAAAATTTCAAGAAAATGGTGATTTTTTTTGTTTCTCTTGTTTTTTCGCTCATTTATTCGTACCTTTGCACGCGATTTAGCAAAATGCTTGTCAAGGGGTGCTCACGGGTGTGGGCTGAGATGATACCCTCCAAACCTGATACGGATAATGCCGGCGTAGGGATGATAGAGTATGAAAAATCCCCTTAATTTTATTTATTAATAATAAGGAAAAGAGACATGAGAAGATTTTTGATGTTGTCGATGATGGGTGTGGCTCTTGCAGCACAGTCAGAAGAGACAGACACGCTGAAGAGTGTGGAGTTACAGAATGTGCAGGTGGTATCGACCCGAGCCACCCGAAAGACACCTATGGCATTTACTAACATGGGCAAGGAACAGCTGAAGGCTGTCAACCATGGTCAGGACATTCCGTACTTGCTGTCGCTGACTCCCTCAGTGACCATGACGTCGGATGCAGGTAATGGTATCGGCTATACGTCGCTGCGCATTCGTGGTACAGATCCGTCACGTATCAACATCACGGCCAATGGCATCCCCATGAATGATGCCGAGAGTGCTCAGCTCTACTGGGTGAACATGGGTGACTTTGCCAGTAGTGTTCAATCGATGCAGATACAGCGTGGTGTGGGAACCTCGACGAATGGTGCTGGTGCCTTTGGCGCTACGCTGAATATGCAGACGGAGAATGTCGGTATAGAGCCTTTTGTTGGCATTGACCTCAGTGGCGGTTCTTATTACAGTCACAAGGAAACACTGCGTTTCGGCACGGGACTGCTGGGTGGACACTGGGGTATTCAGGGCCGTCTCTCCAATATCGGTTCGAAAGGTTATCTGGACCGTGCCTCAACGAAGCTGAACAGTTATTTCCTGCAGGCAGGCTGGTTTGGTGATAATACCATGGTGAAGTTCATTACCTTTAATGGTGTCGAGGAAACCTATCATGCCTGGAACTATACGTCGAAATATGAGCAGGCGTTATATGGGCGCACTTACAACTCGTGTGGTGAATACTATGACGAGGAGGGGAACACCCGCTATTATGACAACCAGACGGACAACTACCACCAGCAGAACTACCAGCTCATCTGGAATCAGCGTCTTTGCGATGTGCTGAACCTGAATGCCGCTTTGCACTATACCCGTGGTGACGGCTACTATGAGGAGTATAAGCGTAAGCGCACACTCTTAGAGTATGATCTGGATCCGCAGGAAACTTGGGCGAAGAGTGACTTGGTGCGCCAGAAGAAGATGCTCAATGACTTCTATGGTGTGGTAGCCTCGCTGAACTATAACAACCATCAGAACCTGCAGGCAACCTTGGGTGGTGGCTGGAATAAGTATGATGGTGACCACTTTGGCTATGTCACTTGGGTGAAGAGTCCCTTGGCAGCCTTGCAGCCTAACCATAAATACTATGACGACAATGCCAAGAAAACCGACTTCAACGTCTATGGCAAGGTCACCTATGACTTCGTGCCGGGTCTGAACGCTTATGTTGACTTGCAATATCGTCATGTGGGTATCAAGATGGTTGGTCCCACGGACGAGATCAACTGGGATACCAATAAGCGTATTGTCTACGATATGAAGGAGTCGTATGATTTCTTTAATCCTAAGTTCGGACTGAACTATGATATCACGTCCAACCATAAGGTCTATGCCTCCTACGCCATAGCCCATAAGGAGCCGACTCGCAACAATTTCCAGAACAGTCTGAACGCCGAGCTAGACCAGCCCAAGGCTGAAAGACTGAACGATTTGGAGGTGGGCTACAAGTACCAGAGTCAGCTCTTTACAGCAGGAGCCAACCTCTACTGGATGGACTATAAGGACCAGTTTGTCTTGACAGGTGAGATAGACAAGATAGGTGAGGCCATTACGCGTAACGTGCCCGACAGCTATCGTTTGGGTGTGGAACTGGAGGCAGCCCTGAAGCCTATAGACTGGTTCCGTTGGGATGTCAATGCCACTTGGTCTAAGAACCGTGTCAAGGGTATTACCGTGCAACTAATGGATGGCGGTGTGGCCGACTTGGGTAACCAGCCACTGGCATTCTCGCCCGACTTCATCCTGAACAATATCCTCACTTTCAACTATCGTGGGCTGAAAGCAAGCGTTCAGAGCCAATATGTCAGTGAGCAGTATATGACGAACACTGGCTTTAAGAGCTATCAGACACATGATGACAATGGTCAGCTCGTAGATGTGGGCATGATGCTGGACGGACATTTCACGACGAATGTCGACCTGAGCTATAACTTCCAGTTGCCCAAGCTGGGCATAAAGGATGTCACGGTGGGATTGACACTCTACAACCTGTTCTCGGCCAAGTTCGACAACAATGGTTGGGCAGCGCCGGCCTTTACTCAGCAAGGTGACAAGGTGATTGCCACGGGCTGGGGTGAAAGCGATCAGTATGAGGCAGGTTTTGCTCCCTCGGCCCCATTCAATATGATGGCTCATTTGTCTGTTAATTTTTAGTGTTGAGAAGAAAGTGATATGGGTGAGTTCCTGCAGACATACTGGCTTGACATGCTGACTACGATACTGGGCCTGATATATATCTGGCTGGAGTATCGGGCCAGCATCGCCTTGTGGTTTGTGGGAGTCATCATGCCTGCATTGGACATCTACCTCTATTGGAGCCATGGGCTCTATGGAGACTCAGGCATGGCCTGTTACTACACGCTGGCAGCTCTCTACGGATTCTACGTCTGGAAGTTCAAGAAGACCCGTAAGAAGAAGGAACCATTGCCCATTATCAAAATGCCGCGTGACAAATATCTCCCTGTCACAGTCTTTTTCTTTATCGCGTGGGGGACTATCTATTATATATTAATAAGGTGGACTAACTCGACAGTCCCTTTGCAGGACTCGTTTACCAATGCACTCAGCTTCGTCGGCATGTGGGCTCTGGCTCGCAAGTATGTGGAGCAGTGGCTCTTTTGGATAGCTGTCGATGCTGTGTGCTGTATACTCTATGTGCAGAAGGGGATTCCTTTCAAGGCAGGGCTCTATGGCCTGTATGTGGTGATAGCCGTTGCGGGCTATTTCAAATGGAATAAAATGAGAAAGATTACGAAGTATGAAAAAGTTTGATGCCGTCATAGTAGCCAATGGAATCTTTCCCTCGCACCCCGTTCCGCTCGCCATCCTGCAGAATGCCAATCATGTGGTGGCCTGTGACGGAGCCGTCATACATGTGCCTCAGGCTGAGGCCGTCGTGGGGGATGGCGATTCTGTGCCGGCAGAATATCACTCGCGTCTCATACAAGTCGATGAGCAGGAGGATAATGACCTGACCAAGGCAACACGCTATTGCCTGGCACAAGGTTGGCACCATATAGCCTATCTTGGGGCTACTGGTCTGCGTGAAGACCATACGCTGGGAAATATCTCCTTGCTGATGCGTTACTACCGTGAGATGGATGTCGAGGGAGTGATGTTCACGGACTATGGCTATTTTACCCCCGCTTATGGGAATCATACCTTCGATTCGAAACCCAAGCAACAGGTCAGTATCTTTAATTTTGGCTGTACCCATCTTCTGTCGGAAGGGCTGAAGTGGAATTCCTATGCTTACCGGGAATTATGGCAGGGCACTCTAAACGAGGCACTTACCGACCACTTCACCCTTCGTGCAGAAGGCTATTATATGGTCTATCAGACGTACGATTGCAAATAAATTACCACTTTTTTGTTCTATTTCACATTTTTTTCGTACCTTTGCATCGTTGATAACCTTTTATAGCTACAAATAATGAAAAAAATCTTTCTAATCGCTGTGGTGGCATTGTTCTCTACATTGAACATGTCTGCTGCACATCTATGGGACAACTCAGAGCCCTTGAAGTTGAATACGCCAGAAATGAAACCTGAATTGGTGAAAGTAGAGAATGTCTCTTACGAGAATCTCGCAGAACCTGTAGCAGAGCCCAAAATGGACTTTGATTTTTTCAAATCAAAGACTAATCCGGGTACCAAGCCTTATAAGTTCATGGATGACATGACTTTCGTGGGTGTTCCCCTTTTCGTGGCAGGTCTTATTGCGAAAAGTGAGAAAAACGCATTTAAGCAGCAGACCAAGCACTCGTTGCTGACCAAGTTCAAGACAGAAATCGATGATTATACGCAGTTCTTCGGTCCTGCTGCTGTAGTGGGTTTGAAACTGGCTGGTGTTGAGGGTCGCAGCGACTGGCCCCGTTTGTTGGCCAATGCCGGTATGTCATACGGACTCATGGCTCTGATGGTCAACGTCATTAAGAATACTGCCAAAGAGATGCGTCCTGATGGTTCTACTGCCAACTCGTGGCCTTCAGGTCATACGGCTACGGCTTTCGTGGGTGCAACTCTCTTGCACAAAGAGTATGGTTTGACTCGTTCACCCTGGTATTCTGTTGCTGGTTATGGTGTGGCAACAGCAACAGGTGTGATGCGTGTGCTTAACAACCGTCACTGGATTTCTGATGTGCTCTCAGGTGCCGGTATCGGTATCCTGTCTGGTGAGCTCGGCTATGCCCTCTGCGATCTGCTCTTCAAGGGTAAGGGCCTGCTGCGCAACGACATTGAAGGTATGGCCAGCGTCATAGATCATCCCTCGTTCTTCAGCATATCTATGGGTATCGGCTTTGGTTCACGCAACCTTGACTTCGATTTGAGCGATTTTGGATGGGCAGAGAACATGAACCTGAAGTTCCGCGCCGCTACTGCCGTGGGTGCTGAGGGTGCTTACTTCTTCAATCCCTATATCGGTGTGGGTGGCCGCCTGCGTGTCAAGAGCTCGCCTATCAATGGATGGAATAATATTGTAGACAAAGCCTGGGAAGACGCAGCTTATTTCTATGGTGACTATAATGAGCAAACAGATGAATACGAAATAGATCCTACCATAGAGGAGGCTGTCAGCCATATCGATTTCATCATAGAGAGCGACCACCTGACGGAATTTGCTGCCGACCTGGGTGCTTACTTTAATTTCCCGCTGTCCGACCGTTTTGCCTTGGGTGGTAAGGTGCTCATAGGCCGCAGTATCATGCAGTCCTTGGGACTGGACGGTAAACTGAAAGGAAATTCCATTGTGGATGACGGAAGAGACGGTTATAAAATAGATACAAACCGACCTTTTGACACTACGTGGGACTACTTCACCGTTGAAGGTAATAACACCATGAAGTATGGTACGGGTATCTCGCTGACTTACGCCTACAAGCAGAATTTCTCATGGAAGATATTCTTTGATTACGACTTCACTCGCAAGACCTACACCATGACCTATGATCCAAAAGGCTTCTATCAAGACTTGTTCCCAGAAGAGCATATGGATTGGGAGCCTACGACCAAGAGCATTAAGAAGAACATGAACTCATTCGTGTTGGGTGGCTCTTTCGCAGTTAATTTTTAATATATGAATATAGAACAACAAATCATGACGGCAGCCCAGGCTGCCGTCAAAGCACTTTACGGACAGGATGTCCCCGAAAAGATGGTTCAGCTGCAGAAAACGCGTAGCGAATTTGAGGGCAGCCTGACCCTTGTGGTATTTCCTTTCGTTAAGATGGCTCGTAAGAGCCCAGAGCAGACTGGACAGGAACTGGGCGACTATCTGGTAGCCCACTGCGATGCTGTCAGCAAATATAATGTCGTCAAGGGCTTCCTGAATCTGAGTATCGCTGACGAGGCATGGCTTGGCTTACTGGCAGATATAGACGCTGATGCGCACTATGGCGAGAAGGTTGCCAATGAGCAATCCCCTCTCGTCATGATTGAGTATTCGTCGCCCAATACAAACAAACCCCTGCACCTGGGCCATGTCCGTAACAACCTGTTAGGCTGGTCGCTGGCACAAATTATGCAGGCCAATGGCAATCGGGTTGTTAAGACCAATATCGTCAACGACCGTGGTATCCATATCTGTAAGTCCATGCTGGCTTGGCAGAAGTGGGGCAATGGTGAGACACCGGAATCGTCTGGTAAGAAAGGTGATCACCTGATAGGTGATTACTATGTGGCCTTCGACAAGCACTATCGTGAGGAAATCAAGCAGCTTGTAGCCCAGGGCATGGACGAGGAACAGGCCAAGCAGGAGGCTCCACTCATCAAGGAAGCCCACGAGATGTTGGTCAAGTGGGAGCAGGGGGACCCTGAGGTGCGTGCCTTGTGGGAAAAGATGAATTCATGGGTGTATGCAGGCTTCGACGAGACTTACCAGAAGATGGGTGTATCGTTCGACAAGATATATTATGAGAGTCAGACCTATCTGAAGGGTAAGGCCAAGGTGGAAGAAGGACTTGCCAAGGGTCTTTTCGAACGCCATGAGGACGGCTCGGTATGGGCAGACATGACCAACGAAGGCTTGGACCAGAAACTGCTGTTACGCTCTGACGGTACTTCCGTCTATATGACACAGGATATCGGTACTGCCGAGATGCGCTTCCAGGACTATCCCATAGACAAGATGATCTATGTCGTAGGCAATGAGCAGAACTACCACTTCCAGGTGCTTAGCATTCTGCTGGACCGTTTGGGCTTCAAGTGGGGCAAGGAACTGGTGCACTTCTCTTACGGTATGGTGGAGTTGCCTAACGGCAAGATGAAGAGCCGTGAGGGTACCGTGGTCGATGCTGATGACTTGATGCAACTGATGGTTGAGGATGCCCGTCGTGTGAGTGATGAGGCTGGCAAGAACGCCGATATGACGGAAGCCGAGAAACAGGAGATTGCCCGCATAGTGGGTATGGGTGCCTTGAAGTATTTCATACTGAAAGTTGACGCCCGCAAGAACATGCTCTTCAATCCTGAGGAGTCTATTGACTTCAACGGCAACACAGGCCCCTTCATCCAGTACACCCATGCCCGCATCCGCAGCATCCTGCGCAAGGCTGGCAATATTGGTTCAACTAGTATTACTAGCACCTCTGGTCTCAACGCCAAGGAGGTTGAGCTCATCCAGAAGATGTCAGAGTATGGAGCGGCAGTCGAGCAGGCCGGTAAGGACTACTCGCCGTCTGGCATCGCTAACTACTGCTACGAGCTCACCAAGGTGTTCAACCAGTTCTATCATGACTACAGTATCCTCAACGAGGAGGACGAAGCAAAGAAGCAAGTACGCCTCGTAATAGCCCGCAATGTGGCTAAAATTCTGAAGAACGGTATGGCCCTGCTGGGTATTGAAGTCCCAGAGCGCATGTAGTGTTAAGGCTGGTCAGTCACCCACTCGTCGATGGTGCGAGTGTCCTTGATGAAGTGAATGCCGGCCTTTATAACCTTCCTGCCCTCGGTGTGGAACGGTAATGCATAGTTCTTGGAGTCAATCTGCTCCAAGGCATTCTGTGCCATACCATTCACTTTCAGTTCGAAGACGTAGGTAGTATCGGGCATCCAGACCACCATGTCCGTCTTGCCACCGGTGCACTTCACCTGCGTACGGACATAGACGTTGAGCATGGAGAATATCAGGTACATCGTGCACTCGTATTTGACAGCCATATCCTCTATGTCTTCCTTGAATATGGTCTTCACCTCCTCTTCCGTAAAGCCACAGATGGCCGAGAAGTCCGGACGCATAGACACGTTCTTCAGATTATTGATGGTCGAGAAGATGCTCAGCTGCGAGAACTTGGTGATGCCCGTGATGAAACAGAAGCGCAGGTAAGGGTCTGAAGCCTTGAGCGGCACATCGCGACATGCTTCGTTGCCTAATAAGCAGAATGCCCTGACTCTCACGAGCCAGGGCGTTTTTTGAAAAATCTATTTACTATTTAATTACTCTAAATTTAACTTTAGGGATACATCACGTAGGCCACTGTTAACAATTATGAGATAAAATATCATTTAATTGATATTTCCATTTAAAATAATGCTATTTAACCATATATTTCTTTCCGTTCTTGATATACAGACCCTTTGTCGGGTTCGTCACGTGTACACCGTTCAGGTTGTACACAGCGCCGTCCTTCGTCAGGTCGTCTACTTTCACGCTTTCGATGCCAGTGGCAGTGTTGAATGCCTCCTCAGCAGCCTTCAGAGCCTCAGTGGCAGCCTTCAGCTCGTCAACGGTAGCGTCGGCATTCTCAGTGGCAGCCTTCAGCTCGTCAACGGTAGCGTCGGCATTAGTCGATACAGCCTTGGCAGCCGTGATAGCGTCGTTCAGGGCCTTGCCGGGATCAGCATCCGTAGCAGTCTCACCCAGCAGGTCAGTGGCAGCGGCAATCTCCTTATCCAGAGCCTCCTTGGCAACAGCCTTCGGATAAGCCTCGCGTGCAGCCTTCAGGGCAGCCGTCTCGGCGTCAATCTCAGACTGAACCTTGCCTACAGGATTAGCGAATATTTCCTTAGCCTTCTCCAGCTCGTCCTTCAGGGCCTTCAGAGCCTCAGGAGCCTCCTCGGCGTTGGCATCATCTACCACCTTGGTAGCCTTGTTGATTTCCAGCTGCAGGCCGTTAGTGTTCACAGTGGCCACGATGTTGATGATAATGGGATCGACAGTGATACTCTGTGACTTACTGTTGGTCAGCTTCACGTTGCTCAGCGTCACCTTGGCAGGCGTAGTAAAGGTGTCGTCAGCCGTCAGCTTCACGGTGAAGATAGCACCCTCATTACCAGCCAGTGCCGATGCACCCCAGTACTTAATAGCACCCGTGGTAGCATTGTACTGCCAAATAGCACCCGTCAGACGGTCGCTCTTGGTCACAGTTGCCGTCACGCCAAGAGGGAGTTCCAACGTAGCCTGCAGACCGGTAATGGCTTCCTCGTTATTCAGGCTTACCGTGAATTCAGCTTCGCCACCTGCAAAAAGACCAATCTCTGTGGGGTCAGCAACCAGCGTGTTGACCGAGGGAGTAGCGCTGGTGCATGTCACGGTAGCGTTAGCCGTTGTGGCATCTTCCTTGGTACCGTCAGAATGCTCAATTTTGAAACTGCTCAGCTTGATGATGCTCGTAGCGGCCAGCGAGGCGTCGGCTTTCACCTTCAGATAAGCCACGGCACCCGTCGTGCCAGTGATGACATTCGAGCTCATCATGCCCCTCAGCTTGAAGAGGCCGTTACTGCCCTTGTAGTTGTTCAGCAGCCCGGCAGCACGCGTGTCGTCAGCCTTCGTAGCATTGTCTCCGGCCGTCAACCCTGCGGGCAGCGTAATGGTTCCCTCTATACCACGAATATCAGTAGCATCGGTATCGAAGTTGATGGCAATATCCACCTCGTCACCGGCAGCAATACTGAAGTCGCTGATATATACCTTGTTTTCGGCTACTGCCACAGTGCTGCCCATAACTACCATGGCCAACATGCTCAGCAGCGTCTTGAATGATGTAATACGTTTCATCATAAGGTTTGTTACTAATTTAAATATTAATCCTTTATCTTAAAAACAAGGAGGTGCGCGCTGTCGCCGTGTCAGCGGACTGCAGCCGCACACCTCCCCTTGTTATCAGCAGATTGTTTTGTACTTTACTTCACAACCTTCTTGGTCTCACCGTTCTTACCGCGGATGATGTTGATACCCTTCTTGATACCGTTCATCAGCTTACCGCCCAGGTCGTAGATAACGTTACCGCTATTCTTCTCGACATTGATGGTGCTAATACCCGTGGTGTTGCCCAGCTTGAAGTCAACCGCCTTGGCATCGTTGGTGGCCAGCGTCACCGACTTGAAGCCAACGTTGCCGTTGCCAGCCAGCTCGACGGTCAGCATAGTACCGTTGTTCTCGATGCGGCCATAGCCCACGATACGGTGGATGTTGCCCAGGTCGTTCGAACGCAGCAGCTCGAGGTCAGCCTTTTCAGCCACCACACTCACGCCGTCGGCCATCACCATGTCGATGGCAAAGGCACGATAGTCAGCGGTGCTGTTCAGCTGGATAGCCACCTGCGTGTTGCCGTTGCTCAGCTGAGTGGTCTGCACGCTCATGTTGCCGGCGCTGAAGCCCTCGAAGTCGAGTGCGGGTGCAGCAACGGCATCGGGGTCAGTACCGTCTACGTTCAGACCCATCGACAGGTTGAAGATAGCCTGTACGTCGGCAATGTCTACCTGGCCGTCGCCGTTAGCGTCGTATGCAGCGAAGTTAGCATCGCCAGCCGAAGGCAGGTTGTCGTTCAGGAAGTCCTCTACGAACTTGTCGAAGTCGGCATCGTCCACAGAACCGGTACCGGTAACGTCACCAGGAACCACAGAGGGCTCAATGGGCTCGTCAGGAGTCAGCTTGTTGTCCTCAATAACCTTCTTGGTTTCCTCCATCTTCGTGAGCAGAGCCTTAATCTCAGTCTGGCGGGTCGAGAGATTCGTCTCACTCGTAACGTTGGTAAGGTCATCAGCGATATCCTGTACGAGACCGTTCTTAGTGAGCTTGCCATCAACATAAGTACCGTTGATGCGGTTTTCGATGTCAGTAATGGCATCCTTGATAGTCTTCAGGTCGGTCGGCGTGTAGTTAGACTCATCGACATAGATAGAGCTGAATTCTGCGAACTTCGTCTGCAGGTCGGCCAGCTCAGCGTTAACCTGACGGTTGGCTGCTGCATCCTCAATCTCGAGGATAGCTTTTTTGAGATCTATAGCTGTGTACTTAGCCTTATACTTGGCAGCCTCGCCCTTAGCAGCAAGGGCGTCAAGAGCGGCCTGCTCAGCAGCAATCTTATCCTCAATGAGCTTGTACTTGCTCTGGAAGTTCTCAGAGTGAGCGCTGGCTTCGCTGTACTTATCAATCTTAGCCTTACTATCGGCAACTGCCTTCGTTGCGGCGTCGAGATCCTTCTGATACTTCTCAGCAGCTTTATCGTTGGCTTCAATAGCAGCCTTGGCAGCCTTATCGGCAGTTTCGATATCAGCAAGCAGTGCATCAGCCTTCTTGTCGAGAGCAGCAATCTCTGACTCGATGCGGTCGGTATCGTAAGCAGGATTCTCAGAAGCCTCAATCTCAGCCTTCACAGCATCAATCTCTGCGATGAGGGCATCCATCTCGTCCTGATAGTCGGCCTTGACATCCTCGTTGACATCGTCAGCGAACTTAGCCTTGTCGGCCACAGCGTTGATGTCACTATTCAGACCTGCACGATAAGCTTCCTGACCTTCCTCACCGTCGTTGGCCTCAACAAGAGCATTGAGAGCCTCCTTAATCTGAGCCTCGTAAGCCAACATATCCTTAGCTGTCTTATTATCGTCAGCGGCGTCCTTCGTAATAGCAGCTTCAAGATCGTCGATGGCCTTCTTCTGGGCAGCAATCTCCTCAGCGGTCTTGCTCTCGTCGGCAGCGAAGCGGTTGTACTCTGCCTTCAGATCCTGAACACGCTGGTCAAGATAAGCCTTTTCTGTGGTCTTCAGGTTTGCCTTCTCGTCGATAACCTTATTGACAGCAGTGGTGATAGCCTCGTAGTCGGTCTTGGCAGGATATGTACCCTTGCCAGCCTTAGCATTGTCGGCCTGGGTCTTCAGAGCGTCAATCTGCTTCTGAATGTCGTTGAAGCCATTAGTCTGAGTCTTCAGGTTCTCTATGCAAGAGTAACCGGCCTCCTCGATAGCAGCGATAGCATCGTCGAGAGCCTTCTGCTGCTCAGCGATAGCCTCGAGAGCCTTGTCGTAAGCCTCCGAGTTGTCGAGCTGACGCTTGTACTCGTTGTCAGTAGTGTAAAAGCCAATATTATCCTTGATGGTAGCATAGTCATAAGAGAGGCTCTTGCTCTCGTCGAATGCCTTGCGTGCCTTCTCGACGGTGTTCTCAACTTCTGTGTTATATGTTGCAAGAGCAGTCTCGTCAGCTTTGAGATACTCACGACCCTTCTCGACATCTGCTTCAGCATCGGTGAGTGCCGGCTCGAGGTCGAGCTTGGCAGCAGCGTCGAGAGCAGCCTTCAGGTCAGCATCGAAGGTCTTCAGGGCTACGAGGGCGTCGTCAAGTTCCTTCACCTTCGGTGAGCTCATAGCAGTCTCAGCCTCAGCAACGAGAGCCTTCAGTGCATCGAATACCTCAGCCTTGGCATCGTCGTCTGTCAGCTTGTAACCCTTGACGGTAGTCTCTGCCGTAGTAATCGCAGCATTGTAAGCCTTAATCTTGTCACCCACAGCTTCGTTCAGAGCAGTCTTCACGTCGTTGATGAAGTCAGACTCTGCCTTAGCAATCGTCTCCTCATAACCTTCAAACTTCTTGACGTAGCTGGAATCCTTATCGAATACCGTGGGCGAAGTGGTCTTGTCAAATTCAGCCTGAGCCTCATCCCATGTCTTGCTCATGTCGGTAGGAGTCTCATAAAGTGCATTGGTAACCTTGTCGTAAGCCGCCTTTACCTTATTAAGAGCTTCCTTAGCCTCATCGCTCTTCAGGTTCTTATAGCTGTTGACGGTCTCAGTAGCCTTGTCGAAAGCAGCCTGAGCCGACTTCTTGGCAGCAGCGATAGCATCGAGCATGCCACTGTTGTCGGCAGCAATCTGCTCATCGTAGCCTTCCATAGCAGCCGTAACGAGATCCACTATCTCCTTCTGAATCTTCTTCAGGGCAGCGGTGTTGGTCTCGTCGTTCTTCTTAGCATTACCAGCCTCGTAGTCGGCCTTATCGGTGGCCTTCTGGGCATTCAGCTTCTCAAGCAACTCGTCGAGCTTAGCCTGCTGTTCCTTCAGCTTAGACGACTCGTTGCCAGAAGCAAGTTCTACCGACTTGTCGTTCCACGTCGTAGTAACCTCACCTTCAAGTTTCTGCTGGGCAGTGTACTTAGCCAGGTTGTCCTTAGCATCCTGCTCAACGGCAGCGATCTTCTTCGACAAGTCGTCGAGCTTACTCTGCAGACCCTTCTGTGCCGTGGCAGCAGTCTTAGCCTTGTACTGATCCTGGTTGTCTTTGATGATGGCATTAAGCTCATCGGTATAAGTCTTGTCGAGCAGCTTTTCAGAGTAATAAGTCTTACCTGCAGCCTCATCGGCAGTCGTAGCAGCAGTCTTAGCTGTAGTGATGGCGCTACCTACTGTAACTGTATTGTCGGCAATGGTCTTATAGGCATCGTAGTTGTTCTTGAGGTTGTCAGCGTTGTCCTTGGCAGCCTTGATATCCTCAGCTATCTTCTCAATCTGAGCCTTGATGGTAGCCTCATACTCAGTATTAAGCGTCTCTGCTTTTTTAGCATCATCTATGGCCTTTTCAGCTGCAGTTTTATCATCGCCAATTTTCTTAATAGCATCGTCAATTTCCTTCTTCTCGCCGTTGCCATTAGCTGTATAAGCATCACCAGCAGCCGTAATGACATCGTCACCGTTCCATTTCAGGTCGGCAATGGCATCTGCAGCTTCTTTAGCAGCGTCGGCATTTGCTTTGACACGAGCCATTGCCTCATCGCAGAGGGCAAGCACGACATCCATCTCCTCACGAGCCTTGCTCAGCTTTTCGAGCAGCTCACCCAGCTCAGTGCTGGTGTATTTATCAAGTTTGTCGGCTTCTACCTCAGCATCCTCAGGAATCACAATTTCACCGAGCTTCGTCTTAATCTGAGCAGCAGCCAGACCGAGGTCTTCAGCCTTGTAGCCCTCTACTTTGGACTTGTCGTCCTTCAGTTTAGTCTGCAGCTTCTGGGCAGCTTCCTTTTGTGCAGCGAGAGCAGCTGCGTCAGCAGCATCTTGCCAAGCCTTCTGGTCTTTCTCTGCATTAGTCGTGATGTGTTCAACCACAGTTTTGGCATCAGCGTCATTGTACGACAAAGCCTTTACTGCTTCAGTGTTCTCGTAATCCTTCTTCTCGTTGGCAGCGGCAATATCATCGTCCACAGCCTTAATCTGAGCCTCGGCAGCCTCAACACTGGCCTTATAATCGTATTCGCCAGCATTCTTACTCTTGTCGGTATAGATTTCAAGTTTCTCTACCTTTGCCTTAGCCTCGGCCAGAGACTTACGAGCTGCCTCTAACTTCTCCGTGACGGTCTTGTAATTAGCAGCAGCGTCAGCAGCCGCAGATTTATACTTATCGATGGCATCCTTTACAACACCGATATTGTCAGCCTGCTCTTTAGTATAGTAAGCGTCGTCTGCTTTCACTTTGGCATCCTTGTTCTTCTCAGCAGTAGCCTTCTTCTCAGCATCTATCTTATCATTAATATCCTTGATAGTAGCTTCGAAGAAACTGGAGACAAGCGTCTCGCCATACTTCTGCTTAGCAATATCCTCCTGTGCCTTAGTCCAATAGGTATCCAGTTCTTCAAGAGCCTTGTTAGCATTGGCAACAGCAGTAATCTTTGCCTGATCGTCGGCACAAACCTTGTCGAGGGCAGTGACGGCATCGTCAACAGCCTTTGAGAGGTCTGTCAAGTCGAGCTTCTTCAGATCCTTGCAGTCGCCAGAGTTGGCTTTGTCGATGGCAGCCTTTACGGCAGCGACGGCATCGGTAAGAGCCTTGTGCTCCGTCTCGTGGTCGGCAATGACGTCCTTATACTTCTCTTCAGCAGTTGTCTGCTTCTTCAGCTCTGCAGCATAGGCGGTCTCGAATCCGTCGAGCGTACCCTTCAGATCTGTTGCATAGTCGTCATAAACAGTCTTGAGCTCAGTGTCCAGGTTGTCAGCATCAGCTTGATAGTTCTTACCGCCATCTGCCGTATTCTTGATGTCAGTAGCCAGAGTACCAGCCTTGTAAGAAGCCTCGGCATTGTCGAGAAGTTGCTGCAGTTTAGCCAGTTTGTCGCTTATTTGTGCGCGTCCGGCCTCGAGCAGGTTAGCATAGCTGAACACCTGCTTGTCAGCATCCTTCAGGACGGTAACGATATCGCTCAGATATGTGCCTTTATATTTCGCTACGACTTTCTGGAACTGATCCCAAGCATCAAAGTTTGCTTTGACATCAGTGTTCAACTTACCATCAAGGTCGTTGATGGCATCGTCAATAGCCTTCAGCAGCTTGCCGTCGCCGTCGAACTCGTCAGCGTCGCCCTCGTCATACTTTGTCTTGGCATCGGCCTTGAAGTCGGCAATCAGCTTGACGATATTGTCATAGTCAGCCTGCAGATAGCCCTTAGCAACCTCATCCAGCTTGTCGAAGTTTTCCTTTGTCGTAGCGAACTTCGTCTCTTTCTGGCCTACGAGGAATGTCTTCTCTGCATAGGCAGCCTTATTGAGAATGTCGTCAATCTGCTTAAGCAGTTCGTTGTTCTCGTCGATTCCGTCATACAGCTTGTATGCTACGTATGCTTTATAGCTGTCGATACCGTCAGTTAAGTCATCCTTAAAGCGGTTCACCTCCTTCTGGACAGTAGCCAGCTGAGCTACGTACGTATCCTTGTCGGTATTTTTATACGCATTGATAGCGTTTGTAGCAGCGGTCAAAGGTTTCTGGATAGTAGCCTTGGCTGCAGCAAAGTCGTAAACGAGTGTAAGAGTAGAAGCACCCACCTCGAAATACTTCTTGTCGACACTTGCCACTGTGATGGTGACCTCCGACTCGGCAGCGAGTTCAAAAGCCACTTCAGCATTGTTCCCGCCAGCTGTAACAGTAGTGCTCTTACCACCCACAGAGACGGTCAGGTCGCTCTGCGTTGAAGTAATGTCAGCAATGTTCAGCTTATAACTACCCTTGGCCTTTTTGCCTAACGAGATAGTAATTGTCTCACCTGAATTAGAGAGATACTTTGTCTTTGCACCATTAAGGGCGGCATCGGTACCAGTCCACTTGGAGATGTCAACTGCATTCGTCAGAAGCGCATCAGCATGAGCTGCACCAGGTACAACAGCTGCTGCCATCAATGAGTAAACTAATTTTTTTCTCATAGTCATTTTACTTTAGTTAATAATATTGTTTAAATAATCTTTCGTCTATACCTTATTTTATTAATACGCGAGCGGGGGCGATTCCGGCCTGTACTCACTTTCGGGTATCGCTTGCAAAGATAAGTTAAATGTATGAGAGAGAAATACAAAAAAATGTTGCTTTTCGCGAAACCTATCTTTTTTTTCGCGAAACTCGCCGCGTCCGCCTGCTGATAAAGTCTATCGCCCGACATTATCAGCCAACTCATTTCGCTCTCTCTTCAACGAGTCTGTCATTGGTAGGCATATCCGCTTACTATCGCCTCATATTTGGCATTTGCAGATCTGCAGAGTCTGTATAAAGGCGATTTCTTAGGCTGCTTTTATTCTAAAAGCTGGTCCTCACCGCTTTTTCCTGACTTCGGCGATGCATCACCCAAAAACATTAATTGGGCAGGCGCTCCTACATCAGACTATCGTAAACTACACAAAATTTTTTTCTAACAAAATAATCAAAGTATCACTTTTTGACATAACAATCTGAGTTTCAACGGTTTATACACAGTGACACTTTGTTTCAAAAGTAAAACAAGTTGTTTTGGTATGGAAGAAACTACCTCTAAACACTGAAGAAATGCCACTTTACACAGTAAAACAAGTTGTTTTACTATCACAAAAGAGTAGTGACACTTCAAGAAAAAGTATCACTAAATCTAACATACTTATTATCTGTTAGTTAAGTTAAATAGTGATACTTTGCGTAAAAATTGAAACTTTTCTAGAAACAATTATCAGCATCCATTCATCAAATTGGCATGGAAAATGAGAGTTTTTGAAGAATATTTACTTTTTAAGTCTAATAAACTAATGTGCTTTGGGCAAAGTCAATTAATACCAGTCCTGTATCACTTCTTGTATTGGGACATACCGTAAAGGAACACCAATATTCCGAGTCACCCAAGTCACCATGCAGAATTTCCTGTTTATAGGAATTTCAAGCGAGTCTACCTCACTGAAATGTTAAAACCGCCGAAGTCAGGAGACGGCATGTCTGTTGAACTGATAGTCAAGTACACTGGCCTAACCGCTGACGAGATAACGACATTGTAGGATGACGAAGACAAGCATTCAGGGGCTTGTTCTATTGCTTCATCAGTTCAATGAGACTGCGCAGGACGGGTTTGGAGACGTGGATCTCGATGGTGCCGTTGTTGGCATCGGTGAGCGACAGTGTCTCCTTGATGGTGCTGATGCGGAAGATGAGCCGCAGGTTGATGATGTATTTGCGGCCAAGGCGGATGAACTGCTCCTTGACATGGGGTATGTCCGAGAGTCGCTGCTCTATCTCGCCCAGTCCGTAGGGCACCATGAAGTGTACGGTGCTGGAATAGAAGACGTGGGTATAGTGGTCATCGGCCTGCATGTAGATGACCTTGTCCAAGTCGATGATGTAGAGCTCGTCATGAGCACTGAGACTTAAAGTAGTTACTGGCGGCGTAGGCATACTCGCTGTCTTCCCTTGCATTTTGCCCGCCGATGCCCATAGCGGGTATGCTATCATTCTGTAAGCGTTAATTTCCCATGAATTACACAGATACAAAAAAACGGGGCAACACTCTCTGCTCGTCCCGCGACACAAGGCTCTCGCATGCCCATCGAAAGAGGACGAGCAACGTAGAAGCCCCGGAACATGTATAATGACATGACCAGAACTGAAAAGACCAGGGTCTGAACAGTGCGTCATGGATATACACACTCCATAGCATCTACCGTTGCTATGCCTTGGCTTTCGATATTGAATTTGCGAGATTCTGTGTCGCCAAAGACAAAGCGTCAGATAAACGCTTTTCGTAAATATGTAGCCCGCCCTCCCTCTAAAAGGCTCCTACGGTATAAGCAGAAAGCCTAAGTATAGTTCAGGTGGTGCGGCGCAAAGGTAGGGATATTTTTCGAGGAAAACAAATAAAAGCGTGGGAAATATTTGGTATGTTGCGTATTTTTTTATAATTTCGCAGCCTGATTATGACGAAGACGACGAATCCACCCGACTACCGCCACGACACGGTGCTGCCGCTGCCCCCCGAGGTCAGGGCCGACGCCTGGGCCGTGGACGCGGCATGCAGCGGCAACCCTGGGCCGATGGAGTATCAGGCCATCGACCTGCAGACGGGGGCGCGCGTGTTCCACTTCGGACCCATGAAGGGCACTAACAACATCGGCGAGTTTCTGGCTATCGTGCACGCCTTGGCACTGATGCAGCAGAAGGGCTTGCACGACAAGGCCGTCTACAGCGACTCCTACAATGCTATTCTCTGGGTGAACAAGCGCAAGTGCAAGACCAAGCTGGAGCGTACTCCTGAGACGGAGCAGCTGTATCAGATTATCCTCCGTGCCGAGCGTTGGCTACAGACCCATACATGGCGAAATCCCATTATCAAGTGGGAGACGCAGAAGTGGGGCGAAGTGCCAGCTGACTTCGGGCGTAAATAAACTATTTCGTATAGACATCGAGGCTGTTGCCATCGTAGGACTGATGGCTTCTTAGCTTGCCCAGAGCCGGTAGCTGGGGGGCGTGAGTGCCATCAGAAACCATCAGCAGGTGGTTGGTCTCTATCCTGAGCTCATCCCACAGACCTGACTGAAAGAACGACTCGTGCGTCTGTAGGCCTCCCTCCACAATCAGTGACTGTACCCCATGCTGATAGAGGTCGTCCATCAGTTGAGGCAAGGGACGGTCGTGTGTCAGGACTATTCGCCGGGGTTTGGGGCCGTGCCAATGGCGTACATCCAAACGAGGGTGGTCGCGGTTGAAGGTGGTATGGCCTACCAGGATGGCATCTTCCTCAGCCCGCAACTGGTGTGAGAGCATCTGGGTCTGCTCGTTGCTGATCATGAGGGGCTGGAAGTGGTCGTCAATGAAACCATTGGCCGTCTGTGCCCACTTCAGGATGATGTACGGGCGGTGTTTCGAGTGGTAGGTGAAGAAACGGCGGTTCAGCCACTGGCACTCCTGCTCCAATATGCCTACAGTAACCTCGATGCCGGCTTGACGAATCTTCTCAATGCCGCGTCCCTGCACTTTGGCAAAAGGGTCTATGCAACCTACAACCACCCGTTTGACTGCCTTGCTGATGATGAGGTCGGCACAAGGAGGCGTCTTGCCATAGTGGGAACAAGGCTCCAGGGACACATAGATGGTTGACTCGGGCAGTAGTGGCTCGTCCTCGGAACGTACGCTGGCAAAGGCATTTACCTCGGCATGGCCCTCGCCATAGCGCACATGATAACCCTCGCCGATGATTCGCCCATCAGCCACAACAACGGCTCCCACCATGGGGTTGGGCCGTGCTCCTTGAATGCCATTGGCTGCTAACTGCAGACAGCGACGCATATATGTCTTATCGTTGATCATAGATGCAAAATTACACATTTTTTCCGAGATAACTTGCAATTACCTTTTTTTTTCGTACCTTTGCTCCGTGAAATTTATAGAATTTACTTATGATAAAAAAATATCATTGGCTTTTTTTATTGTTAGTTCTCGTACTCACCCTGCCGTTAACATCCTGTAGCGATAAGGATGAAACCCAACCAGTCGAGCCCATTATCGATCCTGTCGAGGAGACTTTGCCTTCGGCCTGCTTCACCGACACCATTCGTTACGAAAGCAGTAAGACAACCGTCTACAACATTGAGTATCCTTCGCTTGACCCCTATGGCAATCCCGTAACCCTCTCTGGTACTATAGTCATTGGTGACGAGATAGAGAGCGACAAGAGGCATGCACGTGGCATGGTGCTTTATAACCACTTCACTGTGTTCCAGCGCGACCAATGTCCCTCAAAGGGTGATGTGGGCATCATCATAAAGGTGGCAGGCAGCAAGATGTTTGCCGTGGCAGCCGACTACTATGGCTTTGGCGTTACAGAAGACAAGAATCAGGCCTACTGTATTTCACGCGCCAATGCCCAGGCCAGCGTTGATGCTCTGCTGGCAGCACGCGAGCTGCTCAAGGAAAAAGGATATATCTGGGACGACTTCCTCTTCAACCTTGGCTATTCTGAGGGAGGCCAGACCTCTATGGGAGTGCTGCGGCTATGTACTGAGAAATATCCCGACATCAAATTCACCCACACCGTTGCTGGTGGAGGCCCCTGCGACATTGGTGAAACCTATCGCCAGTTGGTCAGTTCGCGCGAGACATCTATGCCCTCTACCGTCATTAGCACGCTGTTAGCCTACAACGAGTACTTCAATCTGGGAGTAAGCAACAGTCTGCTGTTCAAGGAACCAACCTTGAGCAACATAGGTCCGATGCTGTTGAGCATGGAGTACAAACGCGACGAGATAGAGGGAAAGTTGGCTTCCTCAAAGATAGAAAAATGGATACAGCCCATCCTGCTTGACTTCAATAGTGAACTGTCGCTAAAGTTTATGAAGGTCTTTGAACAAGACAATCTGTCGAAGGGCTGGATCCCCCGCAAGGAAGAACACATCGACTTGGTACACAATAGACGGGATGCATGTGTACCCTTTGAAAACTCTGTGCAGATGATGGAATTTTTCCGCCGGCAAGGTTTTACCATTGTGGAGAGTGAAAAGGGTGACAAGAATCCCTATGCTGATGGCACTGTATACATGGTGGCTGTCAAGCTACCGGCATTATCGGAAACGTTGGGTGCCCACGAAGTTGGGGCAATTCCCTTTGTGGTAGACTTGATACAAGTAATCTGCCACTATCTGAAGATTGATCCCTGGTTTACCATCACCACTGAGGATCTGAAAGGTATTTTGTGACAAATAAAAAAACAACTACCCAAATGACAAAACGAATTAATGCTTTATTTTTCCTGCTGTCACTCTTGACAGTTATGATTGTTGCTTCAGGATGTAGCAAGGATGATGCCAAGACTCCTGTTGATCAACCCGCAGGCGGTATAGACAATGAGCCTGTCAACCCGCTGACAGAGACCACTGCCGAACTGAACCAGGAGCTGGCAGGGCTCAACTTCCAGGACCTGGAGCCCCTTTACAAGGCCAGTCATTCCAAAGCTCAGTCCAAGGCACCCACACGAGGCACGGCCGATGAACTCTTTGCCGACTTCAACAGCAAGCTGGCCAACCTGCTGGAATTGCTTAGGGGCAATTTCAACGTAGCCTTACCCTATGGTGTGCGCTTCACCTATAAGTCGTTCAACGATGTGCTTGAGACAACGTGGGATGTGGCAGGTAGCATAGAAGCTGGTGTAGACGGTAGCACATATTATTTCCAGCGCAACTCTAACGGCAGGGGACAGGTGGTATACAAAGCCGATGACGGTAGCAACTATACCATCGAGGCAGTGATGGACAAGGATACCTATATCGCCGACTGGAACATCAACGTGACACGGGCCAGACTGCTGATCATTTCCAAGGATGGTGAACAAGTGTTGAAGATTACCGCCGGCTCGCGACGCGAACGCCCCCTCTGGGCTCTCATATTGCCCTTCATCGTGCGTGAGAACACCTTTACGGGTGAGGTCATCTACAAGGACTTCGACATCACCCTTGACTGCGAACGCGAGAGTACTCACCGTCGCAACGTCGACATCACTTATGCCAAGGTGGGCGACACAGAGCCTATCCTCGTGATGAACACCGTGCTGACCGATGATGCCAACATCTGGAAGCTCATCAGGCACGACATCGAGTTCAAGGCCGACTTCATTGTCAAGGCTCTGAACGGCATCCTGACGTTTAACGGAACAGTGGAGAATGTAAACTGTCTGGTGCTCGATGGCATCACTCTGAACCAACTCATGGAACAAGGTACTGAATCGAAGGAAGAGTGCGACAAGCTGGTGGAGAATCTCAACAACAACCTGAACCTGAAGATGTATCTGATGGATGTCGACCTGGGCAGACTATTCCTGGGCACTGTTTACGACGAAACTACCAAAGTCTACAAACCCACCATCCTCATCAATTCACAGCTGTTTGGTTATCAGGACTATGTGCTGACAGAGATTCTGAAGAGTCTGGGGGTCAACATGGATGGTATCTTGCAGGCTGCTGCCTATTTAGACTGACATGAGCTATCAGCAACTATGGCAACAACTGGCCAGAACATACGATACGGGCGAGGCAAAAGCCATCGCCCGTATGTTGTATGAGGTGCGCTATGGACTCTCCCTCAGCGACTTGCTGATGGGACGCGATGCCGATGTGCCTCAACAGGAACTGCAACAGTTGACTGAACGGCTCGAACAACACGAACCTATACAGTACGTTTTGGGTCAGGCCGACTTTTGCGGACGTACTTTCAAGGTGAGTCCCGCTGTCCTCATCCCCCGACCTGAAACAGAGGAATTATGCCAGTGGGTCACAACAAAGGTGAGAGATTCTGCCTGCAACGATGCCGCCCTTAGCATACTCGATGTGGGAACAGGAAGCGGATGCATCGCCATCACGCTGGCGGCAGAATTGCCTGAAGCAAAGGTAACGGCATGGGATATTTCTGAGGATGCCCTGCTGGTGGCTTGTGAGAATGCTCTGCTGAATGGTGTCACTGTAGACTTTGAACTGCAAGATGTCCTTCTCGCCACAGCTGCAGCTCAGCAGACGAAAGACATCATCATATCGAATCCGCCTTATATATGTAATAAGGAACGCGCGACGATGGAAGCCAATGTGTTGGAACACGAGCCACACCAGGCCCTTTTCGTACCCGATGACGATCCGTTGCTGTTCTATAGAGCCATTGCCAAGTTGGGACAGCAAACGCTCATCCATGACGGTTGGCTGTATTTTGAAATAAACCCTCTTTTTGCAGGACAACTGGCCCAGTTGCTAAGTAGCATGTCGTACCGCGACATCGAGATTAAGACCGACCAGTTTGGCAAACAACGTATGATAAGAGCACGGAAGGGGTAGGGCAAAAAAAAATGCATCATGAAAACCGAGAATGAAGCCTATTTGACACTGGCTGCACTGTGTGCACAGGCTGAACACTGCCAGTGGGAGATGACGGAGAAAATGCGCCGTTGGGAACTGGATGCTGAGGCTCAGGCGCGTGTGATGGAGCGACTGGTCAAGGAGCGCTATGTAGACGACGAACGCTATGCCCGTTCCTTTGTCAAGGACAAGGTGCGCTACAACAAGTGGGGGCGTCGCAAGGTAGAACAGGCTTTGTGGCAGAAGCATATCGCAGAGGACATTCGCCAACGTGCCTTGGACGAGGTGGAAGACGAGGAATACCTCTCAGTGCTGAGGCCTCTGCTGAAGCAGAAACGCAGGACAGTCAAGGCGCAGAACGATTATGAACTGAATCAGAAACTGATGCGGTTTGCGTTGGGACGTGGCTTCACGTTCGATATTATCCGACAGTGTATTAGTGTTGAGGACGAACCAGATGAGGATACCTTGGTGGACTAGAATCCTGGACTTTGTCTCTCCCCGCTTGTGTGTGGTGTGTGGCAGACGGCTGTCGCCAACGGAGCGTAGCCTGTGTGCAGTATGTCAGCTGCACTTGCCCCGTACTGCCTATCAGTTTACGCCTGATGATAATCCGATGGCTCAGTTGTTCTGGTACTTGGCTCCTGTTGAGCGTGCAGCTGCTCTCATATATTACGAGCCTCATTCGGAGATGGCCCAGATGGTTTATCAGTTGAAATACGATAATCGTCCGGATATAGGTGAGGATATGGGTCGTGTGATGGGGTGCGATATGCAGTTGGCTGGTTTTTTTGATGGAGTCGATGTGCTATTGCCCGTTCCCCTCTCACGCAAACGACTCCGTCAGCGCGGCTACAACCAGAGTGAACAGCTGGCGCGTGGCATCAGTGATATTACTCATCTGCCAGTGGTTACGAAGGTTCTCAAGAGGAAGCACTTCCGACAGAGTCAGACTCAGTTGAACCGTCGGGAGCGTCAGGAGAATGTGGCAGATATGTTTGAGTTGCGTGACGGTAGTATGGTCGAGGGTAAGCATGTGCTGCTCATTGATGATGTCTGCACCACGGGCGCAACCCTGTTGGCATGTATGGATGCTCTCAAAGGCATTCCGGGTATTCGTTTCAGTGTCTTGACACTGGGCTTTACCAAGAGCTGAATGCAACCGATTGCACAGCCTGTATGAAATTTTATCCCCATTCTCTGTCCTTCATTCTCAAATCCTTTGTATCTTTGCACCAAGAAAATCAATAACCTATTCAATATGAAACGATTATTTACTTTCATCATTATTTCGTTGGCCACTCTGCCCATGTTGGCACAAGGTTGGCCCGACAACGAAGAAGGCGTCATGCTGCAAGGCTTTTACTGGAACTCTTATTCGGACACACAGTGGACTCGTATGGAAAAGCAAGTCGATAATCTTGCGAAAGTGTTCAAACTCGTATGGCTTCCTCAGAGCGCTAATTGCGGTGGTCAGTCGATGGGTTACGACGATCTCTATTGGTTCCCGGGTGAAGGTCGTTACAACAGTTCGTTCGGCACTGAGGAAGAACTGCGCTCACTCATCAAAACATTTGAGGATAAAGGCATTGGTACCATTGCTGATGTGGTCGTCAATCATCGTAAAAACGTCAGCAACTGGGTTGATTTCCCGAAGGAGACCTATAAGGGTGTAACCTATGAGCTGAAGTCTACAGACATCTGCTCTGATGATGACGGGGGAGCATGTGGAACTTGGGCCACGCAAAACGGATACAGTCTTGGAAACCCTGAGCAGCCTAGTGAGGTTTATAATAATAAGAATTGTGAAGATTGGGGCGGCATGCGCGACTTAGACCATACCAGCCAAAACGTGCAAACTAACGTCAAGGCCTATCTGCACATGCTACTGGAAGACTTGGGCTATGCAGGCTTCCGCTACGATATGGTGAAAGGCTATCCGGGCAAGTTTACGGCTCTTTACAATAAGGACGCACAGCCCACCTATTCGGTAGGTGAGTTCTTGGATGGCAATGCCAGCAACTGTATCAAATGGCTGAACGCCACAAAAGACAACGGAGAAATACAGAGTGCTGTCTTTGACTTCCCCTTCCGCTACACTGTACGCGACGCCATTAACAACAATGATTGGACAAAGCTCAGCAATGCCAGTGTCGTCAGTTCCAATAATGGCAGCTATAAGCGCTATGCCGTGACCTTTGTCGAGAATCACGATACGGAATACCGTTCGGCTACCGTCCAGCAGGATCCGCTCCGTAAGGACACACTGGCCGCCAATGCCTATCTGCTGGCGATGCCGGGTACACCTTGTGTTTTCCTGAAACACTGGCAAAAATACAAGCAGGAGATTGGTAACATGGTGGCTGTACGCAAGGCCGTTGGCATTACTAGCATGAGCCAAATGATCCCGATGGGCTCTACGAAGGACTATTATGTTGTCCAGGTATTAGGCAATGGTGGCAAGATGTTGCTGTGTGTGGTAGGTAACACTGCTGCCAGCTATACGCCGGCAGACACTCGGTGGAAAAAGGCTATCAGCGGTTACCACTACGTTTACTATGTGCAAGGTATTGAACCCAGTGCCATCACCCTGCCCGAATTCGAAGAGGAAGAACAGCCACAGGATGGTACGTTTAGTGGTATTCCTTCGTTCTGCAAGGTGAATGCCGGAGAAATCTGTGCTTTCTTTGAGGCTCCTGTCTCATGGGGCAGTCAGATATTCACTTGGGCATGGATGAACGGTGGCGACGGCAAAGATTATGTAGGTACCAGCTGGCCTGGCGTCGTGGCAACGTATGTTGGTACGGCTGATAATGGAAACAAGGTCTATAAGTGGACGACTACTAAGACTACTGCCCCCGATAATATCATCTTCAGTAGTGGGGGCAATAAGACTGCAGATCTTCCTTTCGCTAATGGTGGCTATTACACAAAAGATGGACGGCAAGGCGTTGTGACAGGCATCCGTGAGTTGCGCATGAAGGCTGATAATGTCACGTCCGAGGCTTGCTACAACCTCTCTGGGCAACGTGTGATACCACAAACCAAGGGTATTTACATCATCAACGGCAAGAAGTACGTCAAATAAGCACAGGCATGGGAAGATTAAACAGATGACACTAAAAGATTTTTTCAAGAAAGACCGTTTTGCGGCCTTGGCGGGCGTTGAACTTTTGGAAGTGAAGCAGGGCTACGCCAAGGCCTGCATGTTAGTGACACCAGAGCACCTGAATGGTGGGGGAGTATGTCAAGGTGGGGCCTTGTTTACTCTAGCCGACCTGGCTTGTGCTGCAGCTTTTAACAGTCACTTGATATTGACGCTTGGGACGTCGGCCAATATTACTTTCATGGCTAATGTCAGCGAGGGCTATGTCTTTGCAGAAGCTCGCGAGTTGGTAGACCATCCCAAAATGCCTTATGCAGAAATCCGCGTGACAGACGAGACCGGCAGGCTGCTGGCCGTCTTTACCTCAAGCGGATACAGGAAAAAAGGGGCGGTCATACCCGCTGACCGCCCCTTGTAAAGTGTTATGCCAGTTTCGAGAGGTCTGGCTCCTCAATATATTTCAGTTTGTTGTTGATGATGACCTTTTCGGCCTCTTCTGCGTTCTCCGTACGGAATATCATGATGCCCTTGCCATTAAGCAGGAAGGTGTACATGTAGGCGATGGAGATGCCTGCTTGGGAGAAGGTCTCAACGGCATCGGCTGCACGACCAGGTACGTCATCGAGTTCAAGGGCGAAGACATTGCTTTGTGCAACAGCTACGCCATTCTTTTTCAGCTCCTCGTAGGCACGAAGAGGTTCACTGCAAATGAGACGATAGATACCATACTCTGCTGTGTCGGCAATTGTTGAAGCAACAATTTGGATACCAGCCTGTTTAAGAACCTGAAGCACCTTGATGAGCGTGCCCGAACGGTTCTCGATAAAGATAGAAAGTTGATTGATAGTCATGATATTTACAATTTAGTAATTAATGATTTTTATTTATTGATAAACTTTTCGCTTGTCGACGACGCGGACTGCCTTGCCTTCGCTGACGGGCAATGTGCCCTGAGGCACAAGGCGGATGTTGGGCGTGAGCAGAATCTCGTCCTTCAGACGACGCTTGATCTCGCGCTCCAGAGCCTGCAGGGCTGCATAGTCATCAGTAGGCTGTGCCAGTTCCACATCGAGGTTCATGAAGTCATTGTCCTCACGGGTCACGAGCGTAATGAGATAGTTGTTGCCCAGTTCAGGGAACTGCATCAGTATCTTCTCAATCTGGATGGGGAAGATGTTGACACCGCGCAGCACCATCATATCGTCCGAACGGCCCTTCATACGGTCAATACGTACGTGGTTGCGGCCACAGGGACAGGTGCGGCCCAGCACGCGTGTGAGGTCGCGGGTGCGATAGCGCAGCAGGGGCATGGCCTCGCGGCAGAGCGAGGTGAGCACCAGTTCGCCAATCTCACCATCGGGCACCGGCTCTAATGTCTCGGGGTCTACAATCTCAACAATGTAATAGTCTTCCCAGAAGTGCAGGCCGTTCTGCTCAGGGCACTCGAAGCCGACACCAGGACCGCACATCTCAGACATGCCGAACGAGTTGTAGGCCTTGACACCCATCATCTGCTCGATGCGCTGGCGCTGCTCCTCCGAATGGGGTTCGGCACCGATGGCAAGTACCTTCAATTTAGTGTCTTTGCGTGGATTGACACCCGTCTGTTCCATCACCTCGTAGAGTCGGGTGACGTATGAGGGGATGGCATGGATGACGGTGGTGCCAAAATCCTTGATGAACTTGATTTGTCGCAACGTGTTGCCGGCGGCGGCAGGAATGGTGAGCATGCCTAAGCGCTCGGCACCATACTGGAACCCTAGTCCACCCGTGAACATACCGTAGCCGGAAGTGTTCTGGAACACATCCTCAGGACGGCAGCCCACCATCCACAGGTTGCGGGCTACCTGATTGGCCCACTCGTCTAGGTCCTTCTGCGTGTGCAGGATGACAGTAGGGTTACCAGTAGTACCACTAGAAGAGTGCAGGCGCACACAGTCGCGTAAGGGCACGCACGACATGCCAAAGGGGTAGGTTTCGCGCAGGTCCTGTTTCGTGGTGAAAGGCAGCTTACGTACATCTGCCAGTGTCTTAATGTCATCAGGCGTGATGCCTGCTTCTTTGAATTTTTTCTGATAGAACTCGTTGTTCATGCAGTGGCGAACTGTTTTCTGAAGACGCTCCAACTGGAGTGCTTCGATCTGCTCGCGACTCATGGTCTCGAATTCCGGATTAAAATAGCGTGAATTGTTCATAGTGTTATTTATAGTTTACGATTGTCTATCACATGTGCGCTCTTGCCTTGGCTGCGCTCAATGGTGTTGGGCGCCTTCAGTTGTACCTTGGCAACGATGCTGAGCACACTCTTGAGCTTGTTGGCCAGCTTCTTCTCCAGTGCGTCAACAGCGGCAGGAGTATCGAAGATGCCAGTAAAGTGCTCTTGACGTATCTCCACCTGTACCTGTAGCGTGTCGAGGTTGTTGACACGGTCGACGATGAGCATGTAGCGGGGCGCAAATTCTGGCATCGAGAGAACAACGCTTTCCACCTGTGAGGGGAATACATTGATACCACGGATGATGAGCATGTCGTCTGAACGTCCTTCGATGCGTCCCATACGGATGTTGGTACGTCCGCAGTCGCATGGGCCATCCATCAAGTGGCAGAGGTCACGGGTGCGGTAGCGTAGCACGGGCATGCCCTCCTTGGTCAGAGTGGTAAACACCAGCTCGCCCGTTTGTCCGTTGGGCAGGGGCTCCAGTGTCGTAGGATTGATAATCTCGGGATAGAAGTGGTCTTCGTTGATGTGGCTGCCGTGCTGCATCTGACACTCGTAACTGACCGAGGGACCCATGACCTCAGAGAGGCCGTAGATGTTGTAGCCCTTCAGCCCCAGACGTTCCTGAATCTCCTGACGCATCTGCTCAGTCCATGGCTCGGCACCAAAGGCACCTACGCGTAATTTGATCTGGTCTTTCGTGATGCCCATCTTATCCATGGTTTCAGCCAAATAGAGGGCATACGACGGGGTGCAGGCAATACCTGTTATTCCAAGGTCTCGAATGAGTTTCAGGTGCTTTTCGGTGTTACCCGTTGAGGCAGGTACTACAGAAGCACCAATGTGTTCCACACCATAGTGCGCACCTAATCCTCCTGTGAACAAGCCATAGCCATAAGATACGGAGAAAATGTCATCACGTGTAACGCCAAAGGCTGTCAGACAGCGTGCCATACACTCGCTCCATACGCCGATGTCCTTGCGGGTATATCCCACGATGGTAGGGTTGCCAGTCGTGCCACTGGAGGCATGAATACGGATAATCTCACTCTGAGGTGCTGCCTGAAGTCCGAAGGGATAGTTGTCGCGCAAGTCCTTCTTCGTAGTGAAAGGCAACTTTTGAATGTCCTCAATGGTTTGTATATCGTCAGGACGGAGGTCCAGTTCCTGCATCTTGTTACGATAGAACGGTACGTGGTGATAGACGTATTTTACAATTCTGCGAAGTCGTTTTCCTTGTAGCTCGCTCCTCTCGTCGCGGCTCATACATTCTTTGTTAGGATTCCAAATCATAGTTGTTGGTTGTTTACTAGTTATACTTATTATTCATAGCATTTGAAGATGTTGTTGACGATGTCATGTTTCATCTTCGGCGAGAGAAGGCTTACCAGCCAAACCACAGGGAAGCCGCCCACCATAGCGATGGCTCCACAGTTGATAGGATTGATGGGATTGCCCAATAGCATGTTGACCACCGTGATGCCCACACCCCAGATGAAGCAGGCCCAGACAGAGGCTGTTGTGACCCCACGCCAGTAGAGCCCCATCATGAAAGGAGCCAGGAAAGCACCTGCTAAAGCACCCCAAGAGATTCCCATCAGCTGGGCAATAAACGTGGGTGGATTGAGAGCAATCAGCAGCGAGATGACGATGAAGAACACAATCAGTACGCGCATGACAACTACCTTGCGACGCTCTATCTTTTCTGAGACGATGTCATCAATGGTGCCTTCTTCAACCTCCCCAGGCAGCGACTTCTTGTCGCGATAGATAAGGTCGAGGGTCATGGTGGACGATGATGTCAGTACCAGCGATGCCAATGTTGACATGGAGGCAGAAAGTACCAGCAGTACCACCAGTGCGATGATAGCGTCTGGTAATGTGACCAGCATAGAGGGAACGATGCTATCGAATGCCAGATGACCATTAGGCAATGTAGGTGGCATGCCGAACAAACGCCCAAAGCCGCCTAGGAAGTAGCAACCACCAGCCACAATTAGGGCAAAGATGGTTGAGATGATAGTGCCTCGCTTGATGGCGCTCTCGTCAGTGATGCTATAGAACTTGCCCACCATCTGTGGCAATCCCCATGTACCTAGTGAAGTCAAGATGACAACACCCAGCAGATTCCAAGGGTCGGGGCCAAAAAGGTCTGCAAAGGCGCCATTGACGGAAGGGTCAGTATCAGACGGTAATGAGGCCATCTTCTCTATGGCTACAGACAAGCCGCCCTGTGAGTTGAGGACGACAGCAATGACTGTTACTATACCGAAGAGCATGATGATGCCCTGTATGAAGTCGTTCATGGCAGTGGCCTTATATCCGCCCAGGATGACATAGACGGCAGTCAGGATGGCCATGATGATGACACAATACTCATAGGGAATGCCAAAGCCCATCTCAAACAGTGTGGAGATGCCTTTGTAGACACCAGCCGTGTAGGGAATAAGGAATACGAAGGCGATGACGCTGGCAGCAACGCGTAGTCCTTGGTCTTGGAAACGTGTGCCGAAAAAGTCGGGCATGGTACGGCTCTCAATGTGTTGCGTCATCAGTTTGGTTCGCCGACCTAACAGAATCCATGCCAGCAAGGAGCCGATGATGGCATTGCCGATACCTATCCACGTGGATGAAATACCGTATTTCCATCCAAACTGACCAGCATAGCCAACAAAGACAACAGCCGAGAAATAGGAAGTACCATAGGCAAAAGCAGTCAGCCACGGACCAACAGAGCGTCCACCCAACACAAATCCGTCAACGCTGGCAGCCTGTTTGCGGCTATAAAGACCGACACCCAGCATGACAGCAAAGAATATAATGGTTAAAAGTATCTTGATAATCATAATGGTAGTTTACAATTTAACGATTGACGATTTATTGTTTACTTTTCTTTCCGACATAGTCGAGTCGAACCTGCACTTGTGCCAGGATGGCATGGTTGGCACCATGGATGAACTGCCCTCCCTGAGTGTATGCACTCTTGTAGACATACTGCACTTGGAAGCGGCATTTTTTGTAGAACCAGTACTGAAAGCCGGCGATAGCCTTGTGTTGATCCATGCCCAGCGAGGTGTTAAAGTTGAAGAAGTCGTAAGAACCTATGATGTCGAGTCCTTTGGCTACGGGTATGTTGCCTGTCACGTAGGCGCCACGGCTGGTAGCACAGCCGTCCTTGCCTTCCAGATATTCGCCATGCATATTCAAGTTTGCAGACTTGTAGTCGAAACCAACGGTCCAACGGTTACGCTTGTAGTTGTCGCCCTCCTTGATGTCAGGATTATAAAGCGATTCTTTGATGGCGTGACCTCGTCCTATCTGTCCTGTAGCTATTAGGTTGAGGCTTTTTACTGGGCGGTATTCCAGACGGGCAATGAAGTCTTTCTCTTTGTTGCCGTCTTTCTTGTTGATACCTTGTCCGTTCATTACTTGTGCCTCGTAGCGCAGCTTGCCGTTGTTGGTTTCTCCAAAGAGAGCCAGTCCCAGGTCACGACCGTATTGTACACCCATCAGTGGGTCGCTTCCACAGCCGGTAAGGAAGGTGACTGCTTCTGAATAGACGTCAATCGCCTCCATCGAGGTAGGCGAGAGTGGATTCTCCAGTGATACGCCGTTTTTGAATTGTCCCAAACGAACGGTCAATGCCTTGTTGTTGGTAATGCGGAAGTCAGTATAGTACTCTTGCACTACGCTGGAGAAGTCGTGCATAAATAGGAACGACCAACGGTCAGTAATCTGCGCGTTGGTCCAAAAGAGGACGCGCTTCAGATTGAAGTTTGCTTTGTCCTCTCCCCCTTGGTGGGTATAGTCGAATCCGCCTTGGGCATATCCATGGAGCTGGATTCGTTCAGTGACATCTTTCAGCCAGTCAAAGTCGCTGGCTGACTCCGATTGTCCCATCGCAGCAGTGCTGCTGAACACAGCCATCAGGGTGGCTAGTGTCCCTAAGATAAAATGTTCCTTTTGCATGGTCTTGTTTGTTAGTCGTGTTAGTTGTATAGTCAATTGTTCTTTTCGAAGATGCTCATGCGTTCATCCAACTGTTGGTACTGGTGATCCTCTATAAATGAGGTACATACGCGTAAGCCTTCTTGGTGTGAGCCTGTAGTAATCAGGCAGATGGCTGATACACCATAGTACATCAGTTCTTTGGCCAGCTCGCCGCTTGTCATCTGTTTGTATCCGATGGTAAAGTAGAATCCGTCGGCAATCGGTTTGTCAAGGTCGCGGTCGTAGACAATATGGAAACCGTGACGCTGGAAAATCTCCTTCAGTTTGTGAGCCCGTTCGCCGTACACCTTTACCTCGTTGCGGAAGTTGTATTCTCCGTCGCTGGCAGCCTTCAGCATGGCAGCCAAGGCATATTGTGCTGAGTGGCTGGTACCGCTGGAAAGTGCATAGAGCATACGGGTGGAGAATACCAATCCAAAAGGCAGGCCCTCATAGCGGGCACTGAGGTCGGCATAGTGGCGATGGAACAGCTTGTCCGAGATGCACGTCACACCGATGCGCTCACCGGCATAGCTGAATGCCTTGGAACCGGAGATGAGCAGGATGTAGTTGTCTGTATAGTGGGCTACAGATGGCTGATAGGGTGCCTCGAACGGTTTGCTGAGGTCTTGGCGGAAGTCCATGGCGAAGTAGGCAAGGTCTTCCATGATGATGACATCATATTGGGTGGCCAGTTCACCGATGGTCTTCAGTTCCTCTTCCGTCATGCAAATCCATGCAGGATTGTTGGGGTTGGAGTAGACGATGGTGCAGATGTTGCCCTTGCTGAGATAGCTCTCCAGCTTGGGACGTAGCTTGTCGCCTCGGAAGTCGTAGACATCGAAAGTCTCATACTTCACTCCTTGTACCTGAAGCTGCATCTTCTGCACAGGGAATCCGGGGTCGATGAACAGGACGGTGTCTTTCTGCTTGTCTGCCTGTGAACAGGTCAGGAATGAAGCAAAGGTTCCCTGCATAGAACCACTGACAGGTACACAAGCTTCTGGGGCAATGTCAACATTAATGAATGCTTTGACAAAACGCGATGCCTGCTTCTTCAGTTCGGGGTAGCCTTGTATGTCAGGATAGGAGTGTGCAATACCGCTCTGCAAGGCTTTCACCTGTGCGTCGACACCCACTTGTGCAGCAGGCAGCCCTGGAATGCCCATCTCCATTTTGATAAACTCTACGCCACTCTCTTTTTCTGCCATAGCCGCTACCTGCTTCACTTCGCGAATGGTAGCTTTGGAAAAGTCCTGAATGCCAAGCTGGGCAATCAGTTTGTCAACAATTTCCTTCTTGATGGGAGTCTCTTTCATCATCTTCATTATATCCTTACTCCTTAGCTGTTGGTGGCACCAATAGCCAGTGCTTTGATATTAGCTTCTACAATGGCCTCGCCTTTGCGTCCGAATACACGACGAATGGCATCTTCCAGTTTGTTGTACTCAATGCCCAGCGCCTTCTGGGCTGCTCCTAACAGGATGACATTGGCAGAGCGCGGAACACCATTGTCCTTTGCTTCCTGTTCAATGTCAAGCATGACGACGTGAGGCTGTTTCTTCAGGTCTGCCTTGATGATCTCTATGTCCGGATAGTTGGGAATGTTGACAAAGGGGGTGGAAGAAGTGATGATCCATCCGTCCTTCTTCAGGAAGGGCAGATAGCGCAATGCCTCCATAGGTTCCATGGAGATGATAACGTCTGCAGCACCTTTGGCGATAAGGTCGCTGGCAATGGGCTCAGACGAGATACGTAAGTTTGACTGTACGTCACCGCCTCGCTGGCTCATGCCGTGTACTTCTGCTTGCTTGATGTATAGGTTCTCATTCATGGCGGCTTCGCCAATGATGGTTGCGATAGAGAGAATGCCTTGTCCTCCTACGCCACAAAGTATAATGTCTGTCTTCATTTTACTTCTTTACTTTTTTACCATTTTACTTTTTCTCTGCAGCCTTCTTCTGCTTGAGGTGGCGCTGAAGGGTCTGCATACACTCACGTCGTGGAATAATGACCGACGTTCCGTGATAGTTGATTTCGTCGCGGATGGTCTGGGTTATCTCAGGCATGTTCTTTGGCAGGGGGACAACCACCTTCAAGTGATCGTCGCTCAGACCCAGTCCGCGGCAGATGGCCTCGAACTTGTTGGTGCCGGCTGAATCCTGTCCACCCGTCATGCCAGTAGTCAGGTTGTCGCTGATGATGACGGTGATGTCTGCATTCTCGTTGATGGCATCCAGCAGACCCGTCATGCCACTATGGGTAAATGTTGAGTCGCCAATGATGGCTACAGCAGGCCACTGACCTGCATCTGAGGCACCTTTGGCCATGGTGATGCTGGCCCCCATGTCTACACACGAATGGATAGCGCGGTAAGGAGGCAGGAATCCTAAGGTGTAACAGCCAATGTCACCGAAGACACGTGGATTCTCATACTCTTTCAGTACTTCGTTCAGGGCAGCATAGACGTCGCGGTGACCACAACCCTGGCAAAGTGCAGGGGGGCGTGGCGCTACATCAGCACACGGATCGAAGCACTGGTCTGTCTCCATGCCGAGAGCTTTCTTGACAATGTCAGGATTCAGTTCTCCTGTGCGAGGTAATGTGCCGTCCAGTTTGCCATGAACATTCTTCAGGTCGAAAACGCCACGAACCATGTCCTCAATGAAAGGTTGTCCCTCTTCGACGATGAGCACGTCCTCGCATTCGTCCATCAGACGGCGTACCAGTTGCTTGGGTAGGGGATATTGCGAAATCTTCAGGATGGGGTAGGGACAGCCGTTGGGGAAACACTCTGTGACATAGTTGTAGCCTATGCCGCTGGCCAATATGCCCAGTTTCTTGTCGCTGCCTTCTACATATTTATTATAAGCAGACTTGGCAGCATCCTGCTCCAACTGAGCCTGTTGGGCGGTGACAATGTCATTCCGCTTACGGGCATTAGCAGGCAGCAGCACCCAGTTCTTGGCTTCAGCATTGTAGTTGAGAGCGTTTTGCTGACGAGGTTCATCAACACACTGCACCACGGCACGTGAGTGAGCCATGCGCGTGGTTACGCGCATCAGCACGGGCAGACAGATGCTCTCCGAATAGCTGAAAGCTGTCTCCATCATGTCGTATGCCTCTTGCTGGTTGCTGGGCTCAAAAGTAGGAATCAGTGCGAACTTTCCGTAGAAGCGTGAGTCCTGTTCGTCCTGCGAAGAGTGCATGGAGGGGTCGTCAGCTACCAGAACGATGACCCCGCCGTTGACGCCAGTCATGCCACTGTTGACAAACGGATCTGCGCAGACATTTAAGCCAACGTGCTTCATGCACACCAATGCACGTTTACCCATGAACGACATGCCCAAAGCGGCCTCCATGGCGGTTTTTTCGTTCGTTGACCAGCGGCTGTGGATGCCACGCTCCTGTGCCAGCTGATTGCCTTGAATAAACTCCGTGATTTCCGTTGACGGCGTGCCGGGATAGGCATATACACCGCTTAATCCTGCGTGTATGGCACCCAATGCGATGGCCTCGTCGCCCAAAAGTAATTTCTTTGCCATATATTGTCTTTTTGTTAGATTTTTATTTCCATTGGGTTGCAAAAGTACACTTTTTTATCCAATTGAGCAAATGAATTGAAGGAAAATTTGGCTTTTTGCTTACTTCTTTGTAACTTTGCGGGCAATTAACAATCAATCAATAGTAAAGAAATGGAATCAATTAAGCATCTTTTTGCTCAGAAACTGATGGAAATCAAAGCCATCAAGTTACAGCCCAACGAGCCTTTTACCTGGGCTTCGGGGTGGAAGTCGCCCATCTATACTGACAATCGTAAGACATTGGGCTATGCCGATGTCCGGTCTTTTGTCAAACTGGAACTGTGTCATGCTATTCAGGAGCAATTCCCTGAAGCAGAGGCTGTTGCCGGTGTCGCAACGGGAGCTATAGCGCAAGGCGCACTGGTGGCTGATGAGTTGGGCTTGCCCTATGCTTATGTGCGCCCGAAACCCAAAGATCATGGCATGGGCAATCAGGTAGAGGGCGAACTGAAGCAAGGTGCTAAAGTGGTTGTCGTCGAGGACCTGATTTCTACTGGTGGAAGCAGCTTGAAAGCCGTCGAGGCGCTTCGCCAGTATGGTGTTGAAGTCGTGGGTATGGTAGCCTCGTTTACCTATGGTTTCCCCGTAGCCGAGGAGGCATTCCGTGAGGCAGGTGTCAAGCTCGTCACGTTGAGCAACTATGCTGCCGTGTTGGAGCAGGCTGCCAAGACAGGCTACATCAAGCCCGATGAAATCGAAGTGTTGAACGAGTGGCGCAAGTCACCAAGTACGTGGAAACAGAATGACTAAGTTCGAAAGTAGCGTCAAGCAGATAGCTTATCCCGTGGAGGACGTCTATCGCAACATCAGTGACCTGAGCAATCTGGAGCGTGTCCGCGACAGGGTTCCTGCAGACAAACTCGATAGTTTTAAGTTCGACAGCGATTCCGTAGAGGTCAGTGTACCTCCCGTTGGAACCATTAAATTGCGCATTATCGAGCGAGAGGAGAACAAGTGTGTGAAGTTTGAGACAGAACAGTCGCCCATGCCCTTCAATCTATGGATTCAGATGCTGCCCGTCAGCGAGACGGAGAGCAAGATGAAGGTCACAGTCAAGGCTGATATCCCTTTCATGTTGAAGGGAATGGTCAGTGGTCCTCTGCAGGATGGTGTGGAGAAAATAGCCGACGCCCTGTCACAAATCCCCTTTGTATAATTAGAACTAGTCGAACTAGTCAAAACTAGTATAACTAGTAAACTAGAAAAAATATGGCAAACAAACTTTGGGAAAAGAATTTCGAGGTGAACGCTGAAATCGAGCGTTTCACTGTAGGACGTGATCGGGAGATGGACCTCTATTTGGCTCCTTACGATGTGTTGGGCTCTATGGCTCATATCACCATGTTGGAGTCCATCGGACTGATTGGTAGCGATGAACTGCCTCTGCTGTTGGCAGAATTAAAGAATATCTATCAGATTTGCCAACGAGGCGAGTTCGTGATTGAGGAGGGTGTCGAGGACGTCCACTCGCAGGTTGAACTCATGTTGACGCGCAAGCTGGGCGATATGGGTAAGAAGATTCATTCTGGCCGTTCGCGCAACGACCAGGTGCTTGTAGACCTGAAACTTTTCACCCGTCATGAGTTGATGGAGGTGGCAGAGGGCGTGAAGGTGCTTTTCGACGAACTCATCCAGAAGAGCGAGCAATATAAGCAGGTGCTGATGCCGGGCTACACCCATCTGCAGGTGGCTATGCCCAGCAGTTTCGGCCTTTGGTTTGGCGCTTATGCCGAGTCGCTGACGGACGATATGCTGTTCTTGCAGGCTGCTTACAAGATGACCAATCGCAACCCGTTGGGCTCTGCTGCCGGTTATGGCAGCTCATTCCCCCTCAATCGTCAGATGACCACCGACCTGCTGGGCTTCGACTCGATGGACTATAATGTGGTTTATGCCCAGATGGGTCGCGGTAAAATGGAGCGAAATGTGGGTTTTGCACTGGCGACCATTGCAGGTACGCTTGCCAAGCTGGCCTTTGATGCCTGCCTGTTCAATTCGCAGAATTTCTCTTTCGTCCGTCTGCCTAAGGAGTGTACTACAGGCTCCAGCATCATGCCGCACAAGAAGAATCCGGATGTTTTTGAACTGATTCGTGCAAAATGTAATAAGATTCAGGCGTTGCCCCAGCAGGTGACACTCATCATGAACAATCTGCCTGTGGGGTACTTCCGTGACCTCCAGATTATCAAGGAAGTGTTCCTGCCAGCCTTCGATGAAATCAAGGATTGTTTGCAAATGGCGGCCTATATTATTAATAAAATAGAGGTGCGCGAGGATATTTTGGACAACCCCATGTACGACCCCATGTTCTCTGTTGAAGAGGTCAATCGTCTTGCAGCAGAAGGCATGCCCTTCCGCGACGCCTACAAAAAGGTGGGTCTTGACATCGAGGCTGGTGCTTTCAGTCCTGACAAGAATATCCATCATACGCATGAGGGTTCTATAGGAAATCTCTGCAACGACCGTATTGCTGCTCTGATGGATGATGTTTACGGTGGTTTCGCCTTTAATCGTATTTTAGAGGCGGAGAAGCAATTGTTGGACAAGGCTTGAAGAGCCGATGAAATCGTGAATTTTGAGCATTCCAGATACCGTTGAAATAGGAATTTAAGTAATAGGACTGAACAATGACGATTCTTGGGAAGATATATCCGATAAAATGGATGTTTTTGCTTGTTTGGTGCGCATTGGCGTTGGTGGGTTGCCAGGCAGAAGGCGAATACTCTACTTGGCCCTGTCGCTTTGGCTACGATAATGCCCTTCATCAAGATGCCACATTGGCCACGGCCATGAATGTGGCATCGAGAGGGGTGTTTTGCAAGATTACAGAATCTGGCGTTTATTATCTTTTTCAAAATAATCAGAATATGACGTCTCAAAAGCCCAAGACGGAGCAGGAACGGTTAGCCAATCAGGTGCTGGGGCTCAACAATGGTATCATCGTTGGTTTCCAAACCTTGAACCAATCGCCCAATGGTGGTTTCGTAGCCTACGATGTGCAATGTCCAAACTGTGTGCGACGGGAGAATAATACCCTAAATCCTAAATTTGCTGTTGCGTTAAGTAATACTGGCATAGCAACCTGTGGAAAGTGCGGCAAGAAGTACGATCTGAACAATGGTGGAATCGTCCAAAATGGTGAGCAGGGTGATGTGGGCCTGGCGAAATACCTGGCTACTACCACAGGTCCGTTTGGTTACCTCTCTGCCGGAACTAAGCGCTAAAAAATGTAATATTTTTGGTTTGGCTGTAAATTTTTTCACTTTTCGTTTTTCGCTTTTCACTTTTTTTCGTACCTTTGCATCCGCTAAGGTCGCCGCGATGGTGGAATGGTAGACACGAGGGACTTAAAATCCCTTGGCCATAAAGGCTGTGCGGGTTCGAGTCCCGCTCGCGGCACGAGTTTTTCTAGAGTGCACTCTAGAAAATGTTCCAAGTCGTGGAATGAAATGTTCCAAGCCTTGGAACATTTCTTAAATACCATCTAAGCGATAGCAGGTGCTTGTCTTTTTGTGTTATTATCACCCTGCTTTTGGCTGTTTTTTCCTTGTTTTGAGCCGTTTTTCCCCTAAAGAACAGCTCTATTTTGTCATTTTGTCACGCTAATGTCACACGTAACCGTCTGATTATCAGCGAGGGTTGCAAAATGACATTAAAAACGCCACTTTTAAAATTTTGTGTAATCGTTAAAAAACTTGGTACAATTTCCGTTCTCTTGAAACGCTATGTGGTACACGCAATTCAAAGCTTTGAAACATTCTAAAACTCGTTGATTTCAGCGGGCCAATTAGCTCATATTGTAGTATATTACTACGGTTAGAGAAAGGGCTTTTATTTGCTTGATTCCCAGTTCCAATTATTCAAAACAGACAGACGAAGGAAGATGCTGGAGTCTTTTATGGAGAAGAAAGAGAAAAAAAGATGAATAATTTGGTACTTCCGTGGTTTTTGTGTATCTTTGCGCACAAAATTATTATTATACAATTATGAAGACAGTAAAGACATTCCTTTTCGTAACAGCCGCTGGGCTGTTGGCTTCCTGCTCTGGTAAGCTGGGAGCACTCTCAAGTGACAATTTCAAGGTGACCCCCAATCCGCTGGAGACGGAGGCCGGTCAGGTGACGGCAACCATCAATGGTACCTTCCCTGAGAAGTATATGAACAAGAAGGCCGTCGTGCGCGTGATACCCCAACTGCAGTATGTCAAGAATGGTTCGTTGCAGGTGGCTCAAGGACAGCCTGCTACTTTCCAGGGTGAGAAAGTGCTGGGCAATGACCAGACTATTTCATACATGTTGGGTGGACACTACACGATGAAAACGACCTTCCCCTACAATGATGCCATGCGCGAGAGTGACCTCTATCTGACTTTCGACGCCAAGATTGGTAAGAAGCAGGTTCAGGTGCCGTCGGTGAAGGTGGCTGACGGTGTGATTGCTACCAGTGAGCTGTATCATCAGACGCTGTTGCAGTCAAAGGGCTGTCTGGCTCAGGACGGCTTCCAGCGCATAGTCGCCCAGAAGCAGGATGCCAACATCCGCTTCCTCATTCAGCAGGCCGAGTTGCGCAAGAGCGAACTTAAGACTGGTTCTGTTCAGGAGTTTGTGGCTCTGCTGAAGCGCATTAGCCAGGAGAAGGAGACGCTACAACTGCAGAACGTCGAGGTGTCGGCCTATGCTTCGCCTGACGGTGGCTTTGCGCTGAACGAGAAGCTGGCTAACAAGCGCCAGCAGAATGCCGAAGGCTATGTGAAGCAGCAGATGAAGCAGGCCAAGGTGGAAGGTGACATAGAAGCCAACTATACGGCTCAGGACTGGGAGGGATTCCAGGAACTGGTGGCAGCATCGAACATTCAGGACAAGGATGTCATCCTTCGCGTGCTCTCCATGTATAAGGATCCTGAGGAGCGTGAGCAGCAGATTAAGAATATGAGTGCAGGCTTCCGTGAGTTGGCTGACGGCATTCTGCCTGAGCTGCGCCGTGCCCGTCTGACCATCAACTACGATGTTGTGGGTCGTGACGACCAGCAAATCAAGGACCAGCTGAAACAAGATGCCAGCAAGCTGAGCGTGGAAGAGATGCTCTATGCTGCAACGCTGACCAACGAAAATGCTGAGCAGGAGCGTATCTACAAGCAGACGACTCAGCTCTATGCCAACGATGTACGTGCTTATAATAATCTGGCTACCTTAGCTTGGCAGAAGGGCGACTATCAGCAGGCCCGTCAGTGGCTGGAGAAGGCCCAGACTGTCAATGCCAACTGTCCCGAGGTGTATGCCAACCTGGGTATGCTGGCACTCCAGCAGGGTGACATCCAGCAGGCAGAAACTCTGATAGGCAAGGCTGCCGGTGCCTACAATCTGGCTGAGGCATTGGGAAACCTTCACTTGGCTCAAGGCAACTATGTGCTGGCTGCTCAGGATCTGAGCAAGACCATTTCGAACAGTGCCGGTCTGGCTCAGCTGTTGACCAAGGACTATGCCAATGCAGCCCAGACACTGAGAGCTGTCAAGCCCGCCGATGCCTGGACTGACTACCTGCAGGCGCTTGTATGTGCACGCCAGGGCAATGAAGGCATGGTAGGCTACTTCCTGCGTCAGGCCGTTGAGAAAGATCCCAAGATGGCAGACTTCTCGAAGAAAGACCTTGAGTTCAAGAACGTGAAGTAAATGGAAGTAAGGAGGCTATTGAAGGTATGAAACGGCTTTTACCTTTTTACCTTTTTACCCTTTTGCTTCTATCGTGTGGCGTCGATGGCGACAAGTTCCGGCTGGAAGGTCGCCTGCGCAATATGCACATGGGTGAGTTCTGGGTGTATAGTACTGATGGCGTTATTAATGGCATTGACACCATCAGTGTGCGTGAGGGACGTTTCGCCTATGAAGTGGAATTGCGCTCGCCGACGACGCTGATAGTCATCTTTCCCAACTACTCTGAACAGCCTGTCTTTGCAAAGCCGGGTGAGGTCGTGGAGATCAAGGGCGATGCCTCGCACATGAGGGAGATGGTTATCAATGGAACGGACGACAATGAGGACATGACCAAACTGCGTCAGGAACTGAACAAGCTGATGCCTCCTGAGATTCCCAAGCGTGTGGAGGCTTTCGTCAGGGAGAACCCCCAGTCCGAGGTCAGTGTCTATCTGGTTCAACGCTACTTCTTGCAGGAGAATCTTGATTACAAGAAAGCCAACGAACTGGTGAAGCTGATGATAGCAGCACAGCCCAATAACGGACAGCTCATCAAGTGGAGGAAAGAACTCCCCGACCTGAGCAGTGGTCAGATGAATAGCCGTCTGGGTAACTTCTCTGCCAAGGATGTTAAAGGGCGTATCGTCACGCAGGAAGACCTGAAGCACAAGGTCAATGTGGTGACGGCATGGGCTACTTGGAACTACCAGAGTACAGACATGCAGCGACGCCTGCTGAAGCTGAAGAAAGACTATGGCGACAAGTTGGGTGTGGTTAGCATCTGTTTGGACGGCCGTCCTGCTGATGTCAAACAGCGTGTGGAACGCGACTCCGTACCCTGGAAGACCGTGTGTGACGGACGCCTGTGGCAGTCTTCCCTTTTGGGCCATTTCGGAATTGCTGACGTGCCATCCTGTCTGGTAGCCGATAACCGTGGCATCATTGTCGCACGCGACCTGACTCCAGACAAACTTGAGGATCGAATCAAACAAATGTTGAAATAGAAATACAAGTATATACCTCATGAGTACTGAGCAAAGAAACGCCTTCCAAGAGGTGAACGAGAGTTATACGATGGCAGAAGCTATTGCCGAGGCCCAGCGCTGTCTGCACTGTAAGGTCCCCCAGTGTAAGAAGGGATGTCCCATCAGCAACGACATTCCCGACTGGATACATGAACTGAAGAAGGGCAATCTGGGCAATGCCATCAGCATCATCCGTACCAAGAGCAACTTGCCGGCTGTCTGTGGTCGTGTGTGTGCCCATGAGAAACAGTGTGAAGGCAACTGTGTGTTGGGGAAAAAAGGACAGCCCGTCAGTATTGGCAAATTGGAGCGTTTTGTGGCTGATTTCGACTCTGAGAACGGCCTTACGCATGAGGATGTCGTCGAGAAGACGCGTGGTAAGGTGGCAGTCATTGGTGCAGGCCCTTCGGGCATCACTGTGGCTGGCGACTTGTCGCGCATGGGTTTCGCCGTTGAGATATTCGAGATGGAGGCTCAGTGTGGTGGCGTGTTGCGCTACGGCATTCCTGAGTACCGCCTTCCTAAAGAGGTGGTAGCCCGCGAGATACGGTATATCGAGAAGATGGGAGTCATCATTCATCGCAAGACGCATGTAGGAGTCGAGATAACGGTTGACAGTCTCTTTGCACAAGGGTTCGATGCCATCTTCATCGGCACGGGACTGAGCAAGCCCAAGTCACTCGAGATACCCGTCTGGCAGAACGGACGTTGCATCTCGGAGGGTGAGGGTGCTGTCAGGTGCGACAGTCTGAAGCGCGTACGTCTGGCTACTCACTTCTTGCGTCGTGTGGAACTGATACAAGAGGGCTTTATGAGTCGTGATGAGTTGCCAGTCGACGAGGGCGCAAGGGTTTTCGTTGTCGGTTGTGGCAATACGGCGATGGATGCCTCACGCACTGCTTTGCGCATCGGAGCCTCAAGCGTGGATGTCATCTACCATAAAGGTATTGATACGATGTCTGCTCTTCGTGCAGAATATGACGATGCCGTCAAGGAAGGTGTGAACTTCGATTGGTGGAGTTCCATCAAGGAAATCCATGTGGACGACCAGATGGACATCATTGAGATTGTGCTGGAGACCCGCGAGCCAGACAAGTCCCCTGTCTGCCAGACACTGCCCGCCAACAACGTCATCTTTGCCATTGGCGCGACGCCGGCTACCAAGATTGTGCGTACCACATCGGGGCTTGACAACGATGAGCATCATTTTCTGATTACCCGCGAGGTGCCTTATGGCATGACCACACGCAAGGGGGTGTTTGCCGGTGGCGACGTGGTGGGTCGTCAGGCTACTGTCGTCCATGCGATGCAGGATGCAAAGCGTGTGGCTGAGGGTATTGCCCAATATGTGGATGCTGTGAAACTAATGGAAGCTATTTCATAAACAAAAAAGACTATGGGAAAACTGGTTAAGTGGATGATAAGGGTTGCCTGTGGGCTGGTAGGGCTTGTTGTGGTCCTGCTGATAGGAGGTTTCTGTATGTTGAATACCTCGTGGTTGCAAGACAAACTGTTGCGCAAGGCTACGACGCTGTTGCAGGAAAAGTTGGAAACCAATGTAAAGATAGACAGCGTGAGCATCGACCTGCTGACGCTGGATGCCAAACTCTATGGACTGTGTGTGGACGACCGTCAGCAGCGTCACATGCTACAGTTGGAGTTCCTGCAAGCCGATGTGGATGTCTGGGCTCTGCTGTCTGACAAGGTACGTATCTCAAAGGCTAGTATCGAGGGTGTTGAAGCCCGGTTGTTCAAGGCTCCCAAAGATTCGCTGACACCTGACACCGTTGCTAACTTCCAGTTTGTTCTGGATGCCTTCAAGTCTCAGAAGAAGGCCAAGAAGAAGGCACCGGCTGACTCTACTCACAAGAAGAAGCTCGACTTCGACATCGACAAGGTGAAGATAGAGCGCATCGGGGTGGTTTTCAACAATGACAGCATGTCACTCGGCAAGCTGAAACTTGTTCAGACTCGCGATGGACATTACAAGGGTGAGGTCGAAGGACTGCGCAGACGCTGGGAACGCAAGAACAAGAAAGGACAGTTGGTTACCCATGAACTGTTGGTTACCCAAATGGAATACAACGAAGAAAACGGCGAAAGGCTGCTGAATGTGAATCGTGTCAACTACAAGACCAACAACCATAGTCCTCGCAAGAATGCCAACAAACCCAAGCGTGGCTTCTTCGATGTGGGACACTTCAACATTTGGGCCGACCTGAAACTTGCCGTCGACCGCATAGAGAACGGTACGGTGCACGGCTGGCTGCGCGAGTGTACGGCTCAGGACACCATTACCGGCATCGATATCCGCAAGTTGCAGTGTGAGGTGACAGCCAACAAGGAAAGCATGCGACTGGAAGACTTCCTGATTCAGCAGGGCGAGGGCACTGTGCTCCGTTTCGTTCGTGGCGACATGCACTTCCCTAACAAGAAGACAGGTGCCAAGCTCACCTTCTTCACTTCTACCATCGATGGAACGGCCATCCTGAAGGATATCTCGCGTCCCTTCGCCCCTGTGTTGCGCAATTTCACGTTGCCTCTAAACCTTCGTGTGCGTATGGAAGGCGATGCCGAAGGTCTGCGCTTCCGCGATGTGGTGGTGACACGTCCTAACGGTCTGGTGAACATCAAGGCATCTGGATATATCACAGGTTTGAAGAACAAGTACGACTTGAAAGTGCACTTCGATATCCCCAGTGCCGTTGTCAAGGGCGATGAAAAGGAGCGCATCATCAACCAGTTTGTCGTTCGCAAGTTCATGATGAAACAACTCCAAGCCTTGGGAACACTCAATATTGTCGGCTCGTTCGACGTACTCTATAAACTTGTAAAGTTCCAGGGAAGAGTCAACACGAAGGCAGGAAACATCGGTTTCCGATTTGACATCAATGCGTTGACAAAATACTTGACTGGTCATGCCGAGGCAGATGGTCTAAAGTTAGGTGAGGTCATGGACATGCGCGATATAGGTCCTGTCACAGCCAAGGCTGACTTTAAGTTCGATATCTCAAAGCCGCGTACAGCCATCATGCGTAAGAAACTGGGTGGCAAACTACCCATTGGCGAGGTCAAGGCCCATGTGGACGAGGCAAAGTACAAGTTCGTCAAGGTGACCAATGTCGATGTCAACATCGTCAGCAATGGCGCTATCGCCGAGGGCGACCTGTTCACACCAGGTAAGTTTGCAGACATCAGCTGCGCCTTCTCCTTCACCAACACAAACGAGATGCAGAAGACCAAGATTTATCCTCGCGTCAGGTTCAACATCTTCGGCAAGAAGAAGAGTGATGCCGAGTGGCACAAAGAGACTATGGAGAAAGCCGCCCTCAAGGAGCAGGAAGACATAGATAAAGCCGCCCGCAAGGAGCAGAAAGCCAAGGAGAAAGCCGCCCGCAAGGAGCAAAAGGCTAAGGAGAAAGCTGCCCGCAAGCAACAGGAAGCCCTGGAGGATGCTGCCAGGGAAAAGCAGCGTGAAGCCGAGAAGCAGCGTAAAGCCGAAGAGAAAGCTGCCAAGAAGGCCGCCAAAGCTGAGGCCAAGGCTGCCAAGAAAGCTGCCAAGGAGGCTGAGAAGGCCGCCAAGAAGGCTGCTCAGGGCGATTAGTCAGTGTAGCATCTCGTGTGAAGTCAGTTATGAAGAAGGTTGCGATAACGGTTGTTTTGCTACTGGTCATCGTGGTGGCTGTTGTGATGGGCGGCAGTTGTTACATGCTCGACTATGCCTTGGCTCCTGACCCGGACCGCAAGGATACGGCGCACTGCTTCCGTAAGTTGTTTGACCGCTACCCGGAGATGAAGCCCTGGGTGGATAGCCTGCAACGCATCCATGCCCTGAGGGACACATTCATTACCATGCCCACACGCAGCAACGAGCGTCATCATGCCTACTATATCGACAATGGTTCCAACAAGACTGCCGTAGTGCTGCATGGGTGGCGTAACTGTGCGATAGATATGCTGTTTCTGGCCAGGATCTATGACCGTGAGCTGGGCTACAATGTGGTGGCCCCCGACCTGCATGCCCACGGACTAAGCGATGGCGATGCTGTTGGCATGGGATGGCTCGACCGCAAGGACATACTCTACTGGATGCAGGTGTTTCAGACCGATACAATGGTTGTCCATGGCATATCAATGGGTAGTGCTGCCACCATGATGGTAGCCGGTGAGGACGTACCCCCAGGCATCAGCGACATCCGCTTCGTGGCGGATTGCGGCTACACCAGTGCGTGGGACGAGTTTGCGGGCCAGTTGAAGGAACAGTTCGGTCTGCCGTCCTTTCCGCTGATGTATACTACCAGCATGCTCTGCCAGCTGCGCTATGGCTGGAACTTCCGCGAGGCATCTTCCCTCCGGCAGACCCGTAAAGTGAAAGTCCCCATGCTGTTCATACACGGCGATGCCGACACTTTTGTGCCAACGGCTATGGTTCATGAGTTATACGATGCTAAGCCGGATCCTAAGGAACTCTGGATTGCCAGTGGCGCCATTCATGCCTTCTCCTACAAGGAGCATAAGTCCGAATACATAGAGCGCGTCAAGTCGTTTGTTTCCTGTCCGAACTGAAGTGTCGGGCTGCCTGGCAAGGTCTTCCGTTCAAATTCCTCGTTCTGCCCAGTCGCCTCGGTCCAGATTACGGTAACCGATGGCCTCGGCAATGTGGACGGACTCTACCTTCTCTGAGCCTGCAAGGTCGGCGATGGTGCGTGCCACCTTCAGGATACGGCTGTAGGCGCGTGCGGAGAGTTTCAGACGCTCCATAGCCAAACGCAGCATGTCGAGCGAGGCGGTATCAGGTTCGGCAAACTCATGAAGCATGCGCTCCGTCATCTGGGCATTGCAATGGACCCTCCCTGGCACTCCCTGCTTGGGGAGGGAACTAAAGCGCTCGGTCTGGATGTTGCGGGCTTTTATCACCCTCTCACGAATGCTGGCAGACGGTTCGCCCGGCTGCATCTGCGACAGCTGTGCAAACGGCACAGCCTGTATCTCACAGTGAATGTCGATGCGGTCGAGCAGGGGACCGCTGATTTTGTTCATGTAGCGCTGTATCTGGCCCGGCGTGCAGACACAGTTGTGCGTGGGGTCCCCATAGTAGCCGCAAGGGCAGGGGTTCATTGAGGCGATGAGCATGAACGAACACGGGTATTCCACGTTGTATTTGGCACGGCTGATGGTAATCTTGCGGTCTTCCAGTGGTTGGCGCAGCACTTCAAGCACGCTACGCGACAGTTCAGGCATCTCGTCCAGGAAGAGCACCCCGTTGTGGGCGAGGCTGATTTCACCAGGTTGCGGATTGTTGCCACCACCTACCAGAGCCACTTGCGAAATGGTGTGGTGAGGAGCGCGGAAGGGGCGTTGGCTGATTAGGCTGGTGTCACGGCTCAGCTTGCCTGCCACAGAGTGTATTTGGGTGGTTTCCAAGCTCTCTGCCAGCGACAGCGGGGGCAGGATGGAAGGTAGTCGCTTTGCCAGCATGGACTTGCCGGACCCGGGAGGGCCTATCATGATGAGGTTGTGGCCTCCGGCAGCAGCCACCTCCAAGGCACGCTTGACACTCTCTTGTCCACGCACTTCGCTGAAGTCGAACTCAAACTGGTTTTGTTGCTCGTAGAACTCGCGGCGGGTGTCTATGACGGTAGGCTGATAACTGGTGTCGCCGTTGATGAAGTTCAGCACGTCCGTCAGCGTTTCCATGCCGTACACCTCCAGTTGGTTGACAACTGCCGCCTCGCGGATATTCTGTTTCGGTACAATCAGCCCCTTGAACTTCTCCTTACGTGCCTGGATGGCTATGGGCAGTGCACCGCGTATGGGTTGCAGCCTACCGTCCAAACCCAGTTCGCCCACCATCATATAGTGGTTGAGCATGTCGCTTTCCACCTTGCCGTTAGCTGCCAGGATGCCCATGGCCAATGGCAGGTCGTAGCCGGAGCCCTCCTTCTTGATGTCGGCAGGCGACAGGTTTGCCGTGATATCCATGGTCGGCATCTTAAAGCCGTTGTTGATGAGTGCTGCCTTGATACGGTCGTAACTCTCCTTGACAGCCGTGTCGGCCAGTCCTGTCAGGTGGAACTGCACGCCCCGCGACATGCTGACTTCACACGTTACCGTTGTTACTTCCAGCCCGTTGACAGCTGCACAAAAGGTCTTTACCAACATATTCGTCTTAGTTATTTCCGCACAAAGGTACGAATAAGCGAGTGAAAAACCAAAAGAAATTTGAGTTTTTCCGAAAAAGAAAACCTTTACCGAGGTGAAAAGAACAAAATAATTATGAACAAAGAACTACAAATTATGAATTTTTTCGTAACTTTGCAGTAGAAATGAGTTGTTTTATCAGATTCTTGAAAGACTGGACGTTGCCTGTAGCGATAGCTGTAGGTACAATTTGTTATCTGACCTTCTATTATGTGTCAGCACTGGATGAACTGGGCGATATATTGCGACCTGTGTTCGACGTCATCTTCCCATTGTTCGTCTTCTTGACCCTGTTCGTCACATTCTGCAAGGTGGACTTCCACGACATGCACCCGCATCGCTGGCATGTGGGTATCTTGGTGGCTCAGCTACTGTTGGTGGCTCTGAACATAGGCATCATACTTTGGGCAAAATCTACTTTAACTGAGGTCAGAGCGACTTCTATGGCGACAATGTTCGCTTCTCCTTTGCTGTGGGAGGCTATGCTGACTTGCATCATAGGTCCCGCAGCATCGGCAGCACCGGTGGTGGTGGGCAAACTTGGTGGTAATATATCGACTATGACGACGTATGTACTCATCTCGTCGCTGGTCTCTGCATTTTTGATACCACTGGTGTTCCCAATGCTGGAACAGACGGTGCATGTGTCGTTTATCGACGCTTTCCTGATCATATTAGAGAAGGTATCTATTGTCTTGTTGCTGCCGCTGGTGTTGGGGTGGATCATGCAACACTATGTGAAGGGACCTTGTGCCTGGATTGCCGCACAGCCCAATCTGAGTTTCTACTTCTGGGGCATCTCGCTGAGTATCACTACGGGCATTACGGTAAAGAATATTGTGAACAGCAATGCCTCGCTGATGTTATTACTGCTGATAGCAGTCTTTACCTTCGCCTTGTGCTTCGTACAGTTTGGCATTGGTCGTCTGGTAGGGCGCCGGTTGGGTGAAGAGGTCAATGCGGGACAGGCTTTGTTCCAGAAGAATACGGCTCTCAGCATTTGGGTGGCGTATATGTACTTGAATCCTGTGGCTTCCATCGGGGCGGGCTGTTATGTGCTATGGCAGAACATCATCAATTCGCTGGAGTTGTGGCAGAATAGGAGAAAGGTAATAGGATTAAAAATATAAGCAAACAAACTGACTAAAAACAAATCAAAATGAAACGAACAAGTGTGAATGTGGAAAGTAAGTGGGTATGGGCTATTTGGCCTTTTTACCTTCTTGTTTTTTTGCCTTTGACGGTGCAGGCGGTAGAGAACTATCCCTATCGCAGTGACTATCTCTGGGTAACGGTGCCTGACCATGCCGACTGGCTCTATTTGTGTGGTGAAAAAGCATCGGTGGAGGTGCAGTTCTATAAGTATGGCATTCCGTGTGATGGCGTGGTGGAGTGGGAGATAGGTACTGACTTGCTTCCTTCGGATGACAAAGGTTCTGTGACCCTGAAAAACGGACGGGCGAAGATTCTGATGGGGACTGCCAAGAAACCATGTTTCCGTGATCTGCGCCTGAAGATGAAGTTGGAGGGTAAAACTTATGAACACCATGTGAAGGTGGGCTTCTCTGTTGACAAAATACTGCCCTTCACTCAGGAGCCCAAGGATTTCTGGCCGTTTTGGCAGCAGAATCTGGATGAGGCAAAGAAGTTTCCCATGCACTATACAAAGGAGTATGTCGCTGAGATGTCAAATGACAAGGTGGAGTGCTATCGGATGAAGATAGACTTAGATCGTGAGCGTCATTCGTTCTATGCCTACCTGCTGATGCCTCGTGGCGCCAAGGCGGGGTCCTGCCCAGTGGTGCTGACACCTCCTGGGGCTGGTGTCAAGCCTATCCGCGATGCCACCACCCGACGCTTCTATCCTGAGAATGGTTTTATCCGTATGGCGCTGGATATCCACGGACTGAATCCAACGTTGAGTGAGGAGGTCTTTGCCGAGATACGGGCAGCCTTCGACAACAAGGGTAATGCCTATCTGCGTCAGAGCCTGGAAGACCGTAACCTATATTATATGAAACACGTCTACCTGGGTTTAGTGCGCTGCATTGATTTATTGACCTCGCTACCTGAGTGGGACGGCAAGAACGTCATCATGCAAGGTGGCAGTCAGGGCGGTGCCTTGGCATTGATAGGTACAGCCCTCGACCCACGTGTCACCTATTGTGTGGCCAACCATCCGGCCCTGAGCGACATGGCGGCAGGTTCCGCAGGTCTGACGAGCGGTTATCCGCATTTCACGAAAGAGAGTGGTGCCTATTCTGAAGCTTGTATGAAGACGCTGCCTTACTACGATGTGGTGAACTTTGCCCGCCATATCCAGGTGCCTGTTTACATGACGTGGGGCTACAACGACAACACCTGCCCACCTACCACGTCGTATGCTGTGTGGAATGTGCTGCGGTGTGAGAAGGAGTGCCTGCTGACACCCATCAATGAGCATTGGACCAGTGATGCCACCGACCGCGGTCAGATGGAGTGGGTGCGGAAGCACCTGAAATGAGCGTGGGTTCAGAACATGATGTTTGGCACCTTCCGCGTATAAGTGCTTGGCATCGTATATGAAAAAGGGCAGAGACCGCTTGGTGCCTCTGCTCTTTCTTTATGGTTTGCTTCTTGATTACTCAGCAACCAGCGTGAAGCGCTTGAAGTCTACAATCTTCAGCTCCTTGTCCTGCTGGGCAAGCCACTGAGAGACGGTAGCCTTGTCGCCGTCGCCGAACTGGAACTCCTGGTCAACCAGGCAGTTCTCCTTCAGGAACTTGTTCACACGGCCCTTGGCAATGTTCTCAATCATAGGCATCTTCAGCTGAGCTTCACCCTCGGCCTTAGCGGTCTCGATGAGCTTGCGAGCTTCGTCAGCCTGCTCCTGAGTGAGCCAGCCCTTAGCCATGTTTGACTCGATGTGGTCCTCAGAGTCAACCAGATTGGGATTGATGCCAGCCTTCTTCAGCTTGTTCTCTACATACTTCTCAACCTGCTCCAGTTTGGTCTTCTCGACGGCAGTCTTGTACTCCTCGTCCAGAATTTTCTGGTCAACGCTCTCGGCGTTCAGGGCTACGGGCTTCATGGCAGCAACCTGCATGGCCAGCTTGTGACCAATCTCGGCAGCGGGCTTGTTCAGCTGTACCATGGTGCACAGGGTGTTCTTGCCCATGTGGTTGTAAACCTCGATGTTCTCACCCTCGAGTACCAGGTAGCCGTCCAGCTCCATCTTCTCACCGGTGATACCAGAACGCTGTGTAACAGCATCCTGAGCAGTCTGTCCGTTGATGGTCAGCGCCTTCACAGCCTCCAGGTCCTTGCACTTGTTGGCGATGGCAGCGTCGAGGATGCTCTGAGTCAGACCAATGAAGTCGGCACCGTTAGCTACGAAGTCGGTCTCGCACTTCAGGGCGATAGTGGCTGCAAAGCCGTCGACAGCCTTAACGAGTACGCAACCATTTGAAGTCTCACGGTCACTGCGCTTTGCAGCGATGGCCAGGCCACGCTCACGCAGCAGTTCCTTAGCCTTGTCGAAGTCGCCTTCGGCCTCGGTCAGTGCCTTCTTTACGTCAGCAAGACCGGCACCGGTCATAGCGCGAAGCTTCTTGATATCGTCTATTGAAATAGCCATAATCTTTACTTTTTTACCTTGTTTACTTTTTACTTCTTTTAATTACTCAGCAGCCTCTTCTGCAGCGGGAGCAGCCTCTTCAGCTACGGGAGCCTCTTCTGCAGCCTTGCGGGGCTTGCGATCCTGACGCTTGGGTTTTGCCTCTTCTGCGTCAGCATCAGCCTGTGCGTCTGCAGCCTTCTCGTCTGCCTTCTCGACCTTGCGCTCCTCGATACCCTCATTGATGGCAGCGCAGCAGGCAGAGAGAATGGTCTCTACTGAGTCCTTTGCGTCGTCGTTAGCGGGAATCACAAAGTCAATGTTCTTGGGGTCAGAGTTGGTATCTACGATACCGAAGACGGGGATACCCAGACGATTAGCCTCACGAACGGCAATCTGCTCCTTCAATACGTCAATGACGAAGAGGGCAGAGGGCAGACGGGTCAAGTCAGCGATAGAACCGAGGTTCTTCTCCAGCTTGGCACGCTGACGGGTTACCTGCAGCAGCTCGCGCTTTGACAGGTTGGCATAGGTACCGTCCTGCATCAGCTTGTCGATGTTCGCCATTTTCTTGACGGCCTTGCGGATAGTCGGGAAGTTGGTCAACATACCACCCGGCCAGCGCTCTGTCACGTAAGGCATACCAACGCTCTGAGCCTTCTCGGCGATGATTTCCTTAGTCTGTTTTTTAGTAGCGACGAACAGAATCTTCTTGCCACTCTTGGCAATCTGCTTGAGTGCATCTGCAGCCTCGTCAATCTTGACGACGGTCTTATGGAGGTCAATGATATGGATACCGTTGCGCTCGGTGTAGATGTACTGAGCCATTGCGGGATTCCACTTACGCTTCAGGTGGCCAAAGTGACAGCCAGCCTGCAGTAACTGTTCAAAATTAGTTCTTGCCATTTTTTGATTTTCTTTTTTAATTGTTTACTTTCTTTTTAATCTTGTCTGATCAGCCGACGAGTAGTCTAGTTGTATTAGTCTTACTAGCAGTACTAGCCAGAGTCTCGCCAGTTTAGATACTAAACGTGTCCAGTTTTAACGCTTACTGAACTGGAAGCGACGACGAGCCTTGGGCTGACCGGGCTTCTTACGCTCAACCTCACGGGCATCGCGGGTCAGGAAACCATGGTCTTTCAGGTTCTTCTTGTCCTCTGCATTAATCTTGACCAGTGCGCGAGCGATGGCCAAACGCAGAGCCTGGCTTTGACCCGTGAAACCACCACCGTCGAGGTTGGCCTTGATGTCATATTTCTCAGCAACTTCCAGCAGGTTCAGGGGCTGCTTTACCACATACTGCAGGATGGCTGAGGGGAAGTATACTTCCAAGTCTTTCTTGTTGATCGTAATCTTGCCAGTACCTTCTGACAGATAAACGCGAGCTACTGAGCTCTTGCGACGACCTATTGCATTGATGTATTCCATCTTAACTTTAAACTTTTAACTTTAAACTCTAAACTTACTTGTACTGGTTAATATCGATAGCCTTGGGCTTCTGAGCCTCATGGGGATGCTCTGTGCCGTTGTAGACATAGAGGTTGTTCAGCAGGGCGCGGCCGAGGGGACCTTTGGGCAGCATACCCTTGACAGCGTGCTTCAGAATGCGCTCTACACCGAAGGGCTTCTTGCGCAGTTCAGCAGGCGTGTTGAAACGCTGACCACCAGGATAGCCCGTATAGCGGGTGTAAATCTTGTCGGTCTCTTTCTTACCAGTGAATACCACCTTGTCAGCATTGATGATGATGACATTGTCACCACAGTCCTGATTAGGAGTGAAGGTGGGCTTGTACTTTCCGCGGATGATCTTGGCAACCTTTGAAGCCAGACGACCTACCACCTGATCGGTAGCATCGATGACCACCCATTCCTTCTGCTCACGAGCAGCTTCCTTTGATACGGAAACGGTCTTGTAACTTAAAGTGTTCATTTCTAAAATTAAATTTTACTACTAAAAAACAGTTTATAATATAAATATATGTACGCGCATAGAACTACATCCGAGGTCTAACTCCCGGCTGTTAGTCTAACGCACGCTCCCTCGGGAAACTAGTTCCTTTTGGGACTTTCGAACCAGCGATTCACGAACCACCACGTCCGGCCAAAGACGCCGCTATTCACACCCTGATTCCATGGGGATTCTAAGTCTCTCCCCAAATCGGACTGCAAAGGTACGCTTTTTCTTTTTAATATCGCGCGTGAGCGAGCGTAAAGAGTGCGAGATTTATGATTATTTAACGAAACCCTGTCGTTTCTCGGCCAAGCGCCATCATCGTTGCCGTCAGGCAGACCAATGCCATTCTTTTCATCTTTCTCTTCTAATTTAAGTTATACGTGTTGCAAATCTCTAAAACAAAGACGCGGCAATCGTCCGTTTGTCTCCACTTTGATTGCCATGGTCCTTTCTTTTTCGGTTTTCAGTTAGATACTTTGATTTTTAGTTAAACATTTGCTTGTAAGGACTTTTTACCCTTTTCCGCTTCTTGCCTTTCTGCCCTTTTTTGCCTTCCTTCCGCCGCCCGATTTTACGCGCTGGGCAGGGCGTAAATTTTCTCAGGGCTATTAGTAAATTCTCCTTCGCCGCGTGCGTCCGCATCCTTCTTCCTGTTGACGGTGCAAAGGTACGAAAATTTCAAGGCAGTTCCAAATTTTGCCCCTCCAATTCAGCCGATTTTCAGCACAAACTGCGCGAATTCGTTTCAGCAGCCTGAACGGGTCGATGACAAATGACAGATGACAGTTTTCTGAAAATCAGTGCGCCTTTATAATACTATACTCTCTATGCTCCCAAATTCAAAAAACTGTCATCTGTCATAACTGTCATTAAGGTGTCTACTTGACGACGGTGGCGTGCAGGATGCGGATGTCGGTGTAGGGACGGTTGAAGTCGTCGGTGGCTGACTGCTGAATCTTGTCTACCACATCCAATCCTTCCACGACCTCGCCAAAGACAGTGTACTGCCCGTCGAGCCAGGGTGTTCCGCCAACAGTCTTGTAGGTTTCTATCATCTCAGGAGTCAGCTGTACACGACCTCCAGTCTTTTCGTCTAGCCGTTCTTGCATCTTGCCGATAGCCATGTCGCTGTAGCGCTTGCCCCAGACAATGTAGAACTGACAGGCGCCAGAACGTTGTTCGGGATTGGTCCTGTCGCCCTCGCGAGCTGCGCAAACGGCACCTCGCTTGTGGAACAACTGGGGTAGACGGAATTCAGGTTCCAGGGTGTAGTTCAACTCGCCGCTGCCCAGGCGTTGTCCTGGTTCGGCGTGTTTGCTCTTCAGGTCGCCGGCCTGTATCATGAAGTCGCGGATGACTCGGTGGAACAGCAGCGAGTCGTATGTCTGCTCCTTGACCAGCTTCACGAAGTTGTCGCGGTGGATGGGTGTCTCGTCGTAGAGTGCAATGCGGATGTTGCCCTCGGTTGTCTCCAGCAGGACTTCTTTGCGCTGAGCTGATGCCGTAACGGCCAGCATGAGGGCCGTAGCCAGTAATAATGTCTTTTTCATTGCCGTAGTTGCTTTAATTCTCGGCAAAGGTAATCATTTTATTTGAAAAAGTAGGCCAAGGACGTAAAAAGTTAGGCAAAAACTTGGCGGTTTACTGAAAATGTTGTAACTTTGCACCCGCTTTTCGTGGCACCTGTGTCCGAGAGCGTGAAAAAGAACATAATAACAATTTAAAATTTAAAATCAAAAACAAATGATTATTGTACCCGTAAAAGAAGGCGAGAACATCGAGAAGGCCCTCAAGAAGTTTAAGAGAAAGTTCGAAAAGACTGGTGTTATCAAGGAGCTCCGTGCTCGTCAGCAGTTCGACAAGCCCTCTGTTCTGAAGCGTCTGAAGATGGAACACGCCATCTACGTGCAGAAGCTGCGTGCTAACGAAGAGTAAAAAAGTACGAGAAAATTTGGTAGTTTCGGAAAATTTTCGTAAATTCGTTGCCGAAAACAAGATGCAGCGAATATGATGATAGATGATTTTTTGAACTACTTGCGTTACGAGAGGAACCGTTCGGAACTGACCGTGCGCAACTACGAGAAGAGTCTCAGGGACTTCGAATCGTACTTCAAAAATCGAGAAAGTCATCTCTCGTGGGAGTCGGTAGACTCGGACATCATCCGTGACTGGATGGAGAGCATGATGGATAAAGGCGACATGGCATCAACAGTAAACAACTCGTTGAGTGCCGTGCGTTCCTTTTTTCGTTTTGCGCTCGCCCGTGGGCTGGTCGCCAATGACCCGGCTCATACGGTGAAAGGCCCCAAAAAGCAGAAGCCGCTGCCCCAGTTTGTGCGCGAGGCAGACATGGACCGGCTGATAGACCTGCCGCAGATGTGGGGAGACAGCTATGCCGACCTTCGCGCGCGTACCATTATAATATTATTCTATGAGACGGGCATCCGTCTGGCAGAGTTAGTGGGGCTGAACGACCGGGATGTAGACTTCGTGTCGCACCAGCTGAAGGTCACGGGAAAGCGGAACAAGCAGCGTATCATTCCCTTTGGCGAAGAACTCGAGACGGCGCTGCGCGAGTATATGCGACAGCGTGACGAGCAACCGCTGAAGCTGGAGGATGCCTTGTTGCTCGACGACAAGGGGCGACGGGTATCAAGATCGCAAGTCGAGACCACCGTCAACCGCTATCTGTCGAAGGTGACCACGCTGAAGAAACGCTCGCCGCACGTGCTGCGCCACTCGTTTGCCACCGCCATGCTGAACAATGGGGCAGGGCTGGAGAGCGTCCGCAAGCTGTTAGGACATGAGAGCGTCGCCACCACCGAGATCTATACCCACACGACGTTCGAGCAGCTGAAAAAAGTGTATGAGAATGCCCATCCAAGGGCTTAGCGTGATATATTATTTACCCTTTTAACTAAAAACAGGAGGTAATTATGGAAATTAAGATTCAGTCGATTCACTTCGACGCTACTGAGAAGCTTCAGGCGTTCATCGAAAAGAAGGTCGCCAAGTTGGAAAAATCATTTGAGGATATCCAGAAAGTGGAGGTACAGTGCAAAGTAGTCAAGCCGGCCACCGCTCAGAACAAGGAGGTAAGCCTGACGGTTTCCGTACCAGGTTCTACACTTTTCGTAGAGAAGGTAAGCGATACTTTTGAGGAGTCTACCGACCTTTGTGTCGACTCTATGCGCGTTCAACTGCAGAAATTTAAGGAAAAATTGCGTGAAAGATAAAAAAAACCTCGAAAAGTTTTGGTAATTCAAAAATAATGCCTACCTTTGCATCCGCTTTCCGATAATAAAGACTCCAATCGGGGAGCGGATGCTTAGAGCAAGCCTCTTTAGCTCAGTTGGCCAGAGCACGTGATTTGTAATCTCGGGGTCGTTGGTTCGAATCCGACAAGAGGCTCTGGCAGAAGATTGAGAAGGAGCAAAAACATTGAGGGTGGTTTCCAGAGCGGCCAAATGGGGCAGACTGTAAATCTGTTGTCTTTCGACTTCGGTGGTTCGAATCCATCACCACCCACTTCCCGAGAGGAAGAATGTGAATTGCGGAAATAGCTCAGTTGATAGAGCACTAGCCTTCCAAGCTGGGGGTCGCGGGTTTGAGCCCCGTTTTCCGCTCATAGCTCGCTGTTATAGCTCAGT
>ONLU01000053.1 GCA_900318795.1 uncultured Prevotellaceae bacterium | reverse complement strand
GGACATCACGCGCAAGACGAATGCGCAAGGTATCTCTATGCATATCCACACGATGGGTAACAAGGCCGTTAATACCGTGGTCAGTGCATACGCCAATGGTGGAAAAGATGAATTGCGCAACACGCTTGTTCACGTTCGAAACGTCAATGCGGAGGATTATCAGCGTATGGCTGACCATAACATGTATGCCGTCTCTGGTATGCATTGGCACCATGGTCCATCATGGTTAGCCGACTATATCCGCGAGCACGGACTGGCGCCCATAGGGCAGGAAGCCATGTCATACCCGATGAAGTCCTATTTCGACAACGGCATCCATATGACCTCTCACTCCGACTTCCCTGCAACGAGTGGCAGTCCTGACGACCCGTTCGGCATCATTGAGATTGCTGTCACTGGTGTGCTTGCTGGAGAGAATGGCACACCTTGGTGGCCTGAGGAGCTCATTACCCGCGAGCAGGCTATCGAGGCCCTGACCATCAACATCGCCAAGCAGATGTTCATTGAGAATGAGCGAGGCAGCATCAGCACAGGCAAATATGCAGACTTCCTGCTCGTCGATAAGGACGTGCTGACTTGCCCGGTAACAGAGATACATACCGCCAAGCCTGCAGCCACCTACTTTGAGGGAAAGAAGGTCTTCTCGATGTAAACATAAGACATCAAAAAATCAAGAACGGGTTGGAAACTTTTCCAACCCGTTCCTGGTAGCGGGAGGGGGACCCGAACCCTCGACCTCCGGATTATGAATCCGACGCTCTAACCAGCTGAGCTACCCCGCCATTTTTGCGAGTTCCAAGGGGTCACCCCCTCGAAATCGCCTGCAAAGGTAATACAAAGTTTTCAAATACACAAACTTTTTTAGGAAAAAACTTTGGAAATCGGATATTTTTTTGTATTTTTGCCGAAAAATAATCTTAGACGGACCTGCAAACACAAATAACTATGCAGAAACTGACCATCGAATACCCGCTGTCAACCCAATCGCCCAAGATAGTTTGGGAGCTGATAAGCAATGCGCCGGGCCTTCAGAAATGGCTGGCGGACAAAGTTACCGAAGAAGACGATCTGATGACGTTCACCTGGGGTCATCCCTGGACGGAACGTGACACCAAACAGTCGAAGGTACTTGAGATAGAGAAGTACGACCACATCAGGCTATTGTGGGATTACCACGAGGACACGCCAGAGGCGTACTGGGAGATGCGCATAGAGAAGAGTGACCTGACAGGGCATCTGAGCCTGCTGATTACGGACTATGCCGCTGACGACGACGAGGAGGCCGATCTGCGTGGACTGTGGGATGCCAATCTGGAGCGTCTGCACCGTGTGAGCGGGCTGTAGTATAACATGTTTCGAATAAAGAAATTAGACATATTCATAGCCAAACAGTTTGGCTTGTTGTTCTTTGCCACCTTCTTCATCTGCCAATTTGTGCTGATGATGCAGTTCTTGTGGCGTTATGTGGACGAACTGATTGGTAAGGGACTGTCGCTGGAGGTCATGGCGCAGTTCTTCTGGTATATGGGCCTAATGCTGATGCCCCAGGCCTTCCCACTGGCCATTCTGCTGTCGTCGCTGATTACGTTCGGCAACCTGGGTGAGAGCTCGGAGTTGACAGCTATCAAGGCGGCCGGCATCTCGCTGTTGCAGGCCATGCGCTCGCTGATAGTCATTGTGATAGCCATCACGTGCATCTCGTTCTTCTTTCAGGAGGTGATTGCGCCCAAGGCCTTCATCTCGTTCCGTCAGTTGTTGCTGTCTATGAAGCAGAAGAATCCGGAGGTGGAGATTCCCGAGGGCATCTTCTATGACGGCATACCGGGCTCGAACCTGTATGTGCAGAAGAAAGACATGACGACAGGTATGCTCTACGGCATCATGATATACCGCATGAACGGCAGCTACGACGACGCGGCTGTCATTCTGGCTGACTCAGGGCGTATGCAGCCTACTGCCGAGAAGAAGCACCTGCTGCTGACGCTGTATAGCGGCGAGTGGTTTGAGAATATGCGCCAGTCGGGCTTGGGCGTGGCAGCCAACGTACCCTACCGGCGCGAGACGTTCTCGACGAAGAACATCCTGCTGGACTTCGACAGCGGGCTGGATATGGTAGAGGCGGGCTGGATAGCCAGCGACGCCCGCGCCAAGAGCATGGGAATGATTCTGCACGACCTGGACAGCATTCGAGAATTCAACGACTCGGTGGGTCACCAGTATTTCATGGACGCTTCGCGCACAACCTTCTACCGTCCTCCGATGAAGAAGGCAGACTCGACCAATGTGCTCAGGCTGGCAAAAATGGAGAAATCCAACCACGACTCACTGTACGCCAAACTGACTGGCGAGCAAAAGCAACAAGTAGTGCGCATGGCAGCCAACGATGCCCAGGCCGCACTCAGTGAAATGGAGTTCAAAGTTGAATACAGCGAGGGCCTGAACTACGATGAGCGCATGCACCAGCTGGAGGCAATGAACAAGATCACATTGTCGCTGTCGTGCCTCATCTTCTTCTTTATAGGTGCCCCGCTGGGTGCCATTATCCGCAAGGGAGGACTGGGGGTACCCGTCATCATATCGGTGTTGGTATTCATTGTGTTCTACATCCTGGACAATACGGGAACGAAGATGGCCCGCGACGACAACTGGACGGTATGGTTCGGCAAATGGCTGGGAACAGCCGTGCTGACGCCTATTGCCTGCTTCTTTACCTACAAAGCCAACAATGACTCGGTGGTGTTCAACATAGACCTGTACAAGAACATGCTGACACGCATGCTGGGACTGCGCACCAAGCGCTACATCGTCCGCAAGGAGGTCATCATAGAAGACCCGAAGTACCTGACCGATGCCGAGATACTAACCAACATCAGCTTGGAGATTTCGGACTACATGCAACGCCACAAGTTGCTCAGGTGGCCCAACCCCATCCGCGTGTTCTTCCATCCTGGCGATGACAACGACATAGAGCAAATCAACAGCGCTATGGAAGTGGCTATAGAAGACTTGTCGTACAGCAAGAACAACTACGTGCTGATGAAGTTGAACCAGTATCCCATCATTGCCACCCATGCCCACACCAGGCCCTTCCGCCGCAAGTGGCTCAACGCCATTACGGGACTGTTCCTGCCTACGGGCATCTTCTTTTACATCCGCATGTTGCGTTTCCGCTTCCGACTGTACAGAGACTTGCAACGCATCATACGCAACAACGAGAAGCTCATTCCGCGTATCATCCAGTTGGGTAACCTCCAGAAGGAGGGCAGCGTGACTGTCATATAATTATATAAATAAGGTATAAAGAAAGTATCAATATAGAATGGAAAAGATGAAACTGAATACGATTGAGGAGGCTCTGGCCGACTTCAAGGCTGGCAAGTTCGTGATTGTCGTTGACGATGAAGACCGCGAAAACGAAGGCGACCTGATATGTGCAGCCGAGAAGATTACCCCCGAAATGGTGAACTTCATGTTGAAGAATGCCCGCGGCGTGCTGTGCGCCCCAGTCACCATCAGCCGCGCCAAGGAACTGGACCTGCCCCACCAGGTACAGGACAACACATCGCTGCTGGGGACACCGTTCACTGTGACGGTAGACAAGATAGAAGGCTGCTCGACGGGGGTGTCAGCCCACGACCGCGCCGCTACCATACGGGCACTGGGCGATCCCACATCGACCTCGAAGACCTTCGGACGCCCGGGACATATCAGTCCGCTATACGCTCAGGACAATGGTGTGCTGCGCCGCTCAGGTCACACAGAGGCTGCCATCGACCTGTGTAAATTGTCGGGGCTCTACCCTGCCGGCGCCCTCATCGAAATCATGAACGACGACGGCACCATGGCCCGTATGCCCCAGCTGATGGCATTTGCCCAAGAGCACGACCTGAAGATTATCACCATCAAGGACATGATAGCCTATCGCCTGCAGAAAGAAAGCATTGTCGAGAAGGGCGAAGAGGTGGACATGCCTACCGAATGGGGTCACTTCCGGCTGATTCCCTTCCGTCAGAAGTCGAACGGACTGGAACACATGGCACTCATCAAGGGTGAGTGGCGCCAGGACGAACCCGTACTGGTGCGCGTACACTCGTCGTGCATGACGGGCGACATCCTTGGCTCGAAGCGATGCGACTGTGGCGAACAATTGCACAAAGCGATGCAGAAGATTGAAAAAGAAGGACGCGGAGTCATTGTGTACATGCAACAGGAAGGTCGCGGCATCGGACTGATGAACAAGATAGCAGCCTACAAACTGCAGGAACAGGGGCTGGACACCGTCGACGCCAATGTTCACCTGGGTTTCAAGCCCGATGAGCGCGACTATGGCTGCGGAGCCCAGATACTGCGCATGTTAGGTGTCCAGAAGATGCGCCTCATGACCAACAACCCCGTCAAGCGCGTAGGACTGGAGGGTTACGGGCTGGAGATAGTCGAGAACGTACCCATCGAGACTACACCTAACGAGTACAACCTGCGTTACCTGAAAACCAAACAGGAACGCATGGGACATCTGTTGCACCTGAAATAAAGTAAAAGACGAAAGGATAAAAAAGTAAAAGGGTAAAAAAGTAAAAAAACGGCACACTTATTCGTTTAAAAAGAATAAAATGCGTACTTTTGCACCCAAATAGAAACAAAAAGCACTAATATGGCACAATTATCTGACCGTTTGCAAAGGCTGGCTCCATCGGCAACGCTGGCCATGTCACAGAAAAGTTCCGAAATGAAAGCCCAGGGTATCGACGTCATCAACATGAGCGTCGGCGAACCTGACTTTAATACTCCCGACCACATCAAGCAGGCAGCGAAACTGGCGATAGACGAAAACTACTCGAGGTACTCCCCCGTTCCAGGCTATCCCGACCTGCGACAGGCTATTGCCCGCAAGCTGGAGCGCGAGAACCACCTGCACTACCAGCCTGCAGAGATCTTGGTATCGAACGGTGCCAAGCAGAGTGTCTGCAATACGGTAATGGCACTGGTAAATCCTGGTGACGAGGTCATCATACCTGCCCCCTACTGGGTCAGCTACCCGCAAATGGTGTTGCTGGCTGGCGGCAAGCCCGTCATCGTGGAAGCAGGCTTCGAACAGAACTTCAAGATGACTGCTGAGCAACTGGAGGCAGCCATCACTCCGAAAACACGCATGCTCATCCTTTGCTCACCCAGCAATCCTACAGGCAGCGTATATTCGAAGGCAGAACTGGAGGCACTGGCAAAGGTCATCATGAGCCATGACGACCTCTTTGTACTGGCTGACGAGATCTATGAGCACATCAACTACATAGGACGCCACGAGAGCATAGCCCAGTTCAACGGTATGAAGGAGCGCAGCATCATTGTCAACGGTGTATCGAAAGCATATGCCATGACGGGATGGCGCATCGGATACATAGCCGCCCCCGAGTGGATTGTCAAGGGCTGCAACAAGCTGCAGGGACAGTACACCAGCGGACCGTGCTCCGTCAGCCAGAAAGCGGCCGAGTTTGCCTATACCTCAAGCCAGGAGTGCGTCGAGGAGATGCGCAAGGCCTTTGAGCGCCGTCGTGACCTGATAGTCAAACTAGCCAAGGATATTCCCGGACTGGAAGTGAACATCCCCGAGGGAGCATTCTACCTATTCCCCAAGTGCTCAAGTTTCTATGGCAAGAAGACCCCCGACGGAAACACCATCAACAACTCCACCGATTTGGCCATGTATCTGCTGGAAAAAGGTCATGTGGCAACAGTAGGCGGAGATGCCTTTGGAGACCCCGACTGCTTCCGCATGAGTTATGCCACCAGTGACGAAAATATCGTCGAGGCAATGCGCAGAATCAAGGAAGTATTGTCCGTATTGGTGTAAAAATTGAGAAATATCAAGTTAAAAGTTCTTAATTAGGCTTTTAGTCCACTTGAATTGCTTATCTTTGCCGAACATTAGCGAAATTTTACAACTTAATTTATTTAATAACTAAAAAATTAAAAATTTTAAATTTATGGCAACAACAACAAAGGCTGCAGCCCCAGCTAAGAAATCGGGCTTCCAAGGTGTTAAAGCTGCATGGATTATCCTCGCAATCTGCTGCGCATGCGGTTATGGTGTATGGTATTTCGTAATGGGTAACCCCGACAACTTCGTTGGTGGCGACCGTGCCGGCCATCCCGCTAACCTGCTGGGTACCGTTTACAAAGGTGGTTTTGTGGTAGGTTTGATTCTGACTCTGCTCTTCACCGTTATTTGTCTGGGTATCGAGCGTTTCTTCGCTATCAAGACTGCTTCTGGTAAGATGAATCTGGCTAAGTTCACCGCTGAGGTGAAGGCTGCCATCAAGGCTCAGGACTTCAGCAAGGCTACAGACCTGTGCAACAAGATGCAGGGTTCTGTTGGTAATGTCGTTATGGCATCTATCAATATGTATCAGACCGTTGAGGGTGACAACACTCTGAAGAAGGCTGCAAAGATTGCTAAGATTCAGCAGGCCCACGAAGAAGCTACTCAGCTGGAGATGCCTACTCTGCAGATGAACATGCCTATGGTTGCTACCATCGTATCTCTGGGTACTCTGACCGCTCTGTTCGGAACTGTGCTCGGTATGATCGGATCGTTCCAGGCTCTGTCTGCCGGTGGTGGTGCTGACTCTATGGCTCTGTCTGCTGGTATTTCTGAGGCACTTGTGAACACAGCTTCTGGTATTTTGACCTCTTGGGTTGCTACCGTTGTTTACAACTTCTTCTCAAACAAGATCGATAAGCTGACTTACGCTCTCGATGAGATTGGTTTCACCATCGCTGCAACATACGATTCTAACCACAACGAGGCTTAATTTTCTGACCATTCGCGTAAAACCTTAAAAACCGTTTTAGAATGGCTAAAATTGATACAGAAAAAAGACATCTGGATTGACATGACGCCTATGTCAGACGTGATGACGCTGCTTCTGTGCTTCTTTATGTTGACATCAACATTCTTGACGCCGGAACCAGTATCAGTCAACGCGCCTAACTCGGTGTCAGAGGTCAAGATCCCTGAGCAGGACGTGCTCAACATTCTGGTGACACCAGAAGGACGCGTCTATCTGGGCACAGAAAACAAGAACAACATGCAGGCCATGTTGGACGAGATGCTCGACAAGAGCGGCGTCTCTCTGAACGGCACGCAGATTAAGCATTTCCGTGAGGACGCTATGGTTGGTGCTCCCATGAACATGCTGGCTGGTTATCTGAGCTTGGAGCAGGAGAAGATGGCTGAGGCAATCCAGAAGCTCGGCATTCCGCTCGATAGTATCAGCGGAGGCAAGAGTGAGTTCCAGCAGTGGGTGACCGCTGCACGTAATGCGAATTCTGACATCAAGCTTGCTATCAAGTGCGACTCTAAGACTCCTTACGCAGCTATCAAGAAGCTGATGTCGGAACTTCAGGACATGAACGAGAACCGTTTCCAGCTGATTACGAATCTCGATGTTAAACGTTTAAACGACTAGTAGTATTATGGCAAAAAAGAATCTATCCAAGCAAAAGAAGATGGATACCCGCGTGAACTTCACGCCAATGGTAGACATGATGATGCTGCTGATCACCTTCTTCATGCTGTGTACTACACTGGCCAAGCCGCAGGCTATGCAGCTGACCATGCCTTCTAACGAAGACACCAAGCAGTTGAACGAAGAACAGAAGCAGGTTACAAAGGCTTCTCATACCATTACCCTCTATCTGGGTTCTGACGACAAGGTGTGGTACATTGCGGGACTTCCCAACTATGACGACCCCTCATGCGTAAAGCCCACTTCCTATGGTAAGGACGGTATCGAGAAGGTTCTCAACGAGCACACCACTGAGGAAGGTATCAACCCCGTGGCCAAGATTAAACTGGCAAAGAAAGAGTTGGATGCCAAGAAGAATGCGTACAATTCAAAGATGACTGACGAACAGTATCAGGAACAGCTCCGTAAGCTGAAGAAGGGTGAACTGCCCAACGGCGAGAAGGTGCCCGCACTGACTGTCATCATTCGCCCTCTGAATACAGCTACTTACGAGAACATGGTTGCTGCTCTTGACGAGATGCTCATTAGCAATATTGATAAGTATGTCATTGACAACATCGACAAGTTGAGCGATGATGACAAAGCGCTCATCGAGAAGGCTGGTGTCAAATGATTAACCTCTAAAAGTGTAAATAGACTATGGCAAAAATAGATCTTATAGACAATGGCTGGGTCGACCTCGTATTCGAAGGTAAGAACCAAGCATACGGAGCTTATCAATTGCGCAAGGACACTGGTAAGCGCAACCTCAAGGCGCTGATTACCATGTTCATACTCTTTGCTGCGATTGCAGCTATCGTGATTGCAAAGGTGTCATTCGACAACTACATGGCATCACGTAACGCTGCTATCGAGACTGATGTCGAACTGCAAAACCTGGCAGAAAAGAAGGAAGTCAAGGAAGAGAAGAAGGATGAGCCTGAGGTGGAGAAGATTGAAGTTGAGCGCGTGAAGAGCTCTGTAGCATTCACCGTTCCTGAAATCAAGAAAGATAACGAGGTGAAGGAAGACCAGGAGATGAAGTCGCAGGACGAACTCCAGGAGACCAACACCGCCATCGGTGCCTTCACTGTTGAAGGTAATGACGAATCAGCCGAGGTGAAGCACGTCGAAGAAAAGATTGCCGAGCCCGAGCCTGTGAAGGAAGAGGAAACCAAGGTGTTCGACGTTGTTGAGCAGATGCCTTCGTTCCCCGGTGGTCAGAGCGCCCTGCTGCAATACCTGAGCAGCAACATCAAATACCCAGTAGTAGCTGAGGAAAATGGTGTTCAGGGTCGTGTCATCGTTACCTTCGTCGTTGAGAAAGACGGTTCTATCACTGACGTTCGCGTCGTGAAGAGCGTTGACCCCTCACTCGACAAGGAAGCCCAGCGCGTGGTGAAGAGCATGCCTAAGTGGATTCCCGGTAAGCAGAACGGTTCTGCCGTCCGCGTGAAGTACACTGTGCCCGTAACCTTCCGCCTGCAGTAATTGATTGAAGATGAATAGAAACACATCCATTATTATTGGATTAACACTTAGCTTAGGCTTGCTCCTCTCATGTGGGAGCAAGCCTAATCCCAAATTGGAAGAGGCCTACCAAAAAGCCGCCCAAAGCTTTGTGGCTGACGAAAGCTTCTACCCTATCCTTGACGAAGAACTCTTCTATTTCAACAGCCAGCGACTGGACACCATCGGTGTAGAGTATGTCAACGAGCAGGATGCCGTCAAGCGTCTGATGAAGCTTGAGACTTGGCTCGCTTTCACCACACGACAGTTTACGCCAAAGGAACTGAAGAGTCTGCAAGCCCAGAAATACCTGCCCCGTGCAATACCCATTGCATACGACGGACTTGCCATCATCGTCAACAACGAGAATGCAGATACTTGCATTACCGTCAAAGACTTTGCCCGCATTCTGCGCGGCGAGGCCACCAAGTGGGGTGACATCTATCCCCAGTCCAAGCTGGGAACCATAGATGTGGTATTTGATAACCCTCTGTCAAGCACCGTACGCTGGTGTGTAGACTCCATCCTAGGCGGCAAGGAGTTCACCAATCCCAACATTGGCGCTGTAAAGACCAGTGCTGCCGTCATTGACTATGTGGAACGCCACAAGAACTCGCTCGGCATCATCGGTTCCAACTGGCTGAACGACAAACGAGACACCACAAATGTCACCTTCAAGAAGAATATTACCGTGATGGGCGTCAGTCGAATGGACTCTGCAACAAAGGTAAACAGCTGGAAGCCCTATCAATACTATTTATACAACGGCAACTATCCGCTGATACGAACCATCTATGCCCTGCTCAATGACCCAAGGCCCAATGGTGTACCAACGGCATTTGCACACTTCTGCCAACTGCCCAAGGGACAACTCGTCATACTGCGCTCAGGACTGCTTCCTCGCACAGCTAACATGAATGTCAGGGAGGTTATCGTCAACGGGGGGAAATAAACTTTTTCACTCCTCAGACGTCAAAGACAAAGAAAATAAACATAAGTATAACATAACAACAACTGATTATGAAAGCGATTAAATATCTTGTGATGGGAGCGCTGACCTTAGGTTTCAGCACTTCAGTGATGGCACAGGACGGCTCAAAGGCCGACGTAGATGCCGTAAAGAAAATCATCAGTAGCAAACCTGGCGATCTGGACAAGCAGTTGAAGCCTTACTACAAGGCTAACAAAAAGAACGCCGAGAATCTGGTAGCTTTTGCTCGTGCCTTCTTTGAAGCACGCGACACAGCCAATGCCAGAGAGTATGCAAACTTTGCCCTGCAGGCCAGCAAGAACAAGTGCGCTCCTGCCTACATCCTGCTGGGTGACATGGAGGCATTGTACGATAACGGTGGTGCTGCAGCAGCCCAGTACGAGCAGGCTATCTATGCTGACCCGAAACTGGTAGAAGCCTACTACAAATACGCACTCGTCTATCGTAAGATTGACCCTCGTGGTGCAGCAGCCAAGTTGGATGAATTGAAGATTGCCCGCCCCGACATCAGCATCGATGCCCTGAAAGGACACATCTTCATGTTGGCTGACGACCGTAAATCGGCTTACAATGAGTTCAAGAAAGTGCCTGTAAACCAGATTAACCCTGACTATCTGAACGAGTTTGCCCGTGCCAGCTACTTCGGTGGTCACTTCGAGGATGCTGTTATAGCCTGTGAGGAAGGTCTGAAGCACAAGCCCAACAACCCTGCATTCACACGCTTGGCTATGTTCAGCAACTACGAGTTGAAGAAGTACGATGAAGCCAACAAGTATATGCACAAATACTTCAACGAGATTGACAAGGACAGCGTGAAGTACTCTGAGTACGACCACTACTATGCAGCTCTCATCCACGAGGCTCTGGGTAACAAAGACAATGCCAAGGATTCTTATCACAAGGCCCTTGAGTTGGTAGACGAGAAATCTATCATCAAACGCTGGGACATCCTGAAGACCCTGTCTACCTCTCACAAGAAAGATGGCGACCTCGAGAATGCTATCAAGTATTACAATGAGTTCCTATCTTGCAAGCCTGAAGTAAAGGTTGATGACTACGAGACTCTGGCCGACATCTACTCTACATTTGCCAAAGAGACTACTGATGCAGCAGTCCAAAAGGACCTGTACAAGAAGGCTGCTGATGCATACACCATCATGGCAGAGAAATTCCCTGTACAGAAGGCCTACGCATCTTACAAGCGTGCAGAGGTTATCAACAAGACCGACAAGGATATGGCTGGCCGTCTGGCTAAGGCAGACTACCAGCAGGTTGTTGACCTGCTCAGCGAAAAGGCAGACCGCAGCAAGAGCGAGAACACCATGCTGAAATACAGCCTCCACTATCTCATGTTCAGCGCATACCTCGACAAGAACATTGCTGGTGCCAAGGAATATGCAGCCAAGATTCTGACCATTGATCCCGAGTACAAGCCTGCTCAGGAGATTCAGAACCTGAAGTAAAATATCAACAATAGCATAGGTGCGAGATTCCAAAACGAGTCTCGCACCTTTTTTTATATCTCCATCGTTAGCCTACCTACAAAATGTGAGGTGGACACTCCGTAAGGAGCGCCCACCCGTTTTAACCACATAAATCAGCTTATTCCTTAGGGAAGGCTGATAGCCTCTGACGGACAAACGTCAGCACATGTACCGCACTCTGTGCAAACATCGGGGTTGATAGAATACTTTTCGCCCTCAGAGATTGCGCCTGCGGGGCACTCATCGATACATGTACCACATGCGATGCAGTCGTCACCAATTACGTATGCCATAATCTTATAAATTTTAAGTTGTTAATACTGTTAATACTCACTTTTGATGACGCAAAGGTACAGAATAATTTTGAATAATACCTAATTTTAGGTAGACTATTTTTGGCAGAAGGCTCAATTTATACGCTATCGAAATAATAAACGACAGGTAGATTGCGTTATAAAAAATGTATATGAAAAGAACACTTTTAACCTTGGTGCTAGCCTGCTGTGCTCTGCTTTCGGCAACGGCACAGATGGATCGTAAGGTACAGAACAAGCCTTATATAGACTTGCGTCAGTTGCACTTTGGCATTCTGGTAGGTATGAACCTACAGGACGCAGAGTTTGAGAATGTCGGCCCACAAACACTCATCGGCGAAGACGGCATTCCCCACGAGGAACTCATCCTTTGCGATGCAGACAAGTGGAACCCAGGCTTTACGGTAGGCGTACTGGCAGAATGGCGTCTGTCAGACCACTTCTCGCTGCGATTCACACCACAAATGCACTTTGGTGCCAAGCACCTGACCTTCCTGAACATGAAGCAAACAGACGAACTGGGACAGCCTTTCCGTCAGACACAGGACCTGAAGAACACTTATGTGTCACTGCCTTTCGACCTGAAGTTTGCCGCCCCTCGCTGGAACAACCACCGCCCTTACATCATGGCGGGTATCAACCCTATGATCAATCTCACTGGCAGTGAGTCAGACATTATACGACTGAAGCGCTACAACACCATGCTGGAAGTAGGTATCGGTTGCGACTTCTACCTGCCCTTCTTCAAACTGATTCCTGAACTGAAGTTCTGCTTCGGACTGGGTAACGCACTGGACACGAACCACGTAAACGAACTGCGCGATGCCAACCTGAAAGCCTATGCAGGCTCGGTAAGCAGCGCGCAGTCGAAGATGATAGTACTGACGTTCTACTTTGAGTAGGGCTAATTGGGCTACGCCTACTTATTGAACTAGTTTTACCAGGTCCTACTTCAAATCCACCACAAGGCGACCGATGAAACAGGCGCCTTTTCCATTCTGGTCTACAGGAACCGGTTTTCCGTCCATATTGTTCTCGTATTCCAGATGAGTAAAGTAGGTATGGGTATGTCCACCCAGTACGAGGTCGATATTGCGCGAGCCATGTATCATATACTGGTCGTCCTCACCACGATTACTATTCCAACCCAGATGCGAGATGCAGATGACCATATCGCACTTTTCCTTCTCCTTCAGCATGGTAGCCGTTTCCAATGCCACACGGGCCGGATCAGAATACTTCACGCCGGTGCAGTTCTTATTGGATACCAGCCCCTTCATCTTAGGAGCCAATCCGAAGACACCAATCTTCACACCCTCCCGCTTGATGATTACATAGGGTTTCACCAATCCTTCGACCGGTGTGCCCGTGAAGTCGTAGTTGGCACAGACTATGGGAAAGTTGGCCTTGCGGAAAATGGCTGCCATATTTTCCAGACCAAAGTCAAACTCATGATTGCCGATAGTGGCAGCGTCAATGCCCATGAGATTCATGAGTCCCACCTCTACTTCACCCTTGAACATGGTAAAGTAGGCAGAACCCTGGAAGAAGTCTCCTGAGTCAAAATATAGCAGATTCGGATTTTTCCTACGCTCTTCCTTCAGCATGGCAATACGACGCAGAAATCCTCCCCTGCCAGCCTTCATGGTATCTGGCAACTGGATATTGACAGGCAGTATCTGCGAATGGGTGTCATTGGTATGCAAGATGACCAACTGCTTCTGCTTCTTTGCCGATGCCTCTAAAGGCATTAAGGTAAAAAGATAAAAAGGTAAAAGGAACACCCCAACTCTTACGACCTTATTATATATACTCTTCATCATGTTCATTCCTTTATTTTAATACCGTCCATATTCAAGTCATCCAGTCCCACACCCGACTGTTTCACCTTTTCCAAGTCTTCTTTGCTAACATCCACTACCACGACACGACCCTCGATATTTGCATCCACCATGCATCCCTGCCTGGCCTGGTCGCGGAAATAGTTCATGATGATAAAACGACTGTTGTTACTTGCTTCCTGAGGCGAATTAACGTTATACCCCAGCTTGAAAGCAGTCATCTTGTCCGTACCTCCCAGCAGATAGTCAATGGTGGCCAGACGATAGTCACGATCCTTGTCTATAGGCTTGCCGTTGACGGTGGCGCTGACAAGCTCGTACTTCCCATTGATTACCAAACGAACCGAACTGCTGACACCTTCACCACCCACACCGGCCATCTCCTCAAAGAGCTGCAGCAGGGCAGTGCCTTTCAGCGTGGTAAAGGCAATTTTGTTCTCAAAAGGTGCAATGTCAAGCACATCGCCATACGTCACATCACCTTTGGGCAGGTCGGCGCGCACGCCACCCATGTTATAGACACCCAAGTCTACCGTCTCGCCATAGTCCTTGGCTGCCCAGACCATGATGTCAGCCAACAAGTTCGACAGGGTCCCCTCCGGGCGCTTGGCCGTCATATACTTGGCCGACTTCCCTACCACAGGTCCCATGATGCTGTCGACCACATGCTTATAAGGTTTCAAGAACTCGGCAGCCTGCTGATCGGGCTGCACGTCATAGCGGCTGTCTACAACGATGCGTGTGCGCTGCACGGATGCCACCTGATAGTGCGAACGACACGACGATAGCATCATGACTCCGGCTACAAGAGATAAAAAAACTGTTTTACGATTCATCTTGATAGATATTTATGCTGCAAAGATACAAATTTTAGTTCATAGTTCATAGTTCATAGTTCATAGTTTTTGAATCCTTAAAGTTAAAATATTCTAAATATGAGTTCCTATATGGGCTATGGGCCATGGACTATGAACTATTTTTATTACCTTTGCACCCGCTTTTCTGCGTAACCGATGGAGGGAAGTAACGAGTTGCCCGTCTATGTTGCGTTGGAACGATACAACAAATTTAAAGATTCAATAACAAAATGGATTTAATTAAAGTTGCTGAAGAAGCATTTGCAACCGGCAAAAAGTTCCCAGAGTTCAAGGCTGGTGACACTATCACTGTCGCTTACAAAATTATCGAGGGTTCTAAGGAGCGTATCCAGCTCTATCGTGGCGTAGTCATCAAGATCTGTGGTCACGGTGACAAAAAGCGCTTCACTGTTCGCAAGATGTCAGGTACCATTGGTGTAGAGCGTATCTTCCCCATTGAGTCACCGAACATTGACTCTATCGAGGTGAACAAGGTTGGTAAGGTTCGTCGCGCTAAGCTTTACTATCTGCGCAACCTGACTGGTAAGGCTGCTCGCATCAAGGAGAAGCGCAGCGGTCTCGCTGGCAAGGAGTAAGAACCTGCACGACATAAAAAAGAGACACTCAATCGTTGGGTGTCTCTTTTTTCGTTTCCTTCTGGTCAGTTTGATGCTCCTGATGTCCGCCATAGATGATTTCATCGTTCTCACCATAGAGGGCATCTTGAAACGAAGTCCAATCCTGAAAGCCCGCCAACAACGACAGTCGGTCGAGCGTCTTACGATTAGGCTTCTTCAGCAATTCGTGCTCCACAGCTTCCAAAAGCTTGCGCAGCGCATGTCTCTTTTTTTCCATAACGAGTGCAAAGATACAAATAAATTAAGAATTAAGAATTAAGAATTAAGAAAAAATGTGTATCTTTGCAACCGAAAAGAACAATACACATTATTTATATATATGAAAGAATTACAGCTGAAGTACGGATGCAATCCGAACCAGAAACCTTCACGCATTTTTATGCAGGAAGGCGAGTTACCCATTGAAGTGATAAACGGCCGCCCTGGCTACATCAACTTTCTGGATGCGCTGAACGCATGGCAGTTGGTGAAGGAACTGAAGGCAGCTACCGGCATGGCTGCTGCAGCCTCGTTCAAGCACGTCTCGCCTGCAGGAGCAGCCATCGGCCTTCCCTTGAGCGACACGTTGAAGAAGATTTATTTCGTGGACGACATTGCCGGACTGGACGAGAGTCCTATCGCCTGTGCCTACGCCCGTGCCCGTGGTGCCGACCGCATGTCGAGCTATGGTGACTTCGTAGCGCTCTCTGACACCTGCGACGCTACCACCGCCCTGTTGCTGAAGCGCGAGGTCAGCGACGGTGTCATTGCTCCCGACTATACGGCCGAGGCTATCGAGATACTGAAGGACAAGCGCAAGGGAACATACAACGTCATCAAGATTGATCCGGCTTACAAGCCTGCACCCATCGAGACCAAGCAGTGCTTTGGCGTGACCTTCGAACAGGGACGCAACGAAATCAAGCTGGACGACCCTGCCCTGTTTGAGAATATCCCCACCCAGAACAAGACGTTCTCGCCCGAGGCCAAGCGCGACCTGATCATTGCACTTATCACGCTGAAGTACACCCAGTCGAACTCGGTATGCTACGTCAAGGACGGACAGGCCATCGGCATTGGTGCCGGACAGCAGAGCCGCATCCATTGCACCCGTCTGGCTGGCAACAAGGCCGACATCTGGTGGCTGCGCCAGCATCCGAAGGTGCTTGCACTGCCCTTCAAGGAGGGCATCCGCCGTGCCGACCGCGACAACACCATTGATGTGTACATCTCTGAGGACGAGCACGACGATGTGCTGCGCGACGGTGCCTGGCAGCAGTTCTTCACCGAACAACCCGAGGTGCTGACGCTGGCAGAAAAGAAAGAGTGGATAGCCAAGAACACCAAGGTGGCTCTGGGCTCTGATGCCTTCTTCCCCTTCGGCGACAACATTGAGCGTGCCCACAAGAGTGGCGTGGAGTTCATCGCCCAGGCTGGCGGCTCGGTACGCGACGACCATGTCATCATGACCTGCGACAAGTACGGCATTGCCATGGCCTTCACTGGCGTACGTCTGTTCCACCATTAATTTTAATGCAATTGGCTATTAGCTATTAGCCAATTGCAAAAAGCTAAAAGCATTACACTATGAGTAAGGAATCAGACTTCGAGGATATCCTCGTTAACGGTATCTCCTTTGGCCGAGGAGGAGGCCCCCGCAAAGAAGAGGACAAGGTAAAGACCAAGGCCAAGAAGAAAAAGTACATCACCGGTGCCCACGGTTCTGGCTCTGCACGGCAGAAAGCCAAGTACCGTGAGCAGCGGGCAAACCGCCATAAGAAATAACAAAGGACAAAATAAAGGAAAAGAAATGAAAAAGACACTACTACTAACATTATTCACCTTGTCCACCATCGGAATCTATGCACAGAAATACGTCGGTGGAGACATCTCGATGCTAAAGAAGTTTGTGGACGAAGGAGCCGTCTATAAAGACAAGGACGGTAATGAAGTAGAACCACTGACGTTTTTCAAGCAACAAGGCTGGAACGCACAACGTGTACGACTGTTTGTAGAGCCCACGAATGCTACGGCTGACGAGAAAAAACAAGGAGCTATCCAGGACTTAGCATACGTTAAAGCACTAGGAAAAAGTATCAAAGATGCCGGTTTCGCATTTATGCTTGACTTCCACTACAGCGACACTTGGACACACCCTGGCCAGCATGGTACGCCAGCAGCATGGAAAAACCTCACAGCAGAGCAGATGGCTACCAAGGTTTATGATTATACCAAGAGCTGTCTGCAGCAAATGGTCGACGCCGGTGCTGCACCCGACTTCATACAGGTGGGCAACGAGATTACCGACGGAATGTTGTTTCCTACTGGCCAAATCAGCAACGGCAGCGCGGCATGGAGCAATCTCGTCAACTTCATCAAGAAGGGTATAGCTGCCTGCAACGAGGTTTGTCCACTGGCAAAAACCGTGTTACATACCGAACTTCACAACTATGAAATGGTGAAGACCTTCTATGCCAAGATGGCCGCTGCTGACGTTCAGTATGACATCATTGGCCTTAGTTATTATCCTGACTTCCACAACTCGATTCCAATGTTCAACAACTTGCTAACCCAATTGGAAACAACCTACACAGGCAAACAGATTATGATTGTTGAAACAGGATACGGGTACGAGTACAAGTTGGCGGGAGCTAAATACGACTTCACGTCAACGTACCCGCTCTCAGACGCTGGACAACTGAAATTCACAAAAGCACTCATTGAAACACTAAATGCCCATGAGAGCGTGACAGGACTCTTCTGGTGGTATCCAGAATACAACCTCAACGGCATCATCAACAAAACTGGTACCGAGGACTGGAGCAAGGACTTTACCAGCGGCTATTGGAACGGAGCTCTGTTCTGGCCCAGGTCGGGCTATCCCCTCTCCTCCATCTCAGAGCTCAAGACCTTCCTCAACGGTTCTACAGGCATTGCAAACATCCGTACTGACGCTCAACAGCAGGACAACGCTTGGTACACGCTGGACGGACGCAGACTGAACGGCAAACCTGCCACACGAGGTCTTTACATCAACAACGGCAAGAAATATCTGGTGAAATAGCACCCTACGGTTCACCCTCAATGAGATTACGGCTCGCCAAGTGCGAGCCGTAATCATCTGACGTTGTTCAAGTCCTGATATATTCCTTCACGGCATCGAAGCAGGGGCACGCTTTCAGCGGGTTCAGGTCGTGATGGCCTACGATGAGGGCGCGGGGGTAGCGCTCCTTCAGTTCCTTCAGCAGCCGCCTGAGGGCCTGCCGCTGTGCCTCGGTGCGCGTGTCGGCGGGTTGACCGCGGATGTCAAGCCCGCCCTCGTAGCAGACGCCTATCGAGTGGGCGTTGTGGTTCTGGCAGTGGGCGCCCGTGAGCCATTCCGGTCGTCCCGGCTCGATCTGTCCGTCCCGACGGACCACGTAGTGGTAGCCTATGCCGAGCTTCCAGCGACTGCATCAGGAACGAGCCACTAATGGCAGTTAACACTGTGATAATCATCTGAATAATCTGTCTCCAAGTATCCTTCTTCATAACATTTTTGAACTTTAAACTTTGAACCTTGTCATCGACCCTTGGGTCGCTCTGACCTTTAGGTCAGAGAACTTTGAACCTTGAACTTTGAACCTTGAACCTTGAACTGCGGCGAAGCCGCATTGAACCTTGAACTCTTAGTCTACTCATCCGAGTTTGTGCCGCCGTCCGGGTCGTGGTAGTCGTCGCCGTTGCCACCGGTATTGCCGCTGCCACCAGTGTTGTCGCCCGTGGTCGTACCGCCTCCGGTGTTACCG
>ONLU01000023.1 GCA_900318795.1 uncultured Prevotellaceae bacterium | reverse complement strand
CCTCCAGACCGCCCAGCATCTCGAAGGCAGGGGCGAGGTTGGTGAAGATATGCTCGGTATTGACTTGATGCTCGTTGCCACGGGCATGGATGATATAGGCATCTGCCACATTAGTGGCCATGACCTTGATGGGCTCCTTTAGCATCGGAGCCAGGGCTCCTAACTTGGAAACGGCCTTCTGGGTGACGATATGCTTGATGCTGTCATGAAGACGTTTCCTGGCATACTCGGTACTGAACTCGGGATGACCAGGGAGCGCAGTGATATGGTGGGTGGTGAGGTGCATCTGGGACCAGTCGTCACTCCACCGGACTACCCGATAGTCGCAGGGAAAGGAATCGAGGGAGCCGGTATTGACATCGTAGATGGAGTCGGTAAGCTCGTCGTCGTAGTCCTTGGCGATATCAGAGATATGGAAATGACCGGAGAAGACAACCTTGACACCGGCCTTGACAAGGGCGTTACGGACAGCATCGCTGTTCTCGATGAAGGAGGTCTTGACAAAGAGGTGACTGCGGGTGAGATGGGGTATCAGGGGATGGTGCATCATGGCGATGACGCGCTTGCCCCTACCCTGCGCCTCGACAGCCTTGGCACACACCCATTTGAGGGTGGCAGGGGGAATGACACCATCGACACCGGTATCGATGCCTATCACTACCAGTCCGGCAAAGGGCTCAGCGGCATAGGTCAGCGTGGAGCCTTCGCGCTCGCTATGAGCGTCATAGCCGTAGTGGGCATAGAGGGTGGCGAAGGTATCGTCATTGACAGTGGGCACAGGGGTGGCGCTACTGCCGTCAAAGCAGACGGCCTGGTTGTGCGTGCCACGGTCGTGGTTGCCAGGAACGACGAGGATCTTGATGCCTGCAGCACGGAGCTCGTTGAGTTTGGAGAGGACAGCATGGTGGCTGTCGACCTCGGCATCCTTGGTGAGATCGCCTGTGATGAGGACGAGCTGGGGCTTGATATCGTTCTTGATACGGTCTATCATCTCGTCGAAGAGGGGCTGGCTGTAATCAACCAGCTTGCGGGACTCGCTGAGATGGGCGTCCCATGCACTGCCGGGGCTCTTGAGAAGGGACGAGGCCATGACATGGGGATCAGAGAGTATGACCACGGTATGGTCTGCATGTGCCTTGAGGACTAAAAGCAGCATCCAAGCTGTGATGAATACAAATACTTTCTTCATGCTGAATGAATTGGGCATGAAAGTCCTCTTGTAGGGCGTGTGCCACAATTCGTTTACAAAGGTACGAAGAATAATTGAAGATAGACCGTTTTTTACTAAAAAAAATCTTAATTTATTTTGTTTTTCGTGGTATTTGCACTAATTTTGTACGGATTTAGATAAAGACATGAAAAGAAGGTACTTGATGATAGGACTGCTTTGGTGGTGGATGGCTGCGGGGGCTCAGGAACTGCTGGTGAAAATCAATATCAACAGCCAGCAGATAGAGGGCTCGGACAAGTCGGTGTTCGACAACCTGAAGCAGACTTTGGAGCAATGGATGAACGACCGGCAATGGACCGATCTTCAATTCCAAAAAAACGAACGTATCAATGTAAACTTTAACATCACCGTGGTGAAACGCGACAAGACGAACAACCGCTTTACGTGTACGGCACTGATACAGGCTAACAGGCCCGTTTTCAACTCCACCTATACGACAACCTTATATAATAACAAGGATGAAGACTTCAACTTCGACTTCGCACAGTTTGACCAGTTGAACTACAACGACGAGGTGGTGGACAACCAGTTGACAGCCCTGATGGCATACTATGCCTACCTCATCATCGGACTGGACTTGGACTCGTTCTCACCCCTGGGCGGTACGGAGATACTGCAGCGCTGCATGCAGCTGACCACGTATGCTGACAACTTAGGATTCACGGGATGGAAGGCGTTTGAGAACTCACGAAACCGCTTTGCGCTCATCAATGACTACCTGGACGAGGCGATGAAGCCGTTCCGGCAGCTGCAGTACGACTACTACCGGACGGGACTGGACGAGATGGCGACGAATGCGGAGCGCGGGCGGACAAACATCACCACAGCGCTGGAGCACCTGAAAAAGGCACATGAGGACAAGCCGCTGAGCCTGTTGCCGCAGATATGGACGGACTACAAGCGTGACGAGCTGGCGAACATCTACAAGGGCAAAGGAACGCAGAAGGAGAAACAGGCGGTGTATGAACTGTTGTTCAACATCAATGCCGCACAAAGCGATTCCTGGAACAAGATTACACAATGAACATTGAAAAACGATGATAAAGAGACTGTTTATCAAGAATTTTGCGCTGATTGACAAGCTGGATATCGAGCTGCATAGGGGGTTTTCGGTGATTACCGGTGAGACGGGAGCGGGAAAATCCATCATCCTGGGTGCCATAGGACTGCTGCTGGGACAACGGGCAGACTCGAAAGCCATCAAACAGGGGGCAGAGAAGTGCATCATCGAGGCACACTTCGACTTGTCACGATATGAACTGAAAGGACTGTTCGACGAGAACGAGATAGAATATGACGCTACAGACACCATTGTGCGCCGCGAGCTGACAGCAGCAGGCAAGAGCCGGGCGTTCATCAACGACACACCGGTAGCACTGTCACTGCTGAAAGAGCTGGGCGAGCAACTCATGGACGTACACTCACAGCACCAGAACCTGTTGCTGAACAAGCAGGACTTCCAACTGAGCGTGGTGGACATCATAGCGAAGGACAGCCAGGAACTGGCGGAATACCACCAAGCGTATCACGCTTATCAGCTGCTGCAGCACCAGTTGCAGGAGTTGCAGGACGACATCGAGCGCAACAGGCAGAACCAGGACTTCCTGCAATACCAGTATGAGGAGCTGGCGAATGCCCGCCTCAGCGAGGGTGAACAGGAGGAACTGGAACAGCAGAGCGAGACGATGAGCCATGCTGAGGACATCAAGGGTGCCCTCTATGAGGCAGATCATGCGCTGTATGACGATGCCTGCGGTGCGGTGAGCCAGGTGCGCACAGCCTGCCATGCGCTGAGCGGCATCAGCAAGGTGCTACCCAAGGCGGAGGAGCTGGCAGAGCGGCTGAACAGCTGTCATATCGAGTTGAAGGACATCGCCAGCGAGGTGAGCAGCATGTTGGAAGGGACGGACTTCGACCCAGCAGAGCTGGACCTGGTGAACAACCGACTGGACCGTCTGTATGAGTTGGAGAAGAAATACCACTGCGAGAGCGTGGAACAGCTTATCAGCCAGCGGGACACACTGGCTCAGCAGTTGTCGAACATCGAGAACAGCGACGAGGCGCTGCATGACTTGCAGGAACAGGTGGAAAAGGCTGTCAAGGAGTGTCAGCGACGGGCGGACAGCCTGAGCAAGCTGCGCGAGAAGGCTGCCAAGGAGATTGAGCAGCAGCTGCTCCGTAGACTGGTTCCGCTGGGTATGCCTCATGTGCGCTTTGAGGTCAGCATGACGCGCGGTACACTGGGACACAACGGTCAGGACCAGGCGAGCTTTCTGTTTTCTGCCAACACCTCTACCCCACTACAGCCTGTGTCGCAGGTGGCCTCGGGCGGTGAGATAGCGCGTGTGATGTTGTCGCTGAAGGCGCTCATCAGCGGTGCGGTGAAGTTGCCGACGATTATCTTTGACGAGATAGACACAGGTGTCAGCGGCAAGATTGCGGAGAAAATGGCGGAGATGATGCAGGAGATGGGACGTCAGGATCGTCAGGTCATCTCGATCACCCATCTGCCGCAGATTGCAGCGTTAGGCAGTCATCACTACAGGGTGACGAAGGAAGAGACGGCTCAAGGTACCACGAGCAGCATGAAGGAGTTGAATGAGGAGGAGCGCATTCGTGAGATTGCACAAATGCTGAGTGGTAGTGATGTAACGGAGGCGGCTGTTGCAAATGCGAAACAACTGTTGAAGGTCTAAGGTCAAAGGTCTGAGGTCTGATGGATGATGGCTGATGGATGAAGGATGAGGTCTAAGGTGACTTTGAACCTTGAACCTTGAACCTTGAACACTGAGATGTGAAATTTCACATCTCAGTCTTTGTATTTTTGTAAGAAGGTGTCTGCTTGGGGGTTGCCCAGGGACTGGGCTTTGCGGAGATTTTGCATGCCTTCCTGCTTGTTGCCCTTCTGGCACTGTACAATACCCGTCATGAGATAGCCATCACTGCTCTGAGGATCGAGACGTAACACCTCCTGGGCACTCTTTAAAGCCTCGTTGAACAGGTTTACACGCAACTCATAGCTCGCCTTCTCTGCCCACAGCTCTGCACTGTTAGGCTCCAACGCCACGAGGTCGTTCATGTCGTTGATGGCAAGCTGATAGCGACGCAGTTCCATGGAGAGCTGCGCATGCGCCCGCAGATAAGGGGCAGCAGTCTTCACATAGGGACGGCTGAAGGTGCTCATGGCACTGTCCAGCTGGGCGATGGCAGCCCGTTTGTCATCCTTCTGCAGCTTACACTGGGCGGCAGCCAAGAAGATATCGGGACCACGCAGGTCACCCTTCGACAGCTCCTCATAGACGGCATAAGCCTCATCGTACTGCTTCTGCGAATACAGTATCTGAGCCTGTTGCAGGCGATAGACCGGCTGTGGGTTCGACGCATAAGCCAGTTTGGACTCTTCCAATGCCCGCTGCAGGCTCCATTCCGCATAGGGATGGTCGCTCTGAAGCAGTTCCTTCTGATAGATGAGCTGTGCATACTGGTAGTGGACATCATCATCCTTCGTCTCTGCCACCTTCACCGCCTTCTTCATGTCTTCGTCCGCCTTGGCAAACTCATTGGCAGCCACCTCTAGACGTGCGCGGTAGACATAGCCGTCTGTAGCGTTGGGATAGTGTGCAATGAAGCGGTTGACATAGTCTGCATACTGCTGAGCATTCATACCTGAAGCACCCATGAAGAGCGCCAGCAGGGCATCATCGTATTTGTCGGGGATGGCAAGTGGTATGTGGACGGTCTTGAGAGCAGCATCGCTCATGCTGAGTCCGTTGGTATGCAGGCTGACGGCAAACGGAGCACTGACGGCATAACTGGTGGCACTGTTCTGGTCTGCAGCAGCCTGTGCCAGTCCTACTACCTGCCCCTCCTCGTTGAGGATGGGACAACCCTGCTGCTGTTCCTGAGCCTGCAGGGTTAACGTATAATAGTTATAGGAGCCCTGGAACTGTTCCGCCTTGCTGACCGTACCGCTGACGCAGACCGGGTCTTTCTTGACGCTATAGGGCAGCAGCCAGACGGCAGCCCCACTGGCGACCGTGCCAGTGACGAGGGCTGTGGGTTTCTTGGCAGCCACCTTGAACTTCGCCACGTCATACATGTCACTGGCACCTATCATCGTTTCCACGGGCCATTCCTTGCCCTGTGCGTCGATGACCACTGCCCGGTCAGCTCCCCTGAAAGGCGTAAAGCAGCTGACGGCCTCACCATTCTCGCTGACAAAGACCCCATTGGCACTGCCCAGCAGAGTGCCGTCCGACTTGAATGTTTTCAGTGTAAACACCGCCTGCGCAGCCTTCTTGCTCCACGCTTGCGCCCATGAGGACAACACAGTGCCCATCAGTAACCATGTGATTGCTATTCTTAATATCTTCATGTATAAATAATGCTATTGATTGAATTACCTTGAATCATTGATCTCTTAGAACGGCAGGGGGCCTGATGAAGTCTGGTCGAGGGCACCAAAGGGCGACTCGACATCGGTAGGCATCTGTTCACCATTGATGCGACTGCTGAGAATCTCACCCCCGTTGTCATCCGACTTCTTGGGACCCAGACGACGGTCTTCAGGATTCTCGAAGCGCGTAAACTCACCCCGGAAGTTGAGGAGCACATCGCCCGTAGCACCCTTACGATGCTTGGCTATGATGATCTGTGCCATGCCACGGAGGTCGTTGCCATTCTCATCCTGATAGATATGATAGTATTCCGGACGATGTACAAACAGCACCATATCAGCATCCTGCTCGATAGCTCCCGACTCACGGAGGTCTGAGAGCTGAGGCCGTTTACCCTCCAGACCCTCACGGCCCTCCACACCACGGTTGAGCTGGCTCAGTGCCAGAATAGGCACATCAAGTTCCTTGGCCAGACCCTTCAGCGAGCGTGAGATGGTGGACACCTCTTCCTGTCGGGACGAAAAGCGCATGCCACTGGCATTCATCAGCTGCAGGTAGTCGATCATGATAATCTTCACCCCATGCTCACGCACCAGACGACGTGCCTTGGTACGCAGTTCGAAGACCGACAGGCTGGGTGTGTCGTCCACATAGAGCGGTGCCCCCAGCAGGTTGTTGAGGCGCTTGTCGAGGCGTTCCCACTCGTCGGGACGCAACTGACCGTTAAGGATCTTAGAGCCCTGTATCTCGCAGCAGTTAGAGATGAGTCGGTTGACCAGCTGCACGTTGGACATTTCCAGTGAGAAGAACGCCATGGGCACCTTGAGGTCAGCAGCGATATTCTTGGCCATGGACAGGGCAAACGACGTCTTACCCATGGCAGGACGCCCAGCGATGATGACCAAGTCGGAGGGCTGCCATCCCGACGTGATATCGTCGAGCTTATGATAGCCCGTAGAGACACCCGTGAGACCATCCTTGTTGGCTCCTGCCTTCTGGATGATGTCGATGGCATTCCTGATGACCGGGTCTATTTGGGTATAGTCCTTCTTCATGTTACGCTGTCCGAGTTCGAACAGGGAGCCCTCTGCCTCCTGCATCAGTTCATCAACATCGACCGTCTCGTCGAACGCCTTGGTCTCGATGACGCTGGCAAAGGAGATGAGCTGTCGGGCCAGAGACTTCTGTGCGATGATGCGCGCATGGTATTCGACATTGGCAGACGAAGCCACACGGGAAGACAATTCGGTGATATATCCCGGTCCTCCGACATCCTCGAGGTCACCCTGCTTGGCCAGCTGTTCCGTCACGGTCCATACGTCTACCGGAGACTCGTGCATGGAGAGTTCGCGGACGGCAGCGTACACTTTCTGGTTGCGGGGTTCATAGAAACTCTCGGGTGTGAGCATCTCACACACCACGGCATAGGCGTCCTTGTCAATCATCAGGGCACCCAGTACGGCACGTTCAATCTCAGTGGCCTGCGGTTGTACGTGGGCATAGGTATTATCGACCGGCAGTTGCCTGCGGCGACGTTGACTATTGTTGTTGGTCTGTTCTGGCATTGTCTTTTTTCGTTTTGGGCGTACAAAGGTAATACAAATTTTCCAAAACGCCAATGTTAGGGCTTAGATTTAAAGAATTTTCGCACCCCAAAGAAAAAAAGAAAGACGGTCAACGTGTGACCGTCAGGAACTGCTGCAATGTCTGGTGTTTGTCCGCCTTATACTGCTTTTCAGCTTTCTCGACATAGGGATTGTTGAAGACCTGACGGTGTACGAGACTGTTGACGACATACTGGATACGTCCCATGTGCTCGTTGCGCTGCTCCTGCTGGCTCTCCTGCTGGTTGGGCAGCGGGAAGAGGCTGAGCAAATAGAAGCTCATGCAGTCGGGCACTATCATGTCACGCGTCATGAGGCTACGCTGCCGCTCATCGTAATGCTGCTGATAGAAGGGATATTCGCTGCCCAGATACTTGTCGAGGCTGATGCCCAAGGTGTTGTAGCCCACAATGATGCTCTGGTCGAAGGACCCCACCTGTGCATAGCACTGCGGAATCTCGACGCCGGGCATCTCCTCCTTCAGGCGTCCGAAGGCTTCGGAAAGTTCTTCGTTGACATCGTCCATATCGCCATACTGACGGCCCACGTCCACCAGCATACGCTGGAGCGTAGAGTCCTTGAAGAACTTCAGCATGCGGGTATTGATATCCGCATCGTCCACCTTGCCGATGCGCAGCACATTCTCGATGAGCATACGCGTCTGCATGGGATAGTTGGCATTCATCTGCTGGAGAGCGGAGTAGTCGCCCGTGGTCAGGTAAAGACTCTCAATACGGTCGTAGCGTTGGATGGTGACCTGCACCTCGTCCTCAGCACCATTAGGCTTCAGCTGCCATTCGCAACCGACGCAAAACATCATGATGAGGAACAACAGACCGTATATCTTTTTCACTTGCAGGGGCTATTAAATGTTAAAATACGGTGCAAATTTACTAAAAAACATTTTAAAAACCAAATTTTAACCTAAAAAAGATAAAAAAAAGTGCATTTACGTCCGTATTCTCGTCTTTTTCAAAAAAAAAAGACATCATGAAAAAAATTTTTAGCACCTTATTATACATGGCGGGCAGTGTGACCATGTGCGCCAGTGAGACGTTGACCGTTACCGTACAGAATCCAGTGAATGCAGCACGCAACGATGTACCCATCGTATTGCCGTTGTCAGGCTACGGCATCGTACGGTCTGCCGTGGTGACACTGAACGGACAGGAGATTCCCTGCCAGCTGGACGACCTGAACCAGGACGAGACCTTCGACGAGCTTTGTTTTCTGGCAGACTTCGACCAGAAAGGCCAGAAGCAGTATCAGGTGACATTGTCAGCAGACGGGGAGCCCCGCACCTACCCTGCCCGCGTGTATGCAGAGATGGTGATGGCCAATACGAAGGACAAGAAGCTGAAGAAGCACCAGCAGAACAACTATATCGAATCGATCACTGCACGCGGCGATGCAGCATACACGTACAACCTGCAGCATCACCACGGAGTGGACTTCGAGAGTGAGCTGAACGGCATCCGCATCTATTTTGACGGCCGTCAGACGCTGGACCTGTATGGCAAGTTCAAGAAACAGCTGGAACTGAAGGACACCCAGTTCTATACGACCGACGAGCAGAAAGCCCAGGGCTATGGCGACGATGTGCTATGGGTAGGTCAGACCTTTGGCCTGGGAGCCTTCAGAGGCTGGGACGGTCAACAGCCCACTCTGGTAGAACCCGTCCGCACCCGTACGCAGCGTATCATCAGCTATGGTCCCCTGCGTACCATTGTAGAAGTCATAGACCGTGGATGGAAGGCTGACAAGGACAAGGCCCCTGTCAATATGACCCTGCGCTACACCCAATATGCCGGACACCGTGATACGGATGTGGACGTCTTTTTCAACCAAGATGTCAGCGACTATCGTTTCTCGACGGGTATCATCAATGTGAAGGGCTCGGAAGAGTTTTCTGACAAGAAGGGCCTTCGTGCCTGCTGGGGTACCGACTATCCGGCCACAGACACCCTGAAATGGAAGCGTGAGACGGTAGGACTGGCTGTGTTGGTCGCCCAGGAGAACATCGTCAGCGAGGAGCCAGCCAACAAGGACAACTATGCTTATGTGTTGCGCGTGAACGGCCGCCACATGGCCTATAAGGTGACCTATACCTCAGCCAATGAGACCTTCGGATACCACTCTGCCAAAGAATGGTTTGAGCATCTCGTAGCCTGGAAGAAGACGCTGCAACCCGTAACGGTCAGCGTCATCAAAAAGAAGTAGCGGTAGTCTTTGGACAGTGGAGGGGCCAGAGTAGCTGGCCATAAAGGAGATAGTCATCGAGCAGCATGCGGCAGGGCACCTGTCGCATGCTGCTGTCTGATGGCTGGATGCGGCTATCACGCTGGCCCTGGACCGTGAAGTGATAACGCGCCTCATTACCCTGATAGTCGCGTAAAATATAAGTAAGGTAATAAGGCCGTTCCTCGTTGAAGTTGACAATGCCCCTGTTGAAATTCGTATGGAGGATGGGCAGTCGCATACCCCGTTCACGATAGGACTTCATATACCAGATGCGCGTACGACGCCAGTGCGTATAATCACCCCAGCTGTTAACCTCCGGCTGACAACTGACGGGAATGCTGTCGACATCGACAGAGAACACCTCACGGCCATCGACGAGCAAGGCAGTATGCCGGATGCCATAATGATTGTATGTCGCCTCAGAGTAGTCGTCCGCCCAGAGGGCAAAGCCTACCCTGCCCCATGCCGTAAACTGCCGTGACAGAGTCCATTCGGTATGCTGCTTCTTGACGTCCGATTGTCCGAAGCCAAACGTCTGTTTGGTGATTCCCCCATTGAACAGTCCCTCACCTGGCTGAGGAACAGCCATGAAGGAGTGAGCCTGCGGGGCTACGGTATCAGCGATGAAGGGCGCAAGCTTCATCATGGGGTCGCGCATGACCCACGTACGGGTGTCATGCAGTTCGAGGTGCAGGTGGGGGCCTGTGGAATGCCCTGTATTGCCACTGATGGCAATGAGGTCGCCCGCCTTGACAGGCAGCTGTTTCTCGGAATAGCGAAAGTCCAGCGTGTCGCGCCAGCCCGTTCGCTGGAACAGCTGTTCATAGGGTTCCGCAAAGCGCTTCAGGTGGCAGTAGACGCTGGTCAGGCCATCCGGATGGTTGACATAGATGGCATTGCCAAAGCCATACTTGTTGACGGTGATGCGGCTGACATAGCCGTCAGCAATGGAAAACACCTTCTTGCCCTCTACATTGTCCGTCTTGATGTCCAGTCCGCCATGGAAGTGCCAAGGACGCGGCTCACCAAAGTTTCCCGCCAGCACGATGTCATAGTCGACGGGAGAGACATATTCCACGCCTTGAGCGTTGACAACTGACAATTGACCATGATCATCTCCACAGGAGGCCAGCAGTCCCACTGCCGCCCCCCAGCATAATGCAAAGCTTCTTACAGATTTCATTATCAATTATCAATTGTCAACCGGTTATGATCAAATGGCCTTGAAGCTCATGTCAAGACCTTTGACAGAGTGAGTCAAAGCACCTACAGAGATGAAGTCAACACCCTGTTCTGCGTAGTCGCGGATGGTATCGAAGGTGATGCCACCGGAAGACTCCGTCTCCACCCGTCCGGCAATAATGTCCACAGCCTTCTTGGTGTCTGCTACAGAGAAGTTGTCGAGCATGATACGGTCTACGCCTCCATGGTCGAGCACCTGTTGCAGTTCGTCGAACGAGCGTACCTCAATCTCTATCTTGAGCGGGAGGTTCTTCTCTTTCAGATACTGATGACAGCGGTCGATGGCATTGACGATGCCTCCTGCGAAGTCGACATGATTGTCCTTGAGCAGAATCATGTCGAAGAGACCGATACGGTGGTTGCAGCCTCCGCCAATCTTGACAGCCTGCTTCTCGAGCATACGCATGCCAGGAGTGGTCTTACGGGTATCCAACACACGCGTCTTGGTACCTTTCAGGCGCTGCACATACTTGTCTGTCATGGTAGCAATGCCGCTCATGCGCTGCATGATGTTCAGCATAAGCCGCTCCGTCTGGAGCAGAGAACGTATGCGACCTGTGACAATCATAGCGATGTCGCCCTTCTTGACACGGACACCATCCTCCATGAGCACCTCGACCTGCATGTCAGGATCGAAGCGGTGGAACACCTCCTTGGCCACCTCTACTCCAGCGAGGATGCCATCCTCCTTGATGAGCAGGTGTGACTTACCCATGGCGTCAGCAGGAATGCAACACAAGGTAGTATGGTCACCATCGCCGATGTCCTCAGCAAACGACAGGTCAATGAGTCTGTCAACCAACTGCTTGACATCCATCTCAAAGTTGGGTCTATAGAAATCAATGTTCAGCATAAGCCTCTATCTTCTGATTTGATACTGATCCTTAAACAAATACACACCAACGCCTACGCGCAGTCCATAGCACATATAGTCAGAGCCCTTGGTAGAGATATCGAAATACAGTTCCGGTTCGAGTGTCACCGTGCGGCTCACGAAGAACGCATAGCCGGCATGTATGCCAGGAAGCACATCGTTGTAATCCTTCGCATGCTTGTACTTCAGACCTGCACCCAGGTAGAGTCCGTTCTGAATGATATAATAGCGGGCGGAAGCACCAATGGTAAACTTGTCAGGATCACTCTGCCAGTGTTCCCAACCGAGTTCGCCCAATGCCATGAGGTTGTCCATGAACAGATAACCCGCCTTGGCATTCAGTCCCAAGTGGAACTGCTTCTGCTGGCTGCTGATGTCCAAGCCAGAGAGCGATGCACCTAAGTAACCTTTTCCTTCTTCAAACTGAGCGTTGGCAGTAACAGACATGACCAGCGCCATAACGAATAATACGATTTTCTTCATAGTGAAATGTTATTTAATGGATTGTTGATATTTGCGATACCACATGGTGAACCACACACAAGCGATGACGAAGCACACAGCTCCACAAGGATAACCTATCTCGCCAGGCAGTCCAAAGGCCTGCTTGGAAACGAAGAGGAATGTCGAGCAGACGGTAGTCATAAAGAGTGCGGGGATGAGGGTGATGAAAAAAGGCTTCTTGTGACGCACCAGATAGACGGTCAGCGTCCACAGGACGAACACGGTAAGAGCCTGATTGGACCATCCGAAGTACTGCCAGATGGTGTTGAAGCCATCAGGATTCTCCATCTGCCAGTAAAGCATAGAGAGCGAGCAGGCAAAGAGAGGAATGCAGATGTACAGGCGCTTGGCGATGGGGCGCTGGTTCCACTTGAGCCATTCTGCCACAATGAGACGTGCTGAGCGGAATGCCGTATCACCCGAGGTGATGGGAGCCGCTACCACACCCAGCATGGCCAAAACTGCTCCGACCACACCCAGCCAGTCCCTGCACACCAGGTTGACTACGGCAGGAGCAGAGGTGTAGAAGCCCTTGTCAGCCCCGGCAATGAGTTCGTAACCCGGTGTAGGAGCACCATAGAAGAACCAGGAAGACACGGTAGCCCAGATGAGTGCGACAACGCCCTCGGTAATCATGGCTCCATAGAAGATGGGACGTCCCATGCGCTCAGACTTCACACAACGTGCCATGAGCGGGCTCTGTGTGGCATGGAATCCCGAGATGGCTCCGCAGGCAATGGTGATGAACAGTGCCGGGAAGATAGCGTCTGTCCATTTCTCGGGCTGAGCCTCAGCACCCATATTATAGAGATGCGACCAGAGTTCAGGCAGTTGCGGCCAGTTGACATAGAGCACAACCATCAGGGCTCCTGCCATGAACAGCAGGGACAGGGCGAAAAGCGGATATATCTTACCGATAATCTTGTCGATAGGCAACATGGTGGCAATAATGTAGTAGGCAAAGATGATGATCACCCACATCAGGACATCGCCCCCCAAGGAATGGAGAATTTCAGCAGGAGAATAGACAAACACGGTTCCCACCATGATGAGCAGCAGGACCGTGAAGACCAGCGTCACGTTCTTAGTGGTCTTACCCAGATACTTACCAACCATCTCCGGCAGGCTGGCACCATCGTGTCGCATGGACAACATACCACACAGATAGTCATGGGTAGCACCCGCAAAGATACACCCAAACACAATCCAAAGATAAGCCACAGGACCGAACTTGGCACCCATGATAGCACCAAAGATAGGGCCTGTACCGGCAATGTTCAGAAACTGAATCATAAAAACCTTCCAGTTGGGAAGTACCATAAAGTCCAGTCCGTCCGCTTTTGCGACGGCTGGCGTCGTACGGTCATCCGGTCCGAACACCCTTTCCACAAAGCGTCCATAGAGCAGATAGCCCAAGATAAGAGCCACCAGGCTCACACTAAATGAAATCATACAAATTGCAATTTTTAAAAATCTTGTGCAAAGGTACGAATAAAATTTAAGAATGAAGATAATTAAGAATTATTTTTGTACCTTTGCAAGCGAAATGAAACGATTCACATTATTGTATTTATTCATGGTCTGTCTGGTCGCTGCCCTCAGTGGCCAGAACAAGCATGAAGTAAGAGCCGTATGGCTCACGACCATCGGAGGCATAGACTGGCCCCGCAGCTATGCCCACGACGGCATGGGCATCCGTCAGCAGCAGGAGCAGTTGTGTCATATCCTAGACCGTCTGAAAGCCGTTAATGTCAATACGGTACTTTTGCAAACCCGTGTACGAGCCACAACCATCTATCCCTCAGACATCGAGCCCTGGGACGGTTGCCTGTCGGGCAAACCCGGCAAGTCACCCGGCTATGATGCGCTGCAGTTTGCCATTGACGAATGTCATAAGCGGGGCATGGAGCTACACGCCTGGGTGGTCACCATTCCCGTAGGCAAGTGGAACACCTACGGTTGTCAGCAGCTGAGACGTCGCTACGGATCGCTCATCAAGCACATCGGAGAAGAAGGCTACATGGACCCTGAGTCGTCGCAGACCGCTGACTATATAGCCCGCATGTGCGAAGAGATGACCCGTCGCTATGACATCGACGGTATCCATCTGGACTATATCCGCTATCCCGAAACATGGAGAGGCAGGAAGTCGCCGGAATATATCACCCGCATTGTAGAAGCCATTCATCGGAAGGTAAAGTTTTACAAGCCGTGGGTTAAGTTAAGTTGCTCGCCCATAGGAAAATACGATGATTTGAAACGCTATCCGTCGAGAGGTTGGAACGCCCGCCGTACAGTGGCTCAGGACGCTCAGGGATGGCTGCAACAGGGACTCATGGACCAACTCTATCCGATGATGTATTTCCAGGGAAACAACTTCTATCCTTTTGCCATCGACTGGCAGGAACACAGCTGTGGACGTACCATTGTGTCAGGACTGGGCATCTACATGCTGCACCCCCACGAAGGCAAATGGCAGATGGACGAGGTACAGCGCCAGTTGAACGTGACCCGCCAGGTAGGACTGGGACACTGTTATTTCCGCGCGAAATTCCTGTTGGACAATGTCAAGGGCGTCTATGACTATGTGAGGGACTACGACCGTCACCCTGCTCTGATTCCTCCTATGACATGGGCTCAGCAACAGGTTCCAGACGCTCCCACCACGCTACAGGTCACCCACACCACACAAGGTGACATGCTGACCTGGAGCGGTGCCAGAGACCGCAGTGACGGTCCATACCTATTATATAATATATACGCTTCGCGTGAGAAACCCGTAGACACCAACAACCCGGAGAATCTCATTGCCACCCGTTATCTGCGGCAACAGCTGACCATTCCCCGACAGGGCATCAAGGGACAGCCCCTGCACTATGCCGTTACGGCAACCGACCGCTACGGCAATGAGAGTGCGGCCCTGCAGGAGCCTCAACAGTCAGCAGATGTTCGTGAGTATCCCATTCCCCTGACCCCCATGACCCAAAACCGCCCATGGAAAAGATCATATTAGGCATAGACCCCGGTACGAACATCATGGGCTATGGTGTGCTGAAAGTGATGGACAGAAAAGTCGAGATGATGACCATGGGTGTCATAGACCTGCGCAAGTTTGGGGACGGATACCTGAAGCTGGGGCATATCTTTGAACGCGTGACGGGTATCATTGACGGATACCTGCCCGACGAGATGGCCATTGAGGCCCCTTTTCTGCAGAAGAACGTACAGACCACGCTGAAGCTGGGACGCGCACAGGGAACAGCCATTGCAGCTGCTGTGCATCACGGAGTACCCGTACATGAGTATGCCCCGATGAAGATCAAGATGGCCATCACCGGCAATGGAGCAGCCTCGAAGGAGCAGGTGGCAGGTATGCTGCAGCGACTGCTGAAGTTTGACAAGGATGCCCTGACGAAGTTTATGGACGCCACTGATGCCCTGGCAGCAGCGTACTGTCACTATATGCAGATGAACCGTCCTGAGAGTCAGGCACACTATAAGGGTTGGAAAGATTTTGTGGTGAAGAATCCGGGGAAGGTGAAAGGGTGAAAGGTTCAAGGTTCAATGCGGCGAAGCCGCGGTTCAAGGTTCAAGGTTCAAAGTTCAAGGTTCAAAGTTCAAGGTTCTCTGACCTAAAGGTACAGAGCGACCCAAGGGTCGATGACAAAGTTCAAGGTTCAAAGATGAAGGTTATTGCTGTTGTAGGACGGAATGGAAGTGGGAAGACGCTCTATATTGAGCGGTTGCGGAGGCTGATGGCTTCTGACAAGGTGCGCTATATCGCATTTACAGACTCGTATGGGGTCAATGTGGACGGACAGTATTATCTGCAGTTGCGCTGGAACCAGCACGACATAGACCACGAGACCCCCACGGTAGGTGAACTGTTGCAACGTGCCTATCTGCTGGCAGGTGAGGACACGGAAGAGCGAAGGCAACTGAAGGAACACCTGTATGAGCTGTTCCACATGGAGAGTCTGCTGGACAAATATATCATCACCCTGTCGAGTGGTGAACTGCGGAAGTTCCAGTTGACCAAGACCCTGTTTGCCAATCCGAAGCTGCTCATCATGGACAATCCCTTCATCGGACTGGATGCTGAGACGCGTGACCAGTTGAAGGAACTGTTGCTATTGCTGGCAGAGGACTGCGACATGGAAGTGATGCTGGTACTCTCGAAGACCGACGACATACCGGCATTTGTGAGCAAGGTGATTGAGATGGAGGAACCAGAAGATGCAGCACATACCGAGTATGCTGACGTATCGGAATACTATGCCCACCAAGAGACAGTCCCTGCCCATGTGCTGAGCGACGAAAAGCGACAAGCCCTGTTGGAACTGCCCTATCATGACAACGACTATCAGTGCCAGCGGGTGGTAGACATGAAACAGGTCACCATCCGCTATGGAGAGCGTACCATTCTGAAAGACCTTGACTGGACGGTGATGAATGGTGAACGCTGGGCCCTGTCAGGACAAAATGGCAGTGGCAAGTCGACCCTGCTGTCACTCATCTGTGCCGACAATCCACAGAGCTATGCCTGCGACATCACCTTGTTTGACCGTCCTCGAGGTTCCGGGGAAAGCATCTGGGATATCAAGAAGCACATTGGCTATGTGTCCCCGGAGATGCACCGTTCGTACAAGCGCAACCTGCCTGTCATCCGTATTGTGGCCAGTGGTCTGATGGACTCCATCGGACTCTATGCCATACCGACTCCGCAAGACTATGAGCGCTGTCGCTGGTGGATGGACATCTTTGGCATTGCCTCGCTGGCAGACCGTCCCTTCCTGCAGTTGTCGAGTGGTGAACAACGTCTGGCACTGCTGGCCCGTGCCTTTGTCAAAGACCCACAGCTGATCATCCTGGACGAGCCCCTGCACGGTCTGGACTTGTGGAACCGACGGTTGGTGAAGGACGTGATAGAAACCTTCTGCCAGCGCAGGAACAAGACGATGATCATGGTGACCCACTATCAGGAAGAATTGCCTGCCGGTATTACCCATCAGAAATTTTTGGCACGGAATTTGTAGTCTGGTAGGTAAATTGTGAACAGTGAACAGTAAATAGTAAAACAGTATAATTGAAATATCAGTGACAAGTCAGTTTTCACCCAAGGTATCCGAGATTCTCGCCTACTCACGCGAAGAAGCCGCACGGCTGGCCAGCCAGAGCGTGGCACCAGAGCATCTGCTCTTAGGACTGCTGCGTATGAAGGAGGGTCCCGTGATGAACGTGTTCCAGCGTCTTGGCATCGACCTGCAGCAAATCAAGACAGAGCTGGAAAACCGCGTACGTCAGGATGAAATAGGCATGCCTATCTTTACCCAGCAATTAGTGCTGAACGAGAAAGCCAGCAACATTCTGAAACTGGCGGTACTGGAAGCCCGTATCCAGCATACCACCCGTGTGGAGGAGCAGCACCTGCTGTTAGCCATTCTGCACGACCAGACAGACACTGGTGCCAAACAAGTATTAGAAATGAACAATATCAATTACGAAGACGTTCTGACGCTGCTGAGCGTCAAGAACGGCATAGGTCTGCCCGACGAAGACTACGAAGAAGAGAGCAGCAATGCCTCAGCCTCCAGCAGCAGTCAGTCTGCCAACACCACCCAGACCACGACCCAACAGAAAACCAAGTCGAAGACCCCTGTACTGGACAATTTCGGTACTGATCTCACCCAACAGGCCCTCGAGTCGAAGCTCGATCCCTGTGTGGGACGTACGGCAGAGATACAGCGCGTCATAGAGATTCTGGGACGTCGCAAGAAGAACAACCCCATCCTCATTGGTGAGCCCGGTGTGGGCAAGAGTGCCATTGTCGAGGGGCTGGCGCAGATGATTGCCTCACGCCACTGTTCTCCCATGCTCTTCAACAAGCGTCTGGTCACGCTCGACATGACGGGTGTGGTGGCAGGCACCAAGTACCGCGGACAGTTTGAGGAACGCATGAAGATGCTCGTCAAGGAGTTGGAGCAGAACCCCGACATCATCATCTTCATTGATGAGATACACACCATGATAGGTGCCGGGGCTACCCCCGGTTCCATGGATGCTGCCAACATCCTGAAGCCTGCCCTGGCCCGGGGTACCATACAATGTATAGGAGCCACGACGCTGGACGAGTATCGCAACTCCATCGAGAAGGACGGAGCCTTGGAGCGTCGTTTCCAGAAAGTACAGGTGGAGCCCACCACCAAGGAAGAAACCCTACAGATACTGCATAACATCAAGGGACGCTATGAATACCATCACCATGTCACCTATACGGATGAGGCCTTAGAGGCGTGTGTCAGACTGACAGACCGTTATGTCAGTGACCGTTTTATGCCGGACAAAGCCATTGACGCCCTGGATGAGACCGGTTCGAGGGTTCACCTGCAGAATGCCAATATTCCCCCTGAGATTACAGAGAAGGAGAAGGAGATGCAGCAGGTGAAGGAAAAGAAGCAGCAAGCCGTCAGCAACCAGAATTTTGAGTTGGCAGCCAGCTACCGTGACCGTGAGACCATGCTGAGCCGTGAGTTGCAGGAACTGAACAAAAAGTGGTTGGACGGAGAGGTGGACGTACGACAAGAGGTCACTGCTGAGCAGGTGGCTGACGTAGTGAGCATGATGACCGGTGTGCCTGTGCAGCGTATGGCCCAGGAAGAAGGCATCCGTCTGAAAGGCATGGCCCAGGAACTGAAGAGCCAAGTCATTGCCCAGGACAAAGCCATCGAAAAAATGGTACGTGCCATCCAGCGTAACCGCGTGGGACTGAAGGAGCCTAACCATCCGATAGGTGTCTTCATGTTCCTTGGACCTACCGGAGTGGGTAAAACCTACCTGGCCAAGAAGCTGGCAGAATTCATGTTCGGATCAGCAGATGCCTTGATTCGTATCGACATGTCCGAATATACCGAATCGTTCAATGTCTCCCGTCTGATTGGTGCCCCTCCGGGCTATGTAGGCTACGAAGAAGGAGGACAGCTGACGGAACGCGTGCGTCGTCACCCCTACTCCATTGTGCTGCTGGACGAGATAGAAAAGGCCCACGGCAATGTCTTCAATCTATTGCTGCAGGTGTTGGACGAAGGACGGCTGACCGATGGCAACGGGCGTTTTGTGGACTTCCGCAATACCGTTATCATCATGACCTCCAATGCCGGCACACGTCAGTTGAAGGACTTTGGCCGTGGTGTAGGTTTCAACAGTGGCACTTCATCAGCCCTGATGCTGAACGAGCAGGACAAGGAGCATGCCCGTCAGATTGTGCAGAAGGCCCTATCGAAACAGTTCTCTCCTGAGTTCCTGAACCGACTGGACGAGATTATCACCTTCGACCAGCTGGACCTGGAAGCCATCAAGCAGATTATAGATATCGAATTGAAAGGACTTTACAAACGCATAGAAGCACTCGGCTACTCTGTCGACCTCAGTGAAGAAGCCCGCCAGTTTGTTGCCGAGAAAGGCTACGACGTACAATTTGGTGCCCGTCCCCTGAAGCGAGCCATCCAAAACTACATAGAGGACGGTATTTCCGAGCTTATCGTCAATGGTGACATCAAGCCTGGAACCACCATACACATCACCAAAGAAGAACAACAAGACGAATTGACTTTCAACACATAGAAATTATGAGAAAAATCGCAACAACCATTACCGTCATTGCCCTGCTGCTGACAGCAGGTATCACCATCAGCTCCTGTGGAGCAGGAACGTTCCTTCAGACCGTGGGCAGCGGAGGTACGCTGGCCAATGTCTTTACCAGTGTCATCGGACTGGACAAAGTCACAGAGAAGGGACTCGTGGGAACATGGAAGTATGAAGGTCCCGGATGTGCCTTCACTTCAGAAAACCTGCTGGCCAAGGCTGGTGGTGAGGTAGCAGCCACCAAGGCAGAACAAGAGCTGGCTCCCTACTTCCAGAAGGCCGGTCTCACGGCCCAGAACACCTATGTGACCTTCAACGATGACAAGACGTTCCAGGCCAGTATCGCAGGCAAGGCCTTCAGTGGCACATGGACCCTGGACGAGGCAACAGCCAAGGTGTCGATGAAGACCCTGTTGCTCACCATCAACTGCTATGCCAAGCGCGAATACAAGGGTATAGCCTTGCTCTTTGAGTCCAAGAAACTACTCAACGTGCTTCAGTTGATGGCAGCGCTCAGCGGCAATGATACCGTACAGAAAGTCGGTGAACTGTCGAAGAACTACGACGGTATCCGTCTCGGTTTCGACATGAAGAAGTAAAAGAAAGTAAAAGAAAAAGCTGTTTTTCCTTTGTTTTTTGCTCGTTTTTTCGTACCTTTGCGCGAAATATACACGCGTACGTACAATAAAACAGAATAAAAAAGCATGAAACCAACAGCCATTTTACTTCTGCATTGTCCTGACCAACAGGGTATTATATCAGAGGTAACCAAATTTATTACGGACAATCAGGGGAACATTGTCTACTTAGACCAGTATGTGGACAAGCAGGACGGAATGTTCTTCATGCGCATAGAATGGGAGCTCGACGGGTTCCTGATTCCGCGCGACAAGATATACGACTACATCACGACACTCTATGCCCAGCGCTACCAGATGAAGTTCTCGCTGTACTACAGCGACAAGCGCCCGAGAATGGCCATCTTTGTTTCGAAGATGAGCCATTGTCTGTATGACCTGCTGGCACGCTGGAAGGCGGGTGAGTTCAATGTGGACATCCCGTGCATTGTGTCGAACCATGAGGACCTGCGCTATGTGGCAGACCAGTTCCAGATACCCTACTATGTGTGGTCTATCAACAAGGACCATTCGAACAAGGCTGAGGTGGAACAGGCTGAGATGGAACTGCTGAAGAAGGAGGACATCTCGTTCATTGTGCTGGCCCGCTACATGCAGATTATCTCGGACGAGATGATTGCAGCCTATCCGCACCATATCATCAATATCCACCACTCGTTCCTGCCTGCCTTCGTAGGTGCCAAGCCCTATCACCAGGCCTGGGAGCGTGGTGTGAAGATCATTGGAGCCACCAGCCACTATGTGACGGCAGAGCTGGATGCTGGTCCCATCATCGAGCAAGACGTGACCCGCATCACCCACAAGGACACCCCCGAGAGTCTGGTGCTGAAGGGCAAGGACCTGGAAAAGATCGTGCTGTCGCACGCTGTGTCGAAGCACATCCAGCGCAAGATTCTGACCTATAAGAACAAAACCATCATCTTCTCCTAAGAAGAGGTGGAGAAAAGGAGAGGACCATGAATGTAGCCATAGTCAAATATAATGCGGGCAATATCTATTCGGTTGTCAATGCCCTGAAACGCCTGGGTGTGGAACCGTTGCTGACAGACGATGCTGAGCAGTTGCGTCGTGCTGAGCGTGTCATATTTCCCGGACAAGGCGAAGCACGGGGAGCCATGGAGTATCTGCGTGAGCGTCGTCTGGACGAGGTCATCCGTCAGTTGCAGCAGCCCGTACTGGGCATCTGTATCGGTCAGCAGTTGCTGTGCCGCCACTCAGAAGAAGGCGACGTAGACTGCATAGGTGTCTTCGATGCCGATGTACGTCGTTTCCGCCCCGAGAAGCATGAGGACAAGGTACCCTGCATGGGATGGAATGCCCTGAACGTAAGAAACAAGATGGACGACGGAAGGAACACCTTGTTCCAAGGACTGGACACCAACCCCTACGTCTACTTCGTACATTCCTACTATGTACCCGTGTGTGACGACACGGCAGCTGTGGCAGACTACATACTGCCCTACTCTGCAGCCCTGCAAAAAGACAACTTCTACACCTGTCAGTTCCACCCCGAGAAAAGCGGCAAGGTGGGAGAAGGTATCATCAAAAACTTTCTGGAACTATGATAGAACTGATTCCTGCCATAGACATCATCAACGGCCAGTGCGTACGTCTCACCAAGGGTGACTACGACCAGAAGACCGTCTACGGAGACCCTCTGGACATGGCCCGCCAGTTTGAGGCACTGGGCTACCAGCGTCTGCACATGGTAGACCTGGATGGTGCCAAGTCGAAGCATATTGTCAATAGCGACGTGCTGCGACGCGTCTCGTCGGAAACGAAGCTGGTGATAGACTTCGGAGGAGGCATCAAGACTGATGAAGACATCGAGACCGCCTTTGCGTGCGGGGCCCAGATGGTCACTGTCGGTTCGATAGCCGTCACCCAACCCGACCTCTTCCTGAAGTGGGTCAAGCGATATGGTGCTGAGCGCATGATACTCGGGGCAGACGTGAGAAACGGCAAGATCAGCATCAATGGCTGGAAGGAGGACAGCGAGGAAGACCTGTTGCCATTCCTGCAGCGCTATACCGATGCCGGGGTGACTCAGGTGCTATGTACAGAAATCTCGAAGGACGGCACCCTGACGGGACCAGCCATTGAGTTGTACCAACGAGTGATGAAAGCATATCCCGGGCTGCATCTGATAGCCAGCGGCGGTGTCTCGTCAGCAGATGACATCAAGGCACTGGCTGATGCCCGGATTCCTGCCGTTGTCTTCGGGAAAGCCATCTACGAGGGCCGCATCGACCTGAAGGACCTCATAGCAAAATACCCGGCAACGGCATCACAAAATAACGAACTATCGTAACAACGACAAGCAAAGAAAACCATGGGACTGGCAAAACGCATCATACCCTGTCTGGATGTCAAAGACGGTGAGACTGTCAAAGGCACCAACTTCATCAATCTGCGGTCAGCAGGAGACCCCGTAGCACTGGGTAAAGCCTACTCCGAGCAAGGAGCAGACGAACTGGTGTTCCTGGACATCACTGCGTCGTTTGAAGGACGCAAGACATTTACCAATATGGTGACTCAGGTGGCCCAGACACTGAACATCCCCTTCACCGTTGGTGGAGGCATCAATGAGTTGAGTGATGTAGAACGGCTGTTGTATGCAGGTGCAGACAAGGTGAGTGTCAACTCAGCGGCCCTGCGCCGTCCTGAACTCATTGACGAGATTACCACCCGCTTTGGCAGTCAGGTCTGTGTGGTAGCCATTGACGCCCGCATGGACGAAGACGGCTGGCACTGCTACCTGAAAGGCGGTCGGGAGCGCACGGAACGAGGACTCTTCGAATGGGCGCACGAAGTGCAGGAGCGAGGTGCGGGTGAGATACTGTTCACCAGCATGAACCACGACGGTACCAAACAGGGCTTTGCCAACGAAGCACTGAGGGAGTTGAGCGATGCACTGAGCATCCCGATCATTGCCAGCGGAGGAGCTGGAAAGAAAGAGCACTTCAAAGATGTCTTCACGGAGGGACATGCTGATGCTGCCCTGGCAGCCTCTGTATTCCACTTTGGAGAGATTCCTGTGCCTGAACTGAAACAATACTTAAAGAACGAAGGAATAAACGTAAGATTATGAATATAGACTTCAAGAAAATGGACGGACTGGTGCCGGCCATCATACAAGATGCCGACACAAGGCAGGTACTCATGCTGGGCTTCATGAACGAAGAAGCCTACGAGAAGACACTGGAGACAGGACATGTCACCTTCTGGAGCCGTACGCGACAGACGCTGTGGACCAAGGGGGAGACATCAGGACACTTCCTGAACCTGGTAGACATGAAGATAGACTGCGACCAGGACACGCTGCTGGTACGCGTACACCCCATAGGTCCCACCTGCCATACTGGTACTGACACCTGCTGGGCAGAAGACAACACCCCCAACCCCCTACTCTTCCTGGGTGAGCTGCAATCGTTCATAGACCGTCGCAAAGAGGAGATGCCCGAGGGGTCCTATACCACCAGTCTGTTTAATAAAGGTATCAACAAGATTGCCCAGAAGGTTGGAGAAGAGGCCCTGGAGACGGTCATTGAAGCCACCAACGGCAGCAAGGAACATCTGGTCTACGAGGCCAGCGACCTGTTGTACCACCTGCTGGTAATGCTCACTGAGAAGGGGCTGCGCATTGAAGACGTAGCCGCAGAACTGCAGCAGCGTCACGATCCCAACTGGGACAAGAAGCGTCGTGAGGCCAAGGCTGCAGGAACGATGAAGTGAGACTGACGGTTAAGGGTTTACGGTTAAGGGTTTACGGTTAAGGGTTAAAGTAAAGAATAAAACATATAAGCGCTATGCTCATTGATTACAAAAAAGCGAATATTTATCAGAAAGACGGCATTCTGGTGCTTGGCGACGTTGACTTCCATGTAGACGAAGGAGAATTTATCTACATCATCGGTCGTGTAGGTGCAGGTAAGAGCACCCTGCTCAAGACACTCTATTTTGAACTGGATGTCCATGAGGCTGAAGAGGCCTTCGTGCTGAACCACGACTTACGCGAAATGAAGCAAAAGTATATTCCCGCCCTGCGCAGGCAGATGGGTATCATCTTCCAGGACTTCCAACTGCTGGGCGACCGCACGGTCAGGGAGAACCTGCGCTTCGTGCTGCGGGCTACGGGATGGAAAGACAAGAACGAAATCAACGAGCGCATAGACGATGTCCTCAGCGACGTGAATATGCAGGACATGGGTGACCGTTTCCCCCATGAATTATCAGGTGGTGAGCAGCAGCGCATCGCCATTGCCCGGGCTATTCTGAACAAGCCCAAGGTCATCATTGCAGACGAGCCCACAGGTAATCTGGATGTGGAAACGGCTCGCCAGATTATAGAGTTGCTGAAGCAAATCACCCAGTCTGGTACTGCTGTGGTAATGACCACCCATAACACATCGCTGCTGAAGGAATATCCCGGCATCGTCTACCGCTGTATCAACAAACGGCTGGAGGACATCACCAAAGACTACAACAACATGTCGCTGTATGACGAAGAGGTGCAGTCGGCCAAGAAGGTGCTTGACTACTCTGACCGTGAAGACCTGTCGATGTAAAGGTTAAAAAGCAAAAAAGGTAAAAACAAATAAAATAAAAACTATGAAGGTAATGAAGTTTGGCGGTACGTCGGTAGGATCACCGGCCCGCATGAAGGAAGTAACCAAGTTGGTAACCAAATCAGGGGAGCCCGTATTTGTGGTACTCTCAGCCATGTCTGGCACTACTAATTCGTTGGTAGACATCTCCAACTACCTCTATAAAAAGAATCCAGACGGAGCCAACGATGTCATCAACCAACTGGAGCACAAGTATCTCAAGCACGTGGATGAGCTCTACCAGACTGATGCCATGAAGGAAAAGACGAGCGAGTTCATTAAATCAGAAATGAACTACCTGCGCTCGTTTACCAAGGAGCTGTTTACCTCGTTCGAGGAAAAGAGCATCATTGCACAGGGTGAGCTGATGTCTACCAACATGGTAGTCAACTACATGCAGGAGCAGGGCATCAAGGCCGTACTGCTGAACGCCCTCGACTTTATGCGCACTGACAAGAACTCAGAACCGGACCCTGCCTACATCAAAGAGAAGCTGGGAGCCATCTTGGAGAAGAACGAAGGCCAGCAGGTGTATATCACCCAGGGATTCATCTGCCGCAATGCCTATGGCGAGGTGGACAACCTGCAGCGTGGTGGTTCTGACTATACGGCTTCACTGATAGGAGCAGCCATTGACGCAGAAGAAATCATGATCTGGACGGATATCGACGGTATGCACAATAACGACCCACGCGTAGTAGACAAGACACAGCCCGTACATCAGCTGCACTTCGAAGAAGCTGCTGAGCTGGCCTACTTTGGTGCCAAGATTCTGCACCCCACCTGTGTACAGCCTGCCAAGTATGCCGGTATTCCCGTACGTCTGTTGAACACCATGGAGCCTGATGCTGAAGGAACGACCATCAGCAACGCTACCGAGTATGGCAAGATCAAGGCCGTAGCTGCCAAGGACAACATCATCGCCATCAAGATCAAGTCGAGCCGCATGTTGCTGGCTACTGGATTCCTGCGCAAGGTCTTTGAAATATTCGAGTCCTACCAGACACCGATCGACATGGTATGCACGTCAGAGGTGGGCGTATCGATGTCTATCGACAACTCGTCTCATCTGGGCGAAATTGTGGATGAATTGAAGAAGTATGGAACGGTGACCGTTGACACGGGCATGTGCATCATCTGCGTAGTGGGCGATCTGGACTGGTCGAACATCGGTTTCGAGACGCTGGTCATGGACGCCATGAAGAATATCCCTGTGCGCATGATCAGCTACGGAGGTTCGAACTACAACATCTCGTTCCTGATTCGTGAAGAAGACAAGAAGCGCGCCCTGCAGTCGCTCAGTGACAACCTGTTCAACAAATAACCCTCACCCAACACACGCTAGACAAATATGAAAGGGATATTTCCTATAGACAAACTGGAACGCATGCAGACACCGTTCTACTACTATGATACGGAGCTGCTGCGTAACACGCTACGGGTTATCAATGACGAAGCCAAGAAGCATGAGGGCTTCTGCGTACACTATGCCGTCAAGGCAAATGCCAATCCCAAAGTGCTGCGCATCATCCGTGAAGCAGGACTGGGTGCTGACTGCGTCAGCGGAGGCGAGATAGAAGCAGCCCTGCGAGCAGGGTTCCCCAGCAACAAGATTGTCTATGCCGGTGTCGGTAAGGCTGACTGGGAAATCAATCTCGGACTGGATAACGACATCTTCTGCTTCAATGTGGAGAGCATACCTGAACTGGAGATTATCAATCAACTGGCTGCGCAAAAAGGCAAAACCGCCCGCGTGGCATTCAGGCTGAACCCCAACGTGGGAGCCCATACACATGCCAACATCACGACAGGACTGGCAGAGAACAAGTTTGGTATCGACATGCGAGACATGCTGAAGGTCATAGAGGAAGCCAGTCAGATGGCCCACATTAAGGTGGTGGGACTGCACTTCCACATAGGCAGCCAGATACTGGACATGGGTGACTTTGAAGCGCTGTGTAACCGTGTCAACGAGTTGCAAAAGGAACTGGAGCGTCACCGCATCAGCGTTGAGCACATCAATGTGGGTGGAGGACTGGGCATTGACTACCAGCACCCCAACCGTGTTCCCGTTCCAGACTTCCACGACTATTTTAACACCTATGCCAAAAAGTTGAAGCTGCGCACGGGACAGACCCTGCACTTTGAGCTGGGACGAGCTGTGGTAGGACAATGCGGAAGTCTGATAACGCGTACCTTATATATAAAAGAAGGGGCCGTCAAACGCTTCTGCATCGTCGATGCTGGATTCACCGACCTTGTGCGTCCTGCACTCTACCAGGCTTACCACAAGATTGAGAACATCACCAGCGAGGAGCCTAAAGAGGCTTACGATGTGGTGGGGCCTATCTGCGAGTCGACAGATGTCTTTGCCAAGCAGACGGACCTGAACCGTTGTCACCGGGGCGACCTGCTGGCGATACGCTCTGCCGGGGCCTATGGTGAAATCATGGCATCGCAGTATAACTGTCGCAGACTGCCTCAAGGCTATTTGAGCGAAGAACTATAACAATATGGAAAAAGAGACAGCGTCTATATCTATCATTATTGTAGTACACGACCAGGCGGCTAATCTGGAAGAAAACCTGCCGCAGTTCCTAAACATTGCCCAAGAAGCAGGTGCACAGGTAATTGTGGTAGATGATATGTCTTCTGACGACACCCCAGACGTGCTGCAACGTCTGCTGTTGGAGCACAGCAACCTATACACGACGTTTCTGCCCAAGTCAGTGGTACCCAATCCCAGCAGGATTAGACTGGCCTTGAGCATTGGAATCAAAGCAGCCAAAGGCCAGTATCTGGTTTTTGGTGATATTAACCGTCCCCCCGTTTCGCCTGTGTGGCTGACGGGGCTTGCTGACGGTGAGGCGTCTGTGGTATACACCAGCCACAAGAACAAACAGGTGACGCATGTGGTTGCTACGAGCCTGGAGGACTTGCAGGCGCTGGTGCAGAAGGCTGAGCGGAAGTCCGGACGCGGGCACCATGGACAATGTCTGAAACTACAGAGGGGATTGTATGATGCCTTTGCGGTAAGGAAAGAGAAGGCTTTTGAAGCCTTGAAATACTTTGACCAGGACATCAAGGGAGGTCAACTGTTGGCACTTTGGCTGAAGACGTGGTTCTGATTTCCATTTAACTTAATAAGAACACCATGCGGATTCTGCACTACTACGAAGACAAAGACACCATGACAGGCCAGCACGTCAAGCTGTTGACTGACAACATGGGAAGGGATGCTGAAAACTATATTGCCACTGAGGCAGAACAAGCCAAGACACTGTTGCGAGGCTGCCACAATGACATACTGCACTTGCATGGGTGTTGGAGAAACTCGTCGAGAGGCATTGTAAACATGGCTCTCAGACAGGGTGCGCGCCTGGTGCTGACCCCTCACGGCCAACTGGAACCGTGGATCAGGGAGGAAGGATACTGGAAAGAAAAGCTGCCCAAGCAGTTGATCTATCAGCGCAACATCGTGCAAAAGGCTTATGCGGTCATCATACAAGGCCGTATGGAACAGGAATGTCTGAACCAGCTGAAATGGAATCCGCGCACAGTCATCATCCGCAATGCTGTAGTCACCCACAGCATCACGGCCAAAGACATGGCCAAGAAGACCTTGGACGTCTATCAGAAAGTGCTGGACTCGAACCCGCTGGAGCGGATGAGCAACGAAACACGGCAGGCCCTGCTTGCCATGATTATTGCAGGTACAACGGGTGACCGTCGCTGGATTCCGGAAGATATGGCGGTCGCTCCACTATCGGGCGATGACTGGCGTCTGTTGCTCTGCTATGGTCACCAAGAGCAGATTACAAACACGTTGCAGCGGGGCATACGTATATTGGGTTTGGAAGTTCCCGACATTGACGTGGAGCATATTGACTACTTCCTGCCAGAGCACTATGTCGAGACGAAGAGCATTCAGCAATCCATCGGCAACGAGTTTCCTTCTGAGAACGACCGGTTGTTGGCAACCTTTAAAGTACTCAGGAAATGGGAAACAGCCCACGAACTGAGCATCAAGCATCTGATAGAACTGAACCACGAGTTGCGCGAGCATGGCTGCGAAGAAGAGGAGCTGGCAGAGGACCTGAAGGAAAGACATCTATGGAAAATGGTTTCCCGGCTGATGCAAGTGGCAGCAGAACTGACAGGACTGACTGAAGGCTTCATGCCTGTGTTGCCTACGGACGACCGGCAAACGCGCAAGATGAGGCGGGAGATAGACTGCCACCTGAAGATATAAAAAGAACTACCTATACATTATAAATATACTACGATGAAACAGATGAACCGTGACATGCACTATCTGCAACTGCTTTCAGCATCGTTTCCCACGATAGCAGCGGCAGCGACAGAAATCATCAACTTGGAGGCCATACTGAATCTGCCCAAAGGTACGGAGCACTTTCTCGCTGACCTGCACGGAGAAAGCCAGGCATTCCAGCACGTGCTGAAGAATGCCTCGGGAAACATCCGGAGAAAGGTGAGCGAACTGTTTAAGGGTGACATCCGTGAAGCTGAGCGACGGGAGCTATGTACGCTGATATACTATCCTGAGGAAAAACTGGAACTGATCAAAGCTGCTGACGAAGACATTGACGACTGGTATCACATCACCATTCACCGACTGGTGGCTGTCTGTCGTGACGTGTCATCAAAATATACGCGTTCGAAAGTGCGCAAGTCGCTGCCGGAGGAGTTTGCATACATCATCGAGGAACTGCTGCACGAGCGTACGGACGACATTGACAAGGCTGCATACGTGTCGGTCATCGTAGACTCTATCATCTCTACGGGACGCGCTGACGATTTTATCATTGCGATATGCAACGTCATCCAGCGTCTGTCCATCGACCAGCTACACATACTGGGCGACATCTACGACCGGGGGGCTGGGGCCCACATCATTCTGGACACCCTGCGCCAATATCACTCGTGGGACATCCAGTGGGGCAACCATGACATGCTCTGGATGGGTGCTGCAGCTGGCAACAATGCCTGCATCTGCAATGTGCTGCGGCTCTCGCTGAGATATGCCAATCTGGCAACGCTGGAAGAAGGCTATGGCATCAACCTGGTTCCGCTGGCAACATTTGCGATGGATACCTATGGTGACGACCCGTGCAATGAGTTCATGCCACGGTTGCTGACGGGCAACACGCTGGACGAAAAGACCATGCGACTGACTGCCCAGATGCACAAGGCAATCAGCATCATTCAGTTCAAGAAGGAGGCACAGATATTCCACCGCCGTCCGGAATGGCACATGGAAGGACGCTGTCTGTTGGAGCATATCGACTACGAGCGTGGTGTATGTACGATTGACGGGACAGAATATGAGATGTCGTCATGCCACTTCCCGACCATCGACCCGCAGCACCCAGAGGAGTTGACTCCCGAGGAATATCAGCTGATGGAGAAACTGCATCACTCGTTCCGTGTTTGCGAGAAGCTACAGAAGCACGTCAAGATGCTGCTGTCGCATGGATGCATGTATAGCATCTGCAACCAGAACTTGCTGTTCCACGCTTCGTGTCCGCTGAACGAGGACGGCAGCCTGAAGGAGGTTGAGTTGTATAAAGGTGAGCGTTACAGCGGACATGAGCTGATGCACAACATTGGCATGATGGTCCGTGCTGCCTTTGAGAACGATACGGACCGGGAGTTGCGGCTCTATGCCCGCGACTACTTCCTGTATCTGTGGTGTGGTGTGGACTCGCCGCTGTTCGACAAGTCGAAGATGGCAACTTTCGAGCGCTACTTCCTTACCGACAAGACTACGTATAAAGAGAAGAAGGGTTTCTACTTCCAACTGCGCGACAACGAACAGGTCTGCGACCAGATTCTTGACGCCTTCGGAGTGACTGGCGATAACCGTCATATCATCAACGGTCACGTACCTGTTCATGCGTCAAAGGGTGAGAATCCCATCAAGGCCAATGGCAAATTGATGGTCATCGACGGTGGTTTCTCGGAGGCTTACCACAATGAGACGGGTATTGCCGGCTATACGCTGGTGTACCACTCTCGCGGATTCCAGTTGGTTCAGCACGAGCCGTTCATGAATGCCCAGGATGCCATACAGAGGGGACTGGACATCAAGTCTACCACGCAGTTGGTGGAACTGTCGGCTCACCGCATGCTGGTGGCGGACACTGACAAGGGTACGGAACTGCGCTCACAGATTGCCGACCTGCGCGAACTGCTCTACGCCTATCGTCATGGTATCCTAAAAGAAAAGAACAAGATTTGACCCTTCACATGCATCGCGTCATCATTGCCCTCGGATCCAACAGGTTGCCCGCTGCCCATATCCAATGGGCATCGGAACGGATGGGCAGTGTGCTGGAGAATGTCTGTTTCAGTCGCAAGCTCTGGACGGAAGACATCCATGGGACGGGCATCTACTACATGAACCGTCTGGCGGTCGCAAATACCACGCTTTCCATGGACGACCTTCAGCATGAGTTAAAAGCCATCGAAGCAGCAACCGGCCGCTCTAGACAGCATGTGACCATAGACCTCGACCTGATGCTGTATGACGAGCAGCGCTTCCACGAACGGGACTGGTCGCGGTCATATATCCAGCAACTCATTCCGGACATCTTATGAAACTCTACATACTCTGCCTATTATTATCACTCTGTCAGACTGACGTGCAGGCTCTATCTTTCGAACAGCATTTTTGCGACTCTACGCTGCGGCTGGACTATACCTTTGCCGGTGACGCTTCAACACAGCACATCTTTCTGGACGAACTATCTATCACTCCCCGCTGGTATGGCCGCCACTATCGTCTGGACGAGCTACCACTCAAAGGCAACGGCCAGCTGACCGTCAAAGACCCGCAAACAGGTGATACACTCTACCGTCATTCTTTCTCGACGCTCTTTCAGGAATGGCTGGCAACCAACGAAGCCAAACAGACTGCCCGCTCGTTCGAGAATGTATTCCTGGTACCCTACCCCAAACATCCTGTTGTGATTACTGTCGAGTTGCGCGACTACCACGACCGGGTGACAACAGCCTTTCGTCACACCGTCAATCCCTCGGATATTCTCATCAGACGGCCTGCCGTGTCTGTGACTACACCATCGCAGCAACAACCACACCCGTACATTACCCTGCACCAGGCTGCAGACACCACCCGATGCATCCACATTGCCTATGTGGCTGAAGGATATACCCAGGAGCAAATGCCGCAATTTCTGGACGACTGTCGTGCGGCGAACGAGTCGCTCTTCCGTCATGAACCTTTTGCTTCGCTGCAAGACCGGTTCAACATCGTTGCCGTATGCTCAGCGTCCAATGACTCGGATGTCAGTCAGCCGGGGAAAGGCATCTGGCGCAATACTGCCCTGAACTCCCACTTCGACACATTCTATAGTGAGCGTTACCTGACGACACTACACATCAAGCGGTTGCACGACATACTGAGGGGCATTCCCTACGAGCATATCATCATCCTGGCTAACACCAGTCACTATGGAGGGGGCGGCATTTACAACTCATACAACCTATGCTATACGCGTGGATGTCACTTCCTGCCCGTGGTCGTCCATGAGTTCGGTCACTCGTTTGGGGGACTGGGCGACGAGTATCCCTATGGAGATGATGACCCGATGTATTTCAGTGATACAGAACCATGGGAGCCCAACCTGACCACTCATCCTGCCCAACCCAAATGGCAGTCGCTCATTGATGCGGGTCAGGCATCGGTCATCGAAGGAGGCGGATATCTGTCGAAAGGTGTTTGGCGATCCCAGGAGAATTGTAGAATGCGAACCAACGAACATCCGGACTTCTGTCCTGTGTGCCAACAAGCACTCAGGAGGTTGATTGATTTCTATACGCGATAAGTTTTTTACCATTTTTATTTTGTAGTTCAGAAGATTTGTCGTATATTTGCATGGCAAAGACATACTTTGTACACTTTTGTCAAAGACTGCTATGCTAAATAAGGTATTACTCATCTATACAGGCGGGACTATCGGAATGAACCGCAATCCGCAGACGGGCGCTCTGGAGCCTTTTGACTTCGAGCACCTCTTGCAGAATGTGCCCGAACTGATGCAGTTCGATTTGCAGATTGACACCTACCAGTTTCAGCCTCCCATCGACTCCAGCGACATGTCGCCACGGCTGTGGACGGACTTGAGCCACGTCATTGCCGACCGCTACACGGACTACGACGGATTTGTGGTGCTGCACGGCACTGACACCATGGCATACACGGCATCTGTCCTGTCATATATGATGGAAAACCTGACTAAGCCTATTATATTTACTGGTTCGCAACTGCCCATCGGACTGCTGCGCACGGACGGGAAGGAGAACCTGATTACATCGATTGAGATTGCTGCAGCCTGTGATGACGAGGGGCACGCACTGGTTCCCGAGGTGGGCATATACTTCAACGGCCATCTGCTGCGAGGCAATCGCACTACCAAGCAGAGTGCAGACGAGTTCAACGCCTTCGAGTCGTTCAACTATCCTCACCTGGCCGATGCTGGTGTCAACATCAGCTATCACCGCGAGCGAATACTGAAGCCCGACTGGGGCAAGCCCATGACGCCCCACTTCCGGCTGGATAACAACGTCATCATCTTCTCGCTCTTCCCGGGCATTCGCGAGGACCTCATACGACACATCATCCACACGCCCAACCTCAAGGCCATCGTCATGCGCACATTCGGCAGCGGTAATGCTCCCCAAAGTCCCTGGCTGCTCTCGGCACTCAAGGAGGGCACACGCAACGGAAAGGTCATCGTAAACATCAGCCAGTGCATGCAGGGCAAGGTAGAGATGGGACGCTACGACACGGGCTACCACCTGCAGGAGGCTGGAGTCGTTAGCGGATACGACTCAACCGTCGAGAGCGCTGTGACGAAGCTGATGTTCCTCCAGTCACACTACGACGAACCCGACCTGGTGCGCCGCATGATGAACCGTAGCATCCGCGGTGAAATAACGGTATAGTCACCCGAGTTAGAAGTTTTTCAAACTTAAAAAAAATAACAACAACCCCTAAAAAACAAAACGCTTTATGAAAGAACTGAAAGGAACAAAAACAGAGAAGAACCTGCAGGAAGCATTCGCAGGAGAGTCCATGGCCCGCAACAAGTACTCGTACTGGGCATCCAAGGCCAAGAAGGACGGCTACGTACAAATAGCTGCCATCTTCGAAGAGACGGCTGCAAACGAGAAGGAACACGCCAAGATGTGGTTCAAACTGCTGGAGGGCGGTGCAATCAAGGACACTGCCGCCAATCTGGAGGCTGCTGCCAGCGGCGAGAACTTCGAGTGGACTGACATGTATGCCCGCATGGCCCGTGAGGCCCGAGAAGAGGGTTTCCCTGAAATTGCTGAGAAGTTCGAGGGCGTTGCTGCCATCGAAAAGGCTCACGAGGAGCGCTACCGTCGTCTGTTGGACAACGTACAGAAAGAACGCGTCTTCTCCAAGGACGGCGATGTCATCTGGCAGTGCGCCAACTGCGGACACATCGTCATAGGCACCAAGGCTCCCGACGTATGCCCCGTCTGCGACCATCCACAGGCTTACTTCCAGATAAAGGCCGAGAACTACTAACCGCTCTGCGGCCCTGCTCAGCAGAACGACTGCACAGCAATTAAAGAACAGACTGACCGCAAGGCCAGTCCGTTCTTTTTTTAACACAGCGAATCTTAACTTCTAAGACAGAGAACTCTTAATGCTTATTACGAACGATCAGCGCATCGACCGGTCGAAGAAGCGCAGACACTGGCGGAACAAGTGACTGCGAGTCTCTCCACCATAGATGCTGTGGTTGCGGTTCGTGTACACCAGCTGCTCGAAGTCCTTGTCAGCCTGCACCAACGCCTCAGTGTACTCTGCCGTATTGCGAAAGTGGACATTGTCGTCAGCCATGCCGTGACACAGCAGCAACTCACCGCTCAACTTCACGGCACGCGCTATCGGGCAGTCGTCATACCCCGACGCGTTCTCCTTCGGTGTACGCATAAAGCGCTCTGTGTATACGGTGTCATAGTAGCGCCACGAAGTAGGTGGAGCAATGGCAATGCCACAGCGGAATACACCCCGACCCTCGCTCATGGCCATCAGCGTATTGAAGCCTCCGAACGACCAGCCCCAGATTGCAATGCGGCTGGCATCCACCCATGACTGACGACCCAGCCACAAAGCGGTCTCCACCTGGTCACGAGACTCCAGCTGACCTAGCTTCAGATACGTACACTTCTCAAACTCTGCACCACGACCACCCGTACCACGGTTATCCACACACACACAAACATACCCTTGCAGGCAAAGCAACTGTTCCAGAATAGCTCCCTGCCCCGACATGCCTATAGACCATGCATTCTTCACCTGCTGACTGCCAGGACCGCCATACTGGTACATGATGACCGGATAGCGCTTAGAGGCGTCAAAGTCCACAGGCTTCACCATCCAGCCGTTCAGCGTCACACCGTCAGACGTCGTCAACTGGAACAGTTCGCGACGTCCAAGATTCAGCGCACTCAGCTTTGTACGTAATTCCTGATTGTCAACAAGCGTCGTCAGCATTTTTCCACTAGCATTACAAAGAGCATAGACTGGTGGTGTGTTAATGTCACTCCATGTATGGATGAAATATCGATAGTCACTGCTGAAGACTGCCGAGTTCCAACCTGCCTTTTCCGTCAGGCACTCCTTCTTTCCATTACCATGAACCACATAAACCCGCTGCTCCGTAGCCCCCAGTGCCCCGTCCGCCTGTCCTGTATGCTGCGACAATGTCGAAGCCCCAGTAGCATGCGCTGCAAAATACGTGTTACCCGTCGCCTCGTCATAGCCGTAAACCTCGCTCACCTCGTACTCACCGTCGTCCACCTGCCGCAGCAGTTGACCGTTCGTATTATAAAGATACAGATGCATCCACCCACTCCGGTCACTCGGCAACAAAATGTGGCGATCTGTCAAGACTATACCCTCAATAGCCTCCTCACGGACATACTTCGACACCTTCTCCTCAATCACCTGACGGCACACCGTCGACAGCGGATTGCACATAAAGATGCGCAAGCAGTTCTGATGACGGTTCAGAGTAAACACTGCGACCTGACCAGGATCGGACGTCATCTTCAAACGGGGAATATATCCATCCCCATCCAGAGGAACTTGCAACTGTCGCATCTGACGACTACCAATATCAAAACTCCATACCGACACGCGCGAATTTACCTCACCGGCTATTGGATACTTGTACGTGTAAAAGCCAGGATATTCCGCATATTCCATCCGCTCTGGTTTCTGACCTTTAAAGAGCGGCATCGAGTATTGCTTGACTGCACTCTCGTCATATCGAACCCAAACCAACTGACGACTGTCAGCGGTGAAAACCATCGCGCGGTCATGGCCAAACTCCTCCTCATTCACCCAGTCTGGAATGCCATTGATCACCTCATTGCGCCTGCCATCCTTCGTAACCTGTACTTCTGCATTATCATACAACAGCTTGACTAAGAAGATGTTATTGTCCCTGACAAAAGCAACTTGCTGACCATCGGGAGAGAACAACGGAGTCTGCTGAGGTCCGTTTTCAGACAAGGGTACCATACGATTATTCTGCACCGTATATATATAATAGGTAGCAGTAAACGAATGACGATAAATACGCTTTGTGTTGGTCTGTATCAACAAACGTTTTCCGTCTGGACTCAGCAAATAGCCGTCAATGCTGGCAAGCTGAAACCCTTTTGCCGTTGACACATCGAACAAAGTACCAACTTCCCGTCCACTCTGGAACGAACACTTGACTATCCGTTTACCATCACCGCTCAACTGAGCATACGACTCACCATCAGGCAAAACCTGTACTGCAGCCATCGACTGTTGACGATACTCACCACGGGTGATATCCTGCAAATTTAACTTGCCGCCAGCAATAGCCACACATGTCAATAGTAACGACACTAAGGTCATCAAACAACTTTTCATCATCATTTATTCTTCAACATTTACTATTCTTCAACATCCTGTGCAGATCCCTTTTTCAACAAATTACACTGGGTAATATTGTTGTAATAACCATTTATAAATGCCCCCTTCTCCCTCAACATTTCAATATCATGAGCCGTTAAGACTATCCGATAGGACGTGGCCTCCTTACCCATAGTAGCACATCCCCAATCATTCAACTCACTGGCATTGCCTTCCAAAGTGGAATCCGTTCCGTTATAAATAGTCTTCAGCAACCAGAAAGTAACATTAGGATTACTCTTGGCAGTAGTAAAAACAATTTCCAACTTGTCACCCTCATAAGCAGTGGTAAAATTTTCCGGTTTAATCACAAAACCTTTCTCCCAATTGCCTTGTTCGCAATTCCCTTCCCATATAGGAGTAGCCTCCCAAACAACATTTCCTGGAGACAGATAAACACTTTTGACGGTGATAACCGTAGTATCAGAAGCTTGAAGCGCAACCTCATCTATACTCGTTACATTCTGCCCATCAAAATAACAGGTCAATGACGTAATACCAGCCTTTCCCCAAGTCTTGACCTTGTCAGAAACCATAATCTGGGTAGGAACCTTGGTTGGTTCTGCAAAATCGAAACGAATAGATTCATATTTAGACCAGTCAACTGACATATTGCGTTCTTTCACTGAACCGACTAAACCTCCCCAAGGAAGAGCATAGTTAGTAATACTTCCATCACTGTTATGGACAAGTTCTTCGTAAATATTCCATGTACTATTGAATTTTGAAATAATAGAAAATTCACTATCATCAACAGCAGTCGATCCACATGCGACAAATGCCCAACATGTCAACAGCAATAAAACATTCTTCATAGTCCTCTAGATTTTGTTATTAATAACATACAAATAATAAAACCCTCTGAATCAATAAGACTCAGGGGGTTCTCAATTAAAAAAGTGGCGGCCTCCTACTCTCCCGCATTGCATTGCAGTACCATCGGCGCAGGCGGGCTTAACTTCTCTGTTCGGAATGGGAAGAGGTGGGACCCCG
>ONLU01000005.1 GCA_900318795.1 uncultured Prevotellaceae bacterium | reverse complement strand
CAAGGTCAAGGCTATCCGCTTCTATTCTGAGGCCAACCGTACCGACTACGTCATCAATGTTCTGACCAAGTGGGGCGAAGGTGGCAAACTGGGCGATCAAACCACGATGACTATGACCAACGAGTATGCAGAGCTCAATGTAGAGAATATCAATATGGAAGCAGCCCTTGCTGATGTTGACCGCCTTATGATTCAGTGCAACAAGGAGGCTGGCAATGCTTTCAACTTTACAGCCGTCGTGCTCGTTAAGGATGGTGGCACTGGCATTGCTGCCGTTGCCAAGAGCCAAGAGCTGACTGCCAACAGCCAATACTTCAACCTCGCTGGTCAGCGTGTTGCTAACGGCCAAAAGCCAACTGCTAAAGGCCTGTATATCGTCAATGGAAAGAAAGTTATTATTAAATAGTTAGGATTGTTTAGTAGTTTTTTTTTGATGAAAAGATTGTTAGTTAGTTAGTTAGCGCAGATCAGAGTCCCCTGATCTGTTTAGCCAATATGCAAAGAACCCGATGCGCTCACAGAGAGATGCATCGGGTTCTTTGTATAGGATATAGGCTTGGATTATTTCACCACTACAAGCATTATCGTTATCAATTAGAGTCCAAGCTAATCACGGCGTGAAACATGTACTGTCCCAGTAGTTTCATCAAGAAAGATTTCCACCTTTTTCTTGCTTTTTTCGGAAATAATCCCTATCTTTGCCTGCGAATTAAGTATATATAAAGATATTAACTATGCCAAAGATATTCGAATACTTCGGATTTATATTCTATTTCTACTCCAACGAGCATGAGCCCATAGAATAAATAAGAAATTATAAGGAGGAGGGACTATGGAGAAATTACATATTGTAAAGGCTGAAAATGCAGGGAACCTGACGGTCAATCTCACATTTAGCGACAACACAACACAATTGGTTGATGTCGGCGATTTCATCCGTCGTCATCCGCATCCGCAATACAACAAATATCTTGACCCCCGTATATTCAACCGTTTCACCATTGACAATGGCAATGTAGTATGGGGCAAGAACTGGGACTTGATATTCCCGATAGAACAATTACACTCCGGTGTAATAGCATAATTGTTGAACCGAATTTCACCACTACAAGCATTATCGTTATCTATTAGAGTCCAAGCTAATCACGGCGTGAAACATGTACCTGTCCCAGTGTTTCCTTGGAGCATAAAACCAGCAAGTTTTACATGGAATTTAATGAGAACCCCTATAATTAGAAGAAAATGATAAGAATTGTATTTATATTATTTATATTCTTAAGTTGTTGCGGAAAGAATACGACAACATTTGGACCAGCGAATGAACATAGTCAAAGAATACCAGATAGTATAGCTGATAAAAAATTGCTATCATTGTATTTCGATGCTAAGAATAATCATCATGTAACGACCTTGAACTCTGCACTAGCTCTTGCAGACAGCATGGCATGTGCATACAAAGAAAATGATAAGATATATATGAAATATATGCTACAAAAAATACAATTCTTGGTTTTGTATAACGATACAAATTCTGCTATTGACGTAATTGAAGGAGATAGTTGTAATATGTGGGAAACTATTGGAGGTCCATATTACAAAAAAATTCTTGAACATCGTATATTAGCTATGAGTGCTAAGATTAAGAATGATCAACAACTATATGAAGCAAATATCATGGAAGCCCTTAAACTTGTTGAGAAATATATCTCAGATAATAAAGAAGAATATGTTTTATTTCTTAGAAATGATCTGCAACATCAAAGAGGAAAGTATATAATCACGACACAAGAATATATATACTATTCTTATTTGTTATATGGAAAAGATAGATCTAATAAAATACTGGAAGAATATCAAGATTTATATCATATTCCCGAGAATGCCATAGAACAGTTAAAGTTACTATATCATATGGATATTATGGATTTTTATCCGTGGTAGACCAGGGGTTCCCTGATCTATGATTAAGCCTCTATCAACTACATATCAGTTTTATATATGGAAGTCAAGAAAATAATAGTATTCATAATAATAGTTATTCTTCTCTTTTCCTCATGTGTTTTTGGTGACATTACTCAATATAAGCAGATTGGGGATACAGAGTATTATTTAGTAGAATCAACTGGAAATGTACCCTATGTTAATATTCATTATTACAAGTATAAAGATGGATTTGGAGAAAGTGTCAAATACAAAGGTTTTGCCAAAGACATATATTGGAATGATGAGTTTATTATAGTAAAATGTACTAATAGAGATTCTCGTATAATTATAAACTATTGCATAATTGAACAACATTCAAGGAATAACACATATGCACCTTGGAAAGTTTATGAGTATGCAACAGAAAAAGATTTTGAAGAAGCAAAAAGGAAATATGGTCTTGAAGAAGAAAAGATGAATTATACAGATTCAAGTATTCCTTGGAGATTACACTGGTAAAAGAAAGTCATGAGAATCTATCAAGAAATGAAAGGACGAAGACATTAGAGTCCCCTGATCTATTTACCTTAAAGTTTGGTAATATTATATGTAACTAAGATATTTTTAGTAATTTTGCACATAATAATTAGTAGAAAAACAATGAAAAAATTCTTATCAATGACATTCTGTTTGTTTTTTCTTGCTTCTTGTCTTCCCGTGTGGGATACCATGGAAAGTATGAGAATAAAAAATTGTACAACAGATACATTACTTATTGGTGCATCTTTCAGCAACAATATTGATAGTGTCTATATAAAAGAATACGGTGGTAGACTTCGGTTCTTACCACGTACTTGGGCAAAGTGTGATTATACATGGACTATTATTAACGAAAAAGGAATGCTTGAAATAAGTAGTCAAGACTACATTCCTCAAGATTCTACGGCAGATTATGCAGAATCTGGTTCTCTATTTTCGCATAACAAAGAGCATAAAGGATATCTTTTTGTCATTAAGTTGGAGACGGCACGAAATCATACTTGGGCTGAGATATGCAATGAGCATTTATATGACACTTTATTCGTCACCCGAAAGATGTTGGAACAAGGGAACCGAATTGAATACCAGTGACACTAGGAGTGACACTAGGGACAACACTGTCACGCGCCTGCTCGCGCTCAAGAAGGGTATTAATATCATAAATGGCCAGAAGGTCGTGATGAAATAGTTTTTATTATCACTTAGGAGCATCCCTGCCCGTTTCTATTTCGAGCAGGGATGTTTTGTCATCTTACATCACAAGGATAGTAATTTTTGGGATATCACTATCACATTCCAGAAAGATTAGACGGACAAGAAAATCTATCTTCTGTTTAACCAAAGATTCATTAACGGGTCTGAAAGTGAATAGGTTTTTTACTATTACCAATAAAATTTAGTCCATCGGGACGGACTGGCAGTCCGAAAGGCTCGGACTGAAAGTCCGAAGCTTACGGACTGATGAGAAGAGCTATATATAAAAGTTGGAGCATCAGAACCAAGGGTTATTGGATAATAAGATAGGGTTATTGAATGATAAGGGTTCCTTATTCACAGAAAAAAAAGAATTTTGCGATTTTACCCTCCCTTCCTCCCGTCATACCCTTCAAAGGCCGATGTACAGGGCGTTTGAGGCACGGGAGGGAGAACGATTGTCCCTCCCGTCTCCCTCCCGTCAGGGCTCCCCTACCCTCACCCGACTACTGTTTGCAATAATTGGGCAAAAAGGATGCAAAAAAAAGTACTATTTTCAGCTGTAAAATTTGGAGAACACCCATTTTTTTTGTACCTTTGCAAAGCATTTGAGAGATGCACGGAGAATGACGGCTTGGAATCATGGATAACCTATGAAAAACATCATGAAAAACCAGCCTATTTTAATAACCATTTAAAACTAAAAGCTACAAATGACAGAAAAATCCTTAGTGGCTCTTGGGACGCCCTTAAGTGCCCAGACAGGGAATGTGCTAATCATCGAACAGTTCCTGACAGACAACTACTTGTTTCGACGCAATGTGTTGAATGGAAAGGTGGAGTTTAAGGCGAGGAACAACGAAGCCGCCGACTATCGTCCGCTGACGCAGGAAGCCCTGAACAGCATCATCATCCGAGCCAGACGCGAAAGGTTGGACGAGGAGTGCAATCCGAAGACGGACATCACCATGTATGTCAACTCCGAGGAAGTGCCTCTTTACAACCCCATCCAGACCTTTCTGGACAACCTGCCCCAGTGGGACGGACAGAACCATGTTGCCAAGCTCTTCTCACGCTTGCCAGGCATCAGTACGGAACACCTTGCCTTCCTGGCTGTCTGGCTTCGTTCAACGGTAGCCCACTGGTTGCAGATGGACACCATGCACGGCAACGAGGTAGTGCCCGTACTGATAGGTGCTCAAGGGTGTGGCAAGACCACCTTCCTGCGCAGACTGCTGCCCTGTGAGCTTCGTGAGTACTATCTGGACCACCTGAACCTTTCGAACAAGTTCGATAAGGAGATGGCGCTGACGAACAATCTGCTGGTGAACCTGGACGAACTGGAGGCTATCCGTCCCAGTCAGCATGCAACCTTGAAACAAACCCTGTCTAAGAATAAGGTGAACGGACGACCTATCTTTGGCAAAGCCCAGGATGACCGTCCCCGCTATGCATCGTTTGTCTCGACTACCAACAATCCGCACCCTCTGACGGATGCAACAGGCTCGCGTCGCTACATCTGCCTGACTATTCCCAAAGGTCAGCTGATTGACAATACTGGCGACATTGACTACGAGCAGTTGTATGCCCAGGTGTTGTACGAAATCCGCACGTTGAATGCCCCCTATTGGTTCAACAACCAAGAGGTTACCCGTATTCAGCAGATGAACCTGAACTACATGCAGCAGAAAGACATCACAGAGATGGTGAAAGCCTGCTTCCGCAAGCCCAAGGATGGTGAAAACGTGAAATCGCTGAACACCACGCAGATGCTGGAGATTATCCGCAACGAGTATCCTCATGTCACCATCACGACAAAGGCGAAAGTAGAACTGGGACGTGCACTCGTAAGTCTTGAATACGAACGCAAAGAGCACAGCCATGTGGCCTACTATAAAGCCGTTCCGCTGAAGGCTGCATGAGCCAGGGACCCTTGACGGGAGGGAGACGGGAGGGAGAATGATGATCCCTCCCGTTCCTGAAACCCTTTGTACATCGGTCTTTCAGAGGGGTGACGGGAGGAAGGGAGGGTAAAATCGAAAAAAAATATTTTTCAGGAACTAAAACAATTGATTGATCAAGATGATGAAAACAGAACTACTGATGAAGAAAGCCAACGAAGGCTATATTGTATGTCATGAACAGCAGTGTCCGTTGCACGAACATTGCCTGAGATGGCAGGTAGGACAGCATGTGCCCAGTTCGGCATGTACCTATAGCTGCGTCAATCCGAACTATCAGCATGTGGCTACATCTGATTGTCCGATGTATCGCAAGGACGAGAAAGTTCGCTTTGCAAAAGGAATGAAGAACATGTTCAACGACGACATGCCCAAAAGCGTGCAGGATGCCGTGAAATATGGAGTCATCAACAAGAGCAACCGCACCTACTACTATGAGTATAAAAACGGTTCGCGACTGATTCCGCCATCCCTGCAGGAACATATCCGCCAGCTCTTCCGTGACAAAGGATGGACAGCAAAGGTTGACTTCGACAGTTATGTGGACGATTACAACTGGTGACGAAGAATGAGCGTCTCGGCAAACTTATAGATAATAATGCCTGCCGTGACAGAGACATTCATAGAGTGCTTGGTACCCAGCTGAGGAATCTCCAGACAGCCGTTTGAGGCGTCTACCACTTCCTGGTGGACGCCTTTCACTTCGTTTCCAAGCACTACGGCGTATTTCTGGCCCCGCTGGGGCTCGAACGTCTGCAGTTTGGTACTATGTTCCACCTGCTCGACTGAAAACACCGTGTAGCCCTGTTTTTTGAGTTCGTCCACAGCATCCAAAGCCGTATGGAAGTATTTCCAGTTGACACTATCCTCAGCACCGAGTGCCGTCTTATGAATTTCAGTAGAGGGTGGTGTCTGGCAAATACCACACAGATATAACGACTCTACCCTGAATGTATCGCAAGTACGGAACACACTACCGATATTGTACATGGAGCGGACATCGTCCAAGACAACAGTCAAAGGCAGCTTTTCTGCCTCACGATACTCCTCAACAGTGAGGCGTTTCATTTCTACAGTTCGAACCTTTCTCATATATGGGTACAAAGGTAATCATAATTTTCAATTTTCAATTCTCAATTCTCAATTATTTTGTGTGGATAACCCTGTTAATAACTTGTGAATAATCCCGGAATATCCCATTGCTACCCTACCCGATTGTGGATTTTAGGCATAAAATACAGGGGTATCAGCAAGTTTTCCACGTTTTTTTGATGAAAAAAGATATAAACTTATTAATTTTGCACCAGAAAAGAGAATTGTGGATAAAATACTTATCAGACTAAAAATCAATAAGAAACTATTCACACTGGATGTTGAAAACGAAAAATCACGAGTGTATAACCAATCTGGCAAGAAAAACCAAAAGAAGTTTTGCACTTATCAACGCCATATCATCCTCATCATTTCTCTTTGAAAGAAAAAATAAAAAAAAGAAAAATAATAATATTGCGATGTTGAAAACTGAGTGGAAAGAACAGGGATTCATAGACGAACCCGTAGCAGAAGGTACCGATCTGAAAGCTGAAATTCGTCGTATGTGTAAGGAGAAAGATGCCATTATTCTGGCACACTATTATACGATAGGCGATATACAAGACATAGCAGACTTTGTAGGCGACTCATTGGCTTTGGCTCGCAAGGCTGCAGAGACTGATGCCAAGATGATGGTGATGTGTGGCGTACACTTCATGGCTGAAACCTGTAAGCTGCTTTCTCCTGACAAGACGGTGCTTTGTCCGGACCTGAATGCCGGTTGCAGTCTGGCTGACTCCTGCAAGGCTGACGATCTTCGTCAGTATAAGGAAGAACATCCAGGCTATCAGGTAGTCAGCTATGTCAATACCACAGCAGCTGTGAAGGCACTGACTGATGTCGTTGTCACCAGTGGCAATGCCAAGAAAGTAGTCGACCAGTTACCCAAAGACGCCAAGCTCATCTTTGGTCCTGACTATAACCTGGGCAACTATATCAATGAGGTAACCGGTCGTCAGATGTTGTTGTGGAATGGTGGCTGTCATGTTCACGAACGTTTCTCGGTAAGCAAGATTATAGAGCTTAAGAAGCAATATCCTGATGCCATTGTGATGGCTCATCTGGAGTGCAAAGGTCCCGTTTTGGCTGTTGCAGAAGTCAAAGGAAGCACGGCTACGATGCTGGACTATGCCCAGCAGAGCGATAAAAAGCAGTTTATAGTGGCTACAGAGGCCGGTATTTTGCACGAGATGCAACGAACTTGTCCTGACAAGCAATTTATCCCTGTGCCTCCGGAAATCAGCGAGAGCGGCCTGGAATGCAGCTGTAACGAGTGCCAGTATATGAAGATGAACACTCTGCTTAAGATTTACAACTGTCTGAAATACGAATGGCCTAACGTGGAAGTAGACCCTGCAATAGCTAAAGATGCCGTCAAGCCCATAGAACGAATGCTGGAGTTGAGCTAAGCTCCAGCATTCTTTTACTTGATAAATACCTTTTTTCTATTGATGATATAAATATTACTTTTACATTGATTCAGATTGTTAATTCTTTGTCCAAACAATGAATATATATTTGGATTATCAGATTGATATGTAGTATTGGAAATGAATGTATCATCTTCATATTGAAAATGTTTATCCAAAAACGCGATACGTCTGTTAATCCAGTTCTTGATATACTCTAATTCTTTTTCAAAATTAATTTCATACCCATAAACATCACTGTCGCCAGACCATCTTTGTTCTTCTCTTTCAGCAGCACCACTTTGTTTTAGGATGTTATAGTATGATTCGTAACGAGAATAAAGGTTATCTGGATTGAAGTCAGTCTTTCGTAATGCTTTGTAACGTTCAGAAACCTTTTGATTAAAATGATTATAATCTGTCTGTTTTAATCTGGTAACTAGGTAAAAGGGATCTAATAAAGGATATTCTGGTGATATGAACTCTTCGCTATATTGTAGTAAAGTGGAACAACCCACAGTCAAGTCTAAATCCCATACAGCTGGTGTTATCTTCTTATCTTTTTGTTTATCATAGACGGCCCAATACATGTTTTTACCTGTATTATCAATGGCACCAAGTATGTTGATAAATAAGTAATAGTCCTGTATGACAGGTAAATCGAAGTATTCATCTACATAATTTGAGAAGTCATCATCATTGCTATTGATGACAAATTTGATAGCATTCCAAAGTGTACTATAGTCAGTTTGTGGTAAGTCGTCTAATTCAGGATATTTGGCTTCAAAAACATCCATCATAGGCTGATTGTTATCATAACTCTCGGGTAAAGTGTTCATCAATGAAGAACCAAAGCCAGTAGATTTCCAAAGCGTTCCATGAATAGTACCATCCTGATCAAACTTTTTCAGTTTTAACTGCTTACGATCCATACACTCTGTGAAACAGTATATACCTCTGTATTCGTCATTCAAATATACTTCGACTACTTCACCTCTCACACCTGAAAGTGCCTTAGGTTGTTCGTTAATATAATATGGCTTAGTTGCAAAATCATTCCATAATTCAGTGGCTATTCTATTTCTCAGTCTGAATACGTCAGCCTGTCCTGCATCCAGTATCCAGTTGTTATCATTACGGAGTCCAAAGAAACTATGGTCTTCAGAGAATTTAATCTTATAGTTACGTTTATGTTTTTCTTCAGTATTAGTTGTTCCTCCACGCCACTTGATGCGTGCAGAGAGATTGTTGTCAGAGGAACCATCAGGATAAATGATGCTGACAGTACCCTCTTGGTAATCATAACCAAAATTGCCTGTTAATTTGACAACTGGCAATGATTGTTGTGCATAAACAACAGTCTGTACAAGAGAAAAGAATACCAGGAGAAATAGTCTCATAATTTAATAGTATTAATGATTCTTTTACCTATCCACATGATGGGAATGGCAGTTAGGTAACTAACTATGACGAGTACTATAAAGATGAGAATCGGATAATTAAATCCATAGATAAAGTCAGGAAACAAATAGGCGCAGAAAAAAGTATGAGTCATCCACATGGGCATGGAGCGGCGGCCTATCGTGTGAAGCATTTTGGCTATATATTTATGAAGGGGAATATTCAAGAAAAGGATAATGAACAACAGAGCATAAATTCCATCAGCTATGGTTACTTTAAACATACTTTTGATGATAATCAGACACATAATTAACATGATGCAGACGTTCTGATTATGAAATGGGGATAACATCTTTTTTTCTGACAGTCTGTATAGCAATAAGCCTAAAGCAAAATAAAACAGCAAGATAACGTAATAGATGAATTGTTGTTGAATAATATTGATGATCAGGTTGTCGGAGAGACAGAAACTCATATATTTTGCTGTCAAAAAGAGAATGATATAGACAATGATAGTAAAGAATATTTTTACTTTTCCATTGAGTTGAAAGAGATAGTTGATAATAGGATATGCTGTCAGACAAATGATGGCATAGGGAAACAAAAACCATACCTCGCCATTATAGTTACACCTTATTGCTGTAATATTTCCTATGATATGCAGTATATCATACTTGTACATTGTTGGATAGAGACAATAGGCAATGGGCATGAAGATGAGCAGCACTATCCAATAATGAATATAGAGTTTAAGAATCCGACGACTTTCCGATAGAATGCCAAGTCTGTTGTGCCTATAGAGATAGGTCAGTCCATAACCACTTAATATCAAGAAGAAAGGAACAGGATGGCATGCTTGTGAAAGATAGTGAACAAGGGGAGTATCTCCTATCATGATCAATGGAGAGCAGAGTTCGTTGATCTCTGTTCTGTTAAAAAGATGGTAAAACAACATCATTAAGATGGCTACACCCTTCAGTATAATACTCGTCTCTTTATTCATGATGTCTCCCTGTTATAAATGGAACATATTTGTAGATGAGCCAGGTAAGAACGGTAGCCAGCGCATATACCAAGATGAGTGCAATGACATAGCGATACCAATAGCCGTCGTAATGGCATCCAGCTTTATTCAAAAGGATTGAAATTATTAAAGGGCATCCACCTGCTAAGAAATAGTAGACAATACAATGACGGCCAGTCCATTCTATCATTCTGACGTGTGGAATATAGTTGATCATTGAAACAACTAATAAGAGCCAGACCATAGCGTCAGCCAAGAATAATGGAGCACTCTCTATGGCAATATTCCGCATAGGCAGATCAACATGATATTCATATACTTTTATCAAGATAAGAATCAATAGAAGTAATGATGAATATAATGGCTTGTTGATAGTGTGGAAAAAGTCTTTGTACTGGTGGTAGAGGTAGCCTGTATAAAGGAAAGTGACTGCTAACAGAGCGTCCTGCCACTGCCAATAATTATGTTGATTAAATGGGACAATATAGTAGGTTATCAGGCAAGCAGCAGCAATGGATAACCATAGAGTTTTTCGACGTTTTATCAACAATAGAGTTGTGAAAAATACTTCTCCTATGATCAATGCCGCTATGAACCACGAGGCTCTTCCGCTAAGAATATTGGAAACTGTTTCAGTCCAATCTATACTCTCCTGTCTCAACAGTGCTTTTGGAACTGCTATTAATGTAGTGAATATGAAATAGGGAATGACCAACGACCTGACAATCGATAGTATCTTCTTCATATAGTCTAATTCACCCTGTCGATAGAACAGATAGCCGGAAATGAAATAGAACAGCACGATAGCATTGGTGGTATAGATATAATAGGGTGTCACGTCGTATTCTTTGTAATACACTTCTGTATGGAATACGAGAATGAGTATCATCGAGATACCACGTAAAAAGTCTATCCACCCTACCCTTTCCATACTCTTTTATCAACGAAACTTGCAGCCAGCATGATGAAAAATGGCATGAAGGGGATATGTAAACGAGCCTCTCCGTGTCCAACAAGCAATAGGAGTATTGTTCCTGACAGAATGATGCTAATAGGTAGCAAATGAGTTTCTTTTGAATAATAGAAAAGACTGGTTAGTGCTGTCAGAAGTAGGATGTAATAAAAGGCTAAGTTCAGTATGGTTAGCCACTGTACAGCTGACCAGTGAGGCAGTTGGTGAATAATAGTTTTCAGACTAATCTCTTCGTACATGTATTCCTTGTCGTTTTTATCAGGAATGAAAGTACATAGATTGACGTTGTCTGAGATGTAGGTATTGACAAGTTTTGACGGCATTTGTGCGAGATAATCCTTTGGATGATCCTTCAGCCAGTCAATAAACAACGATTGCCAGGCAGAATCCTTTTGTGCTACGTTCCAGTCTGTTCGTTCTCTGACCTTCATAGACTTCTGTGCGTGGTCTGACGAGTCATCCATCAGAGCCATCCATCCTGTCTTGGCCTGATAGAGAAATAGTCCTGTACGATGCATGGTGGCACATCCGATAATGGTTATCATGACCGCATAGCCAATGACCAGTTTCAGACTCTTACGCCATTTAAAGAGGAAGAAAATGAGTAATGCCACCAGGAATACAATGCCCATAGGTCTGAACCAGTTGGCAGTAGCCAGCATCATGCCTCCAATGATGGAATAGTTTCTTACCAGCGAGAGGTATATGCCCAGCATGATGAAGAACATAAATGGAAGTTCGCTGAGTACTGAAGTACCTTCACCATAGTTGGCAGGGTAGACAATATAAAGTATCAAGGCAACAAGAGCCGCCTGAGAGCCATTTGTTTTCCTTGTAACGGCATAGAACAGCCCAGCTGTTATTCCCTTCATCAAAGAGTAAACAACGAGCAGAGGCGTCACGGAATGAAACAGTTTGAATGTCCATACAACGGCATTGATAGCTCCTATGTTCCAAAGAAAAGGGTAGTCGTTTAATTTTGTGGCTATAGGATACCAATCGTTCCCGGCTATACATTCTTCTGCTATTGAAATGTATCCATTGCTGTCAGGATAAGGTGTATAGCCAAAAATAGCCAGAATAAGCAATTGCAGTATGGTGAACGCTGCAATGAGTATCAAAACTAGTTGACGATGGCTATTTTGCATACTGTTCCTTTCTCGCCTGTTCTTGTTGCTGTTACAACCATATAGACACCACTGGCCACTCTCCTACCCTTTTGGTCGTTTCCGTACCAAATATAGGTTCCTCCATTGCTTCGACCTTCGTGAACCAATGCACCATTTGCCGACAGTATCTTTACATCAGCATCATAGGTAAGACCTGTAATGGTGATAGGACCAGTATAGCCGGGATTGACAGGATTAGGATAAGCCCAGACGTTGTCTGAGGTCATTTCCTCATTGGTCTGAGTGGCATCACTGATATATGAGCAAAGTCCCTTGTCTGTAGCAAAGAATACCTCACCAGTTACGGGATTTAAAGTGATAGACAGAATGTTATTTGATAGCAAAGGACTGTTATCAGCAGTGAAATGCTGTATCTGACTCATGTTGTCTGCACTGATGAGATAGACACCATTGCTATTTGTTCCGAACCATTTTCTGTTACCACCGTCAATGGCTATACTGGTAATGGTGTTACCGGCTAATAGATAGTCAGCATAGTTAGTACCATCGTTGCGAGGAACTTTTACTTGTGTGAATTCTATTTCGTTAGCACTCTTTCCCACCTGGTCTTTCATGATAACTACAGGACCTGCAGTAGTACCAATCCAGATGTTTGACTCTTTGTCTTCTACAATACAGTATATGCCATCATCTGCTAATTCAATAGAAGTACCATCCTGATTGACCAATTTCTTGTAGACAACAGCTATGTCATTGGACTGTTGATAGCAAAACAGGGCAGGTTCGATAAACCGACAATTGCAGAACCATAGCAGCCCACGACTGTCAAACATAGCATTTACCATATTGTCATAAGCTCGGTTGGCAGTATTTAAGAACTCCTTTTTGTGATGACTTATCCATTGTCCTTCTTTTGTAATCTCAAATAGTGAAGTAGTAGGACTACCACTGTTCAATATCCATAAACTGCCATTATTGTCATATTTCACAGTTTGAACCATTGTGTAGTTCTTAGATGGTTGGTCGATGGCTGCCGTTGTTAGCAGTTGGCTGTTATCATAGTTGTATTCCTTGAGAAATTTGCCGTTTTTAAACTCATAGAGTCCTGTTCTTCCTCCAGTGAACACATGTGTAGCATCCAGTGGGTCGACATCTAATGATGCCAAATCCATGAAACTGTGTCCGGTAATGGTTTCCAATTGGTCTTGGTAGACAGCCCATTCACTTCCGTTCCATACTTGAATATTGCCTGGAATCATAGGACTGAAGTTACCACCGGGAATACCTCCACAGGTATATAGACAATTGTTCGTAAATCTGAGGAAACCTATATGATTGCTGTTCGGACCTCCAGGCTTGAGGGTTTTGACCAGGTCGATGTATTTGTCGTAGTCGCTGTTGTCCTCGTCAGGCAACGATGTAGGATACTCTGGGTGGTTGGGTCTGTAGGTGTCTGCAATCTCGGCTTTTTGCATGTTCAGCTTGACAATGCCAAAGCCACAGACGAGGTAGGCATAGACACCATCTATGCGGATGCTGCTGAGTGTCTTGTCTCCTACGATGGGTTTGGTGTAGATGTCGCTGATGTTGGTGACATTGCCCTTGGTGTCTATCAGGTCAATGTTCATGTTGCCATAGACGGCTATCAGTCGTTTGGCTTGTGGGCACCATTTGATATGAGTGATATAGGTGTCTGAAAGACCGTTGATTTTGTCGTAGGTGATGATGCTTTGGTCTTTCTGGTTGTACTGATAGAGGTTGTTGGAAGCCAGTACGAAGAGGTTATCGCCAGTTGCCTGAATCTGTTGCACGTCGTAGTAAGCCAGATAGTTGCGCCAAGTACCTACTTGGGCAACGCAAACAGTATGCTGGACGAAGCATAGTAGCAGGGCAACAATCAGTTTCTTCATGCTTTGATTTTTTTCAGGTAATTTGCCAGTTTTTGAGTAGCTCGTGCACGATGGCTGATCTGGTTCTTGATGCCTGTGCCAAGTTCTGCGAAGGTTTCAGAATAGCCTTCTGGTTTGAAAATAGGATCGTAGCCGAAGCCCTCCCCTCCCCTGCGCTCACGAATGATTTCACCGTTGACAATGCCTTCGAAGGTGGTGATGTTTCCGTCTATCATCAATGCAATGATGGTGCGGAAACGGGCTTTGCGATTGTCTTTTTGCTCTAATTCGCGTAACAGACGGGTCATATTGGCACCAGAATCGTGCGACTGGGCATGTTCCTCACCCATAGAGGCATAACGGGCACTATAGACGCCAGGAGCGCCTCCTAAGGCTTCTACCTCAAGTCCTGTATCGTCAGCGAAACAGTTGATATGGTATTTCTTGTAGACATATTCTGCCTTCAGTATGGCATTGTCTTCCAGCGTTTGTCCTTTCTCTGGGATATCTTCGTTGCAATTGATGTCTTTCAATGACAACACTTCAAATGAGTTGCCCAGAATCTTACGAACCTCCATCAGTTTGTTCGTGTTGTTGGTAGCAAAAACAATTTTCATTTTCTTCTTAACTTCCTTAATCTTTACTCTCATCTCGTCGAATCCTTCGCCATAGACACCAATGACGCTTGACTGCGATACGAAGGCGTTGGGGTCTATCATCTTGATGAGTCGGAACATGTTGACGCTCTCGTTCTTCTTGGCCAGGATACAGAGCACCTTGCTCTGTTTGCCTGTGTACCATCCGTGTCCGTCGAGAATGGTCACACCATGATTCATCTCAGTACCGATGGCATTGGCTATCTCCTGCCACTTCGAGGAGAAGATGAAGAACTGGACAGACTGTCGTCGGGCATTCATGATGTAGTCCAGCGTATAGTTCTCCATAGCCATCACACAGAAGCCGAACATGACCTTGTGGGCTCGCTCCATGTAGGAGCCAAACTGTGGGAAGAACATACACGAGCCAATGATACAGAAGTCGGCAGCTATCAGCACGTTGCCCAGTGTGACACCAGGATGAAACTTGTTGACGCTGGCTGCAATGATGTCCGTACCGCCTGTAGAACCATTGTGCAGGAAGACGGTAGCCAAAGCCAGACCTGTCAGTACACAGCCAATGATCATCGACATGAAGTCCTGTCCCTCGCCCATCAGCTTGAAGGGCAGTCCGTTGGCTTGCTTGGGCATAATTTCCTGGGCAAACATCAGCATGAAGTAGAGGGTGAAGATGGCAAAGATGGTCTTCATCAGAAACTTCAGTCCCAGTATCTTCAGGGCTACTATCAACAGCAGTCCGTTAATGATGATATAGGTGTTTTCCAGGTGGAACCCAGTGGCGTAGTAGATGATAGCCGACAGACCAGTCACACCACCTGCCACTATCTGGTAAGGCATCAGGAACACGGTGAATGCCACCGTATAGATGGCGAGGCCAAGGGCTATAAACATATAGTCCTTGGCTTCGTTCCATATCATTTTGTGCTGTTCAGTCATTTACTTTTTGAATACGATATTCACCATACGCTTAGGGACGATGATAACCTTCATGATTTCACCCTCGATGTACTTCTTGGCGCGCTCGTCAGCCAATACAGTCTCTTGTATGGTGGCATTGTCTGCATCGGCAGCAAACTCCATGTCGAAGCGGGTCTTTCCGTTGAAGGCCACACCCAGCTTGACAGAGTTCTCTACCAGATACTCTTCGTTCCACTTAGGCCATTGAGCGTCGCAGACACTACCCTGCTCGCCCAGTGCCTCCCACAGCTCTTCTGCTATGTGTGGAGCAAAGGGAGCAATGAGGATGACCAGCGTCTTCAGTGCCTCGCGGCTCTTGCACTTCTGCTGAGCCAGCTCGTTGACGCAGATCATAAAGGCTGAGATGGAGGTATTGTACGAGAACACCTCAATGTCCTGTGTCACCTTCTTGATGAGCTTGTGGATGCTCTTCAGCGACTCCTTCGAGGGCTCGCTGTCGTCCACCAGCAACTTGCCGTCCGGATTCTCGCGTGTATTGCCATAGAAGAGTGCCCAGAACTTTTTCAGGAATCGGTGACAGCCGTCAATACCGTTGGTATCCCAAGGCTTCGACTGCTCTACAGGACCCAGGAACATCTCGTACAGACGCAGTGTGTCAGCACCATATTTCTCGACAATCATGTCCGGATTGACCACGTTGAACATCGACTTCGACATCTTCTCGATAGCCCAGCCACACTTGTACTGTCCGTTCTCCAGAATGAACTCGGCGTTCTGGTATTCAGGGCGCCAGGCCTTGAAAGCCTCAATGTCGAGCACGTCAGCACTGACGATGTTGACATCCACATGGATAGGTGTGGTGGTGTACTTGTCCTTCAGTCCGAAGCTGACGAACTTACCCTTGTCCTGACCCTCGTCCTCTACGCGATAGACGAAGTTGGAGCGTCCCTGAATCATACCCTGGTTGACCAGCTTCTTGAAGGGCTCGTCTTCGCAAGAGTAGCCAGAGTCATAGAGGAACTTGTTCCAGAAACGGCTATAGATGAGGTGACCTGTGGCATGCTCCGTACCACCTACATAGAGGTCGACATTGCGCCAGTACTCGTCAGCATCGCGGCTTACGAGGGCTTTCTCGTTCTTGGGGTCCATATAGCGCAGATAGTAGGCGCTGGAGCCTGCGAAGCCAGGCATGGTGTTCAGCTCCAAGGGGAAGACGCTCTTGTTGTCGATGAGGTCTTTCGAGACTACTTTGTCCGTCTTGGTGTCCCATGCCCACATCTTGGCACGTCCCAATGGGGGCTCGCCCGTCTCCGTGGGCTGGTACTTGTCAATCTCAGGCAGTTCCAGCGGCAGGCACTCCTTGGGAATCATGTAGGGCATATCGTCCTTGTAGTAGACGGGGAACGGCTCGCCCCAGTAGCGCTGACGTGAGAAGATGGCGTCGCGCAGACGGTAGTTCACCTTCACACGACCCAGGCCCTGCTCCGTCACATACTTCTTGGTGGCAGCAATAGCCTCCTTGACAGTCAGTCCGTTGAGGCTGAACTTATCAGATGCTGAGTTGCAGACGATACCTTCCTTGGCGTCGTAGCTCTCCTCAGAAACGTCGGCTCCCTCAATGAGTGGAATGATGGGCAGGTTGAAGTGCTTGGCAAAGGCATAGTCACGAGAGTCGTGAGCAGGAACAGCCATGATGGCACCTGTGCCATAGCCTGCCAATACGTATTCTGCTATCCAGATGGGAATCTTCTCGTCAGTAAACGGATTGATGGCATAACTTCCTGAGAACACGCCAGTTACCTTGTGGTCCATCTGACGGTCGCGCTCTGTGCGCTTCTTGACGTAGTCGAGGTATTTCTCTACTTCTTCCTTCTGGTCAGGAGTAGTCAGTTCGGCTACGAGGTCGCTCTCAGGAGCCAGTACCATGAACGTCACACCAAACATCGTATCGGCACGGGTGGTAAAGATGGTGAAGTGCTTGTCTGAGTCAGCAACCTTGAACTCTACCTCAGTACCCTCTGAGCGACCTATCCAGTTGCGCTGGGTCTCCTTCAGCGAGTCCGTCCAGTCTATCACATCGAGTCCGTCCAACAGGCGTTGAGCGTATGCCGAAACGCGCAGGCACCACTGGCGCATCTTCTTCTGCACCACAGGATAGCCGCCACGAACGCTGACACCATCCACTACCTCGTCGTTAGCCAGCACAGTACCCAGCTTGGGACACCAGTTCACCATCGTATCTGCCAGGTAGGCAATACGATAGTTCATCAGCACCTCCTGCTTCTTCTTCTCTGAGAAACCGGCCCAGTCGGAAGCTGTGAAGTGCAGCTCCTCAGTACCCAGGGCGTTGCAGTTCTCAGTACCCATCAGCTCGAAGTGCTCAATGAGCTTGATGGTGGGCTGAGCCTTGTGCGACGAGAGGCTGAAATAGCTCTTGAACATGCGCTGGAAGGCCCACTGTGTCCATTTGTAATAGATGGGGTCGCAGGTGCGCACCTCGCGCTCCCAGTCGAACGAGAAGCCTATCTTGTCCAGCTGGTTCCTGTATCTGTTGATGTTCTCAAACGTTGTCTTCTCGGGGTGCTGGCCTGTCTGGATGGCATACTGCTCAGCAGGCAGTCCGTAGGCGTCGTAGCCCATGGGGTTCAGCACATTGTAGCCCTGCTGGCGCTTGAAGCGGGCATAGATGTCTGAGGCAATGTATCCCAGCGGGTGACCAACGTGCAGTCCGGCCCCAGAAGGGTAGGGGAACATGTTCAGCACGTAGAACTTCTTTTTCTTCTCGTCCTCTACTACGCGGTAGGTGCCATTCTCCACCCATCGCTTCTGCCATTTCGGCTCAATCTCTCTAAAGTTGTAATCCATATCTGTTTCCTTGTTTTTGTTTTTCTGCTTTTTAGACTGCAAAGATACAACAAAAAATCGGAACTTGCAAAAACTTTTTTATAGAATAGTTCATGCGTATGAAAAGAACCTCCCGTAAAAAGTATTTTCCTCCTTGGGTATTTTATGTTTCCAACTTATAGACACATGTCTCCAAGTTAGGTACACATGTCTCCAACTTGGGTACACATGTTTCCAACTTGGAAACATAACTTTCTCAGAATGGAAAATACATTTTCCCTGTGCTTCATTTTTGCTTTTTGCAGGCAAAGAGAATCATTATTCGAGAAAATTGATTACCTTTGCAGACAAATTTGGATTTATGGCAAAAAAAGACGGCAAGGAGCTCACTCCGATGATGAAACAGTTTTTCGACTTCAAGGCGAAATACCCTGAAGCCTTGTTGCTGTTTCGTTGTGGCGACTTCTACGAGACCTATTGCGACGATGCCATTGTAGCTGCCCAGATTCTGGGCATCACGCTGACCCATCGTAACAATGGGGCAGGGGCGAAGGGCGACGAGATGGCGGGCTTTCCCCACCATGCACTGGACACCTATCTGCCCAAGCTCATCAGGGCGGGCAAGCGCGTAGCCATCTGCGACCAGCTGGAGGATCCCAAGCTGACCAAGAAACTGGTCAAGCGTGGCATCACAGAACTGGTGACACCTGGTGTGGCGATGCAGGACACTGTCCTGAACTACAAGGAGAACAATTTCCTTTGTGCTGTGCATTTTGGCAAGGCTGCCTGTGGCGTGGCTTTCCTGGACATCTCGACAGGTGAGTTCCTGACAGGCGAGGGTACCTATGACTATGTGGAGAAGCTCATTGGCAACTTCCAACCCAAGGAGGTGCTCTACGACAGAGGGCGCAAGGCTGACTTTGCACGCTACTTTGGCACCCGTCTGTGTACCTACGAGATGGACGACTGGGTATTCACGGAGCAGACGGCTCACCAAAAGCTCTTCAAGCACTTCAATGTTAAGTCGCTGAAGGGTTTTGGAGTCGACCACCTGAAGAGTGGCGTCATTGCTGCTGGTGCCATCCTGCAATACCTGGAGCAGACGCTGCACACACAGATAGCCCATATCACCAGCATTTCGCGCATCGAAGAAGAGCGCTATGTGCGTCTGGATAAGTTTACTGTCCGCTCTCTGGAGCTCGTCAGCACCATGCAGGAGGATGGCAAGTCGCTACTGGATGTCATTGACAGGACGGTATCACCTATGGGTGGACGACTGTTGCGTCGCTGGCTCGTGTTCCCCCTGAAGGACGAGCAACCCATCAACGAGCGCCTGGATATTGTCGACTACTTCTTCCGAGAGCCACAGTTCCGCATGACCATTGACGACCAGCTGCAACGCATTGGTGACTTGGAGCGCATCGTGTCGAAGGTGGCAGTAGGACGTGTGACACCTCGCGAGATGGTGCAGCTCAAGACAGCCCTCAAGGCCGTTGAACCCATCAAGGAGGCTTGTCTGCAAGCCACCAACAAGTCGCTGCAGAGGGTAGGGGAGCGCCTTCACCTCTGCGAGCAGCTGAGAGACCGCATAGAGCGTGAGATACAGAACGATCCGCCCCAGCTGGTTCAGAAGGGTGGCGTCATCCGCGACGGAGTAAGCCCTGAGTTGGACGAGCTGCGCCGTATAGCCTACTCGGGTAAGGACTATCTGCTACAGATTCAGGAGCGCGAAGCCCAGCAGACGGGCATCAGCTCGCTGAAGATAGGCTATAACAATGTCTTCGGCTACTACCTCGAAGTGCGCAACACCTATAAGGACAAGGTGCCTCAGGAGTGGGTGCGCAAGCAGACGCTGGCTCAGGCTGAGCGCTATATCACACAGGAGCTGAAGGAATATGAAGAAAAGATACTGGGTGCAGAGGACAAGATACTCTCGCTGGAGCAGCAGCTCTTCACGAACTTGGTGGTTGCCGCCCAGGAGTTCATTCAGCAGGTGCAGCAAGACGCCAATGTCATTGCCCACCTGGACTGTCTGCTCAGTGCTGCCAAGACAGCAGAGGAGAACCACTATGTGCGTCCTGTCATTGACTCGTCTGAGGTCATCGACATCAAGCAGGGTCGCCATCCTGTCATCGAGACTCAGCTACCCATAGGCGAGCGCTATGTGCCCAACGACATCTACCTGGATGGCGAGCACCAGCAGATCATCATCATCACGGGTCCTAATATGGCTGGTAAGTCCGCTCTGCTGCGACAGACGGCCCTTATCACCCTCTTGGCTCAGATAGGTTCGTTCGTGCCTGCAGAGAGTGCCAGAATCGGTCTGGTGGACAAAATATTCACCCGTGTGGGTGCCTCGGACAACATTTCCCTGGGCGAGTCTACCTTTATGGTGGAGATGACGGAGGCTTCCAACATCCTGAATAATGTGACACCTCGCTCCTTGGTACTCTTCGACGAACTGGGTCGAGGTACCTCAACCTACGATGGCATCTCCATCGCATGGGCTATCGTGGAGTATCTGCACGAACAACCCAAGGCCCGAGCCCGTACGCTCTTTGCCACACACTATCATGAACTGAACGAGATGGAGAAGAACTTCTCGCGCATCAGAAACTACAATGTCTCCGTCAAGGAGGTCGAGGGTAAGGTCATCTTCCTGCGTAAGCTGGAGAAGGGTGGGAGTGAGCACTCGTTTGGTATCCATGTGGCAGAGATATCGGGTATGCCCAAGAGCATTGTCAAGCGTGCCAATGTCATTCTGAAGCAGTTGGAGGCTGATAATGCACAAGTAGGCTCTGTGGGCAAGCCTACTGCTGAGATTGCCCAGAGCCGCGAGGGTATGCAGCTGTCGTTCTTCCAGTTGGACGACCCTGTACTCTCTCAGATTCGTGACGAGATACTGGGTCTGGATGTCAACAACTTGACACCCTTGGAAGCCCTTAACAAGCTCAACGACATCAAAAAAATAGTCTCAGGAAAATAAGATACGAGTATAAAAGAATAAGTGCCACCTATCATACAATAAGTGGCACTTATTTATTGTTTCTTGGCTCTTAGCATACACACCACACCAATAATCACGAAAGGTATGGAGAGTATCTGTCCCATATCGATGGGTAGCGAAGCTTCGAAAGCCTCTTGAATCTCCTTGGTGTACTCGATGAAGAAGCGGAAGGTGAAGATGTAGGTCAGGCAGAGTCCGAAATACCAGCCTGTGCCAATCTTCTGGGGCATCTTCTTGTGAAGCCACCACATCAGGAAGAACAGGATGCCATAGGCAATAGCCTCGTAGAGTTGTCCTGGGTGACGAGGCATTAAGTCGACACGCTCGAAGATAAAGGCCCAGGGAACATCCGTCACCTTGCCGATAATCTCTGAGTTCATCAGGTTACCCAGACGGATGAAACAGGCGGTGGTTCCTGTGGCGATGGCGATATTGTCCAATACCCTCCAGATGCTAAGCTTCGTCTTCTTGACATAGAGCCATAAGGCGATAATCAGTCCGAGGGTTCCTCCGTGTGAGGCGAGTCCTTGATAGCCGACATACTTCCAGTCTCCGTCTGCCAGGAATCGGATGGGTATGAACATCTCTACGAAGCCCTTCACAGAAGTCAGGAAATAGTCTGGCTCATAGAAGATGCAATGCCCCAGGCGGGCACCCAGCAGGATGCCGACAAAGCAGTAGAGGAACAGTGGGTCGAACAGTTCGTCCTTGATGTTCTGTTCCTTATAAAGACGCTTGACGACGATGTAGGCCAGTGCCAGACCTATCAGCCAGCACAGTCCATACCAGCGGAAAGGACCAAAACCCTGGTCAGGATTCCAGATAATATAGCTTAGAAGTTCCATTATACGTTGAATCTGAAGTGCATGATGTCACCGTCCTGAACGACATATTCCTTACCCTCAATGCCCATCTTGCCTGCCTCGCGGACAGCAGCCTCAGAACCATACTGGATATAGTCGTCGTACTTGATGACCTCAGCACGGATAAAGCCTTTCTCAAAATCTGTATGGATGACACCTGCACACTGAGGAGCCTTCCAGCCCTTCTTGTAGGTCCAAGCCTTCACTTCCATCTCGCCAGCTGTGATGAATGTCTCCAGGTTCAGCAGGGCATAGGCCTTCTTGATGAGGCGGTTGACACCACTCTCCTCCAGGCCCAGTTCTTCCAGGAACAACTGCTTGTCCTCGTAGCTCTCCAGTTCAGCGATATCCTCTTCTGTCTTGGCAGCAATCACCATCGACTCGGCACCTTCTTCCTTAGCCAGTGACTCTACCTTCTTGGTGAAGTCGTTTCCGCTCTTGGCATCAGCCTCGCCCACATTGCAGACATACAGCACGGGCTTGGCTGTCAGCAGGAACAGGTTACGGGCACAGTCCTGCTCCTCCTTCGACTCGAAGTCCACGATACGGGCATTCTTGCCCTGCTCCAGCACCTCTTTATAAGCCTTCAGCACAGTCACCTCAACCTTGGCCTCCTTGTTGCCTGCTGCAGCAGCTTTCTCTGTCTTGGCCAGTCGGCTCTCAATGGTCTCCAGGTCTTTCAACTGCAGTTCAGTATCAATGATTTCCTTGTCGCGGATAGGGTCTATCGTTCCGTCAACGTGCGTGATGTTCTCGTCCTCAAAGCAGCGCAGCACGTGGATGATGGCATCCGTCTCGCGAATGTTTCCTAAGAACTTGTTACCCAGACCCTCGCCTTTCGAGGCACCCTTCACCAAGCCGGCAATATCTACGATTTCGCAAGTGGCGGGCACTATGCGACCTGGGTGTACCAGCTCGGCCAGTTTGGTCAGTCGCTCGTCAGGAACAGTGATGACACCCACGTTGGGTTCTATAGTACAAAAAGGAAAATTGGCTGCCTGTGCCTTTGCACTCGACAGGCAGTTAAACAAAGTAGACTTACCCACATTGGGCAGTCCTACAATACCACATTTTAATGACATTTTCTTTTATAAACGTTTATATTGGGTGCAAAGGTAGCGCAAATTAGGCTAATATCCAAATTAATTTGGATTAATTATCATTTGCCCATATTCAGCCGTATGCCAAATTGGAGGCTCCAGCTGAAAGGCTGGTCCTTGAAGAAGTTCTGCATCTGACTGCCATTGTCGAAATAGTAGCGTATGCCAGGTTCGAGATAGATGCCCAGCTGGGGCAGCACGTCATACTCCACGCCTAACGCTCCTGAAAGCGACCATTGAGGACGATCCTTATCGATAGGTGTTTCCACTCCCGTAGTCATAGATTTGGCGTTCAGATTCCAGTCTGTCTCTGTCCCTGCTGTCATATAGCCCTGCCAGTGCTTGCCTCGTAGTACACGATACTGAACGCTGAGGGGGATACCTAGATAGTGGAGCGTCTGCTCTTGATAGACTTGTGTTTGTTTGGCGATAGTCTCAAACTCTGAGTGAAGACGTGTGTACACCAGTCCGGTCTGGAGGGTCCAGCGCGAGTTCAGTGGATAGCTTACAGTCAGTCCCAACAGAATAGGATGGTCATGGTGTTGACGTTTGATAGGGAAAGCCAACTCACTCGTAGGACTACTCGTTTCAGTATATCCGTTTGTGATATCGTTTTGTGTTATCTGTCCACCCGTCCTATTCTGTCGTGAGTTGTTGGAAAGCAGTCCACTGTTTGCCAACAGTCCAATGGATAGCCGGTGATTAGATTTCGGAGAATGATGGTGAACGGGCAGTTCCCTCTGAGGTTCTTTCGTTTGGAGTTTTTTCTCAACAGGCTGATTCTCAGGAGTTTCTTTTGTACTAACAGTAGGTTCAACTTTTTCAGGTTCCTCTTTCTCTTCTTGCGTCTTAGGAGATGTAATGGAAGCTACAAGCTGATGAGCCGACTGTGGTTGAGGCTTGGGGACTGGCTGAGATGGGGTATCAGGCAATAGCTCTTGATGTGCAAGTTGATGCTGACCTTGGACAATAGAGGGTTGTTTAGTCAGCTGAGCTGTTTGCTTCATGTTGCCCTCCAGTAACAGCCACCATCCTGCACCTATGGTGATTGCTACAACAGCAGCTATACTAATCCATCGCCGCCAGAAAGGTCTGACGACTTGCTGTTCAGACAGCGACTGCTCTATGTCGTCCCATAGTCCCTCTGGAACAACTGATTCGTAGTCAGCCATCCTGTCGTGGAGTTTATTGGTCCAGTCTTTCTTCGTCATAGCTTGCTGTTGTTTAAGTATTCATTGATTCGTTTGGCCAGTGCCTGTTTGGCTCTTGAAAATTGTGAGGCAGAGGTCTCAGGTTTAATGCCCAGCAGGTGGGCTATTTCCTTATGTGACTTTTGTTCGAAGACGTATAGGTTGAGTACGATTCGGTAGCCTGCAGGCAACTCACTTATCAACTTGTTAAGAATGTCAGGCGGAACTCTGTCTACGTCAGGATCTTCTGATTCTTGTACCATGCTTTCGGGAAACTGGTCTGTTAGCTTGAGGTGTTCGTACTGCTTGATGTGGTTGATGGCTTGGTGGGCCACAATGCTTTTTATCCAGGCTCGTAGCGACCCTTCTCCGCGATAGTTGAACTGGTCTAGCGAGGTCAGTATCTTGACAAAGCTGTCGTGCACTACATCGCGCACTTGATCAGGGTCAGGCACGTACCTCATTCCTGTGGCCATGGCCTGTCCTGCATAGCGTTCGTAGAGTTGGCGTTGGGCATCTTGTTGTCCGCTCTGGATGGCTTTTAGCAGCTGTAGCTCTGTTTCCATTGTTACTATATAAACAAGGATAGACCACAAACCTTGCACATCTTTCAGCGGTATTAAGCTTTATTAACGATTTAAGGTGCAAGATTTCCAGCTTTAGTTGTTTAATAAGAAAAAACTAATTATCTTTGCAATCAATGATGAAGAAGACAACAGCATGGGTAGCCATCGCCCTGATGATGGCAGGATGCAGCAGCAATGGTAATGATAACGATCAGCGGTTTGTGGTTTGTCCCGTAGACCATGAAATACAGCTGACGCGTGGCGAACAGGAACTGGTGACAGGCAACAACGACTTTGCTTTCAACTTGATGCGTAAGGTGGCAGACGAGAAGAAGAGCCAGATAGTGTCGCCCATCAGCATCACTTATGCCTTGGGAATGCTCAACAACGGAGCAACGGGTGAGACCAGGCAGCAGATTAATCGGGTGTTGGGATTCAATGATGTCAGCGAGACCAACGATTTCTGTAGGAAGATGCTGACCATCGCTCCCCATCTGGATTCGCTGACTAAAGTGCTGATAGCCAATACCGTCTACATGAACAAGGACTACATGCTGAAACCGGCCTTTGTACAGACCGCTCATTCCTACTATCAAGCTGATCCAGAGACACGCGACTTCCACGACGGACAGACAATGGATGTCATCAACCAGTGGGCCAGCGACCATACGGAACGGATGATAGAAAAGGTGTTGGATAGTGACTCCTTTGATCCTGATGCTGTCAGCTATCTGCTGAATGCCATCTATTTCAAAGGTGTGTGGAAGATGAAGTTCGACGAGAAAGAGACCTATCAGGAGCCTTTCAACCATGCCAAGGAGGTGTCTATGATGCATCAGCAAAGCGAGTTTCCTTATGCAGACACGGACGACTATCAGGCATTGCAACTACCCTATGGAAATGGTTCCTACATCATGACTATTCTGTTACCTCATGCGGATAAGTCTGTGAATGATGTGCTTCAAGGTCTGACAGCTGAGAAGTGGAAGAACTTATGGTCTGCCGGAGGGGGTAGCAAGCAGACATTGGTAGATGTACATCTGCCTAGTTTTGAGACAAATACGGATATAAATCTTATTAAGCTGATGAGCCAGTTGGGTATGCCTAATGCCTTTAATAGACAATTGGCTGAGTTTCCTGATTTCTGCAATGTGCCGACCTTTATCGGACTGATGAAGCAGGTGGCTCGCATCAAGCTTAGCGAGGAAGGCACAGAGGCGGCAGCAGTGACGGTGATAGGTGTCAATACAAGTGTTGGTGGTCCTTCCATTGTCCATTTTCATGCTAATCGTCCCTTCCTTTATGTCATCAGCGAACGCTCCAGTGGTGCTGTGTTCTTTATCGGGCAGTACTATGGCGACTGAGTAGCCAAGAGGTGAATAGATTAAAAAAGAAGCGGAACTTATTGGGTTCCGCTTTTACCTTGATTTCAAATTTTTATTCCTCTACGGAGAAGTCGTCCTTGCCTACGCCGCAAATGGGGCATACCCAGTCTTCGGGGATGTCTTCGAAGGCTGTGCCAGGAGCAATGCCGCTATCGGGGTCGCCTACTTCGGGGTCATACACATAACCACAGGTGTCGCAGATGTACTTTTTCATAATCTTACAAGTGTTTAGTTAGTAATATAAAGTGTTTATTTCTCAATGAAAGAATTGATTTTCTCTACAATAGTCTCTGGCTTGATGCCATAGAGGCAGGCATAGTCGCCACGACGGCATTTCTTCTGTCCGAAGATGCTGCAGGGACGACAGTCGAGGTCTGTCTGGACGGCGTTCTCCAAGGACTGTCCCCAACCTAAGAAACCGGCATAGGGGTGGGTGGCGCCCCAAAGGCTGATTACAGGAATGCCAGTCAGTGAAGCCAAGTGCATATTGGCTGAGTCCATGGATAGCATCACGTCAAGGTGGTTCATGAGGATAAGCTCCTGATACATCGACTTGGCAAACTGGTTGACACTGGTACAAACCCAATAGCGCTCGCACCACTGGTTGAACCAATAATCCTCCTGGTCGCCTCGTCCGAAGAGGAAGATGCGGGCATGGGGATGCCCGTCTATCAGTTGCTTGATGACCTGCTCCATCAGTTCTGGTGGATATATCTTGCCCTTGTGGGCAGCAAAGGGCGCTATGCCTATCCACTGCTCGTCAGTATTCTTGAAGTTGACGGGTGGTGGAAGCAGACTCAGGTTGCTGCCTTCGGGTGGGAAGATGCTCTTGAAGTCCATCTTGATGGGATATCCCAGACGCTCAAAGACTTCCAGATAGTTCTCGAACGAGGTGGGTTGCTGGATAAGCTGCTTGTTGTTCTTGGAAGTCAGCCGGCGACGATCTTTTCGATGTTTGTTGATATGGGCCACCTGATAGTTACCCATGTTGAAGCGCAGACGCAGGAACTCAGAGCGTAGCACATCGTGCAAGTCGGCAATGGCTGTAAACTGTTTGGCTGTCAGTCGACGAAAGAGAGTGTTCAGTCCTCTGATGCCACGATATTCTATCTTGAGGTCTGCACCCATGAAACCCACATTGGGGGCCAGGCCTTCGAACAAGGGGCGCGAGGAAATGCGACTGAGCACAGTAATGCGCACGTCAGGATACTGATGAGCCAGCGACCATACCACAGGCACTGTCATAGCCACATCACCAAGGGCTGAGAAACGGATTACGAGTATATGCTCTTTTTTCACCTTGTTTTCTTTTTTACCCTTTTATCCCTTTTTATTTTTTATAAAGTATCGGATTGGTACTGGGATCGTTATACATTTTCATCTGGCGATAGACTTTCATGTACTTCCGTCCAGCCTCAATGTCCTCCAGCAGCTGGTCAATAGCTGTCGAGAGGTCTTTCTGCTGTTCGAGCAGCACGTTGAGTTTGGCTTGACAGCGGGCAATGTGCTCAGCGTCAACGTCTTTGCGTTCTGTCTGTTCCTGCATATGCCATATTTTCAGCGCCAAAATGCTCAGGCGGTCAATAGCCCAAGCCGGGCTCTCTGTGTTCAGACGGGCATCGGGTAGGGGAGTCACCTCGCTGTAGGTCGTGCGGAAATAGCTGTCTATCTCTTCTACCAAGTCTGTGCGATCCTGATTGGAGCGATCAATGCGACGTTTCAGTCCCAATGCCTCAGTGGGGTCGATATGTGGGTCACGGATAATGTCCTCCAAATGCCATTGAACAGTGTCTATCCAGCACTTCAGGTAGAGACTGTGCTCAATGGTGTTGCGCTCGTAGGGGTTGTTGATTTCTGTGTCTACGTGGTCTTTCAAGTGATAGTCACGGATAGCCTGCAGAAAGATTTTGTTTGCTTGTTCTGTAAAAGCCATATTGTGTTTTTGTTTTTATCTGCTTGCAAAGATACGCAGAATCTTTGATATTCCAAAACTTTTGAGTGTTTTTTCACTCTTCTTTCTTTCCTCTCGCGTTTTTGTACAACCTTTGTACACAGCGTTTAGAATAGACAGCATACCCCATTGTACTTGGCTATCATGAAACGGCACACTTGTGAAATGATAGAATCCGCCTAAAAATTTAAATGAGATTCTTCAGGTGTCGAAGATACTCTGATATGTCGGTGCAGAGTGTGGTCTTGAAATTTGCATCTCGTCAATAAAAACAAGTGAAATTGTTTTGTATTGCACTCGACTTTCCGTAACTTTGGCTTCGCCGAACTTACTATGCACTCGGATATGAAAAGAAAAGCAAGCTTTCCTTTTGCATTTCTCTCGTTTTTCCGTAACTTTGCAGCGATTATGAAAATAGTAGTAGACGACAAGATACCCTATATCCGCGAGAAGCTGGAGATGCTGGCTGATGAAGTGGTGAGTCTGCGCGGGGCAGACATCAAGGCAGAGGACGTGAAGGATGCTGATGCGCTGATAGTGCGCACACGCACCCGTTGTGACGAACAATTGCTCAGTGGCTCAAAGGTCCAACTGGTGGCAACGGCAACGATTGGTTTTGACCATATTGATACGGAATACATGAAACGGGCAGGTATTGCTTGGACGAATTGCCCAGGATGCAATGCGGCCTCTGTGGCACAGTATGTGGAGTGCTCGTTGCTGTTGTTGGAACAGCAGAAAGGGCTCTGCCTGAAGCAGTCGACGATAGGTATTGTAGGCTGTGGTCATGTGGGTTCCAAGGTGAAGGCTGTGGCTGAGCGTCTGGGGATGCATGTCTTGGTGTGCGACCCTTTGCTGGGTGAGACCGACTTTGTAACAATGGACGCGATAGAGTGTGAGTCAGATGTCATCACCTTCCATGTGCCTCTGACGCATGAGGGTGAGTATGCTACGATGCATCTGGCTAACGAGGCTTTCTTCCATCGGCTCGCACGCGTTCCTTATATAATAAACACCAGTCGTGGCGAAGTGGTTGACAACGAGGCACTGCTCAAGGCATTGCAAGAGGGTAGGGTTCGTGATGCTGTCATTGATGTGTGGGAAGGAGAACCCCACTTGAACGAACAACTGTTAGAGCGCGTCTTTATAGGGACACCCCATATAGCTGGCTACTCAGCCGACGGCAAGGTAAATGCCGACAATATGGTAGTTGATGCCCTGTGTCGCCATTTCCAGCTTCCATATCCAGGAAAGATAGTTGCTCCCTCGCTGTCAGAAGGTTTTGTCTATACAGGCAATCCGCTGGAACTTTACAATCCCTTGGAAGATAGCAGAATGTTGAAAAAGGAGCCTCGGAAATTTGAAACATTACGCAACAATTATCCACTCAGACGCGAAAAGTTTGACAGGTAAAAGTGTCAAAATAACAACTTTCGCTGGCAAAACATGCACAGTTTGGGGGGTATTGTGCATGAATGAGTGCTTTTTTCTTCCAAAAATTTGCGTAATTCCATAAAAATGTGTTACTTTGCACCCGCTAAGCCGCAATTTTGGGTTGGCAATCAGTTAAAGAGATATCATTTTATTAACATTTAAAGAAGAAAATTATGTCAGAAATTGAAAGCAAAGTAAAGGCAATTATTGTAGACAAGCTCGGTGTGGATGAAGCAGAAGTAAAGCCCGAGGCAAGTTTCACCAATGACCTGGGTGCTGACTCACTGGATACCGTAGAGCTCATCATGGAGTTTGAGAAGGAGTTCGGTATCTCTATCCCCGACGACAAGGCTGAAAAGATCGGTACTGTTGGCGACGCTATCGCTTACATCGAGGAGAACGCAAAATAAATACTTATACGACATAGGGGTTGTTTCGTGTTCGAAGCAACCCCTATGCTTTAATTTTATCTTATGGAATTAAAAAGAGTTGTAGTAACAGGTATGGGTGCCGTTACGCCTCTAGGTAACACTCCTAAGGAGACTTGGGAGGCCATGTTGGCAGGTAAGAGTGGCGCTGCACCTATTACCCTTTTCGACGCTTCCAAGTTCAAGACCCAGTTTGCCTGCGAGGTAAAGGGCTTGGATATCACTGCATATATTGATCGCAAGGAAGCTCGTAAGATGGACCGTTATACCCAGTTGGCCATTATTTCTGCCATGCAGGCTGTCGACGACAGCGCAATGGATCTGGAAGCCGAGGACAAGAACCGCATTGGTGTTGTCTATGGTGTAGGTATTGGCGGTATCAAGACCTTTGAGGAAGAGGTTACTTACTATGGTGCCCATCGTGAGGATGGTCCCAAGTTCAATCCTTTCTTCATTCCCAAGATGATTGCAGACATCGCTGCAGGCCAGATTTCCATCATGTATGGTTTCCATGGTCCTAACTATATTACCTCTTCTGCTTGTGCTTCGTCATCGAATGCGCTGGCAGATGCCTTCAACCTGATTCGTTTGGGCAAGGCCAACGTCATTGTCGCTGGCGGTGCCGAGGCAGCTATCTGTGAGTCGGGTGTAGGTGGATTCAATGCCATGAAGGCCCTGTCGACCCGCAATGATGAGCCAGAAAAAGCCAGCCGTCCGTTCAGCGCCAGCCGTGATGGTTTCATCATGGGTGAGGGTGCCGGCTGTCTGATTCTTGAGGAGTTGGAGCATGCCAAGGCCCGTGGTGCCAAGATTTATGCCGAGATGGTAGGTGCTGGCATGAGTGCTGACGCTCACCACATCACAGCCTCTCACCCTGAGGGACTGGGTGCCAAACTGGTGATGAATAACGCTCTGGAAGATGCTGGCATGAAGCCTGAGGATATCGACTACATCAACGTACATGGTACATCGACCCATGTAGGTGATATCTCAGAGGTCAAGGCCATCAAGGATGTCTTCGGAGATGCAGCTTACAAACTGAACATTTCGTCTACCAAGTCAATGACAGGTCACCTGCTGGGTGCTGCCGGAGCTGTTGAGGCTATGGCTACTGTACTGGCTGTTCAGAACGATATTGTTCCTCCCACCATCAACCACGAGGAAGATGACAAGGATGAGGAGATTGACTACAACCTCAACTTCACCTTCAACAAGGCCCAGAAGCGCGAGGTTCGTGCCGGACTCAGCAATACCTTTGGTTTTGGTGGTCACAATGCCTGCGTAGTATTCAAAAAATTTACGGATAAGTGAGCAAGGTGCAAACACGTTTGCACCTTCGAACGAAAGTAAATTCAACGAAGTTAAGTATGTGGGTTAACGACATCATTGACAGCATAAAGCTCCCTTTCCGTAAGGAGAAGGAGCTTTTTTCTGCTCTTTACAATATCCTGGGTTTCTATCCCCGCAATATCGACCTCTACAAGCAAGCCCTGTTGCACAAGAGCTTAGGCCGTCGTAACGAGAAAGGCCGTCCCATCAACAACGAACGTCTGGAGTTCCTAGGCGATGCCATCCTGGATGCTGTGGTAGGCGACATAGTCTATCGTCACTTTGAGGGTAAGCGCGAGGGATTCTTGACCAATACACGGTCCAAACTGGTGAGTCGCAGCACACTGGGGAAGCTGGCCCAGGAAATGGGTATAGACCAACTTGTCAAATCGTCAGACCATAGCACCTCACATAACAGTTACAAGAACGGCAATGCCTTCGAGGCGTTGGTAGGAGCTATCTATTTGGATAGAGGGTACAATGCCTGTATGCGCTTTATGGAGAAGCGCATTCTGGCACAGGTGATTAATATTGACAAGGTGGCCTATAAGGAAGTCAACTTCAAGTCAAAGCTGTTGGAGTGGAGCCAGAAGAATCGGGTCCGTCTGGAATTGCGTGAACTCAATCAGACGAAAGACGAAAGTACGGGCAGTCCAGTCTTCACCACCCAGGTGTTCATAGAAGGTGTTGAAGGCTGTACAGGCACAGGCTACTCCAAGAAAGAGAGTCACCAGAACGCTTCCAAGGACACACTACAGCGCTTGCGTCGGGAACCTCAGTTCATTGATGCTATCTTTGGCGCCAAGGCCGACCGCACCAAGATGGAAGAAGAGCCAGTGATGTGTGTTCCTGACTTGGAAAAGGAGCAACAGAACTTTATTATAGAGCAACCCAAGGAAGAAGTGAAACAGAGTAAACCAGCCAAGGCCCTTAAGGAAGTTCATCCACATCCATTCAGGGATTTTGACGAAGAGATGACTCTTGACGATATCACAGCCACTCCACGCGAAAAGACACGCGAGGAAATCATTGCGGAAGCCGAGGCAGCTGCTTTTTTAGACGAATAACACTATTAGAAGAGCTGGAGCGAGTTCCAGCTCTTTTTATATTATTATATAAAAAATCGTAAATTATTTCTGCGATAACAAAGTTTATGTTTATCTTTGCACCTTGGTAATTATTGCGAGATGAACATAACAGGATTAATTAGACATATATTTGTTCCCCGAATGCGGGAATTGGAAAAGCACCAAACGGGTGGTGAACTGTTGCAGCGTCAGGTATTGACTCATTTGTTGCATGAGGGCAAAGACACGGAGTATGGCCGTGAACACGGCTTTGTCACCACCAAAGGGTATGAAGATTTTGTGAAGTTCAATACAGTGAACACCTACGAGGAGTTGAAGGGTCAGATAGACCGTATGCGTCACGGCGAGAGCGATGTGCTGTGGCCTGGTAGGGTAAAGTGGTATGCCAAGTCGAGTGGCACCACCAACGACAAGTCAAAGTTCATTCCTGTCAGTCAGGAAGGTTTGCAGAAGATTCACTATGCAGGCGGCTACGACTCGGTAGCCCTTTATCTGCGGAACAATCCGAAATCCCACCTCTTTGACGGAAGAGCCCTGATATTGGGAGGCAGTCATGCGCCCAACTATAACTTGCCAGACTCACTGGTGGGTGACCTGTCGGCTATTCTGATTGAGAACATCAACCCGTTGGCCAATTTGGTGCGTGTGCCCAAGAAGGAAACGGCTCTGCTGCAGGATTTTGAGGTAAAGCGAGAGCGTATAGCCCGTGAGGCAATGAACAAGAATGTAACCAACATCAGCGGAGTACCCTCATGGATGCTTAGCGTGCTGAACTGTATGATGGAAATCACAGGTAAGACGCATCTGGAGGAGGTATGGCCTAATCTGGAGGTATTCTTCCACGGAGGTGTGGCCTTTACCCCTTATCGTAAGCAGTATGAAGAACTGATTACCTCGCCCAAGATGCACTATATGGAAACCTACAATGCCTCAGAGGGATTCTTTGGTTTGCAGGACGATCCGGCAGACAAGTCCATGCTGCTGATGCTGGATTATGGTGTGTTCTATGAGTTCAAACCGATGGACGGTGGTGAAATTGTACCGCTTTGGGGTGTCGAAAAGGACAAGAACTATGCCATGATTATCTCTACCTCATGTGGATTGTGGCGCTACATGATTGGCGATACCATTCGCTTCACATCCACCAACCCCTATAAGTTCATCATTTCTGGACGTACCAAGAGCTTTATCAATGCGTTTGGTGAAGAGCTTATCGTGGACAATGCCGAGCAGGGATTGGCTTATGCTTGTGAACAGACAGGTGCCGAGGTGTTGGAATATACGGCAGCTCCAGTTTTCATGGATGCCAATGCCAAGTGCCGTCATCAGTGGCTCATCGAGTTTGCCCGTGAACCTCAGGACCTTCATCAGTTTGCCTGTCTGCTCGATCAGAAACTGCAAGAAGTGAATAGTGACTACGAAGCAAAACGCTATAAGGATATTACCCTGCAACCCTTGGAGATTGTCAAGGCCAAGCCGGGATTGTTTAACGAGTGGCTGAAACTGCAAGGCAAGCTTGGCGGACAGCACAAGGTGCCTCGTCTGAGTAATACTCGTGAACATTTAGAACAGCTATTGACACTGAACAAATGAAGAAGCTACTATATATTATTATTGCACTCTGTGCTGTTATGTCGTGTGCCCGCATGGGCACGCCCGATGGAGGTTGGTATGATGACGATCCTCCGCGTGTCATAGGTTCTTCACCCGTAGAACGGGATACGAATGTTACCACTAAGAAGATAACCATCTTTTTCGACGAATATATCAAGCTGGATAATCCCACAGAGAACGTGATGGTTTCGCCCCCTCAGCTGGAGGCTCCTGAGATTAAGGCTGCAGGTAAGAAAATCGTGGTAGAGCTACAAGACAGCCTGAAGCCCAATACCACCTATACCATTGACTTCAGCAATGCCATTTCGGACAATAACGAGGGAAATCCGATGGGCAACTATGCCTTTACCTTCTCGACCGGTGAGAAGATTGATACCTTCGAGGTGGCAGGCAATGTCATTGATGCCAGCAATCTGGAGCCCGTCAAGGGTATTTCTGTCGGATTGTATGATAATCTGTCTGACACCATTTTCCGCAAGGAGCCCTTGATGCGTATCGGACGTACTGACGGTTATGGACGTTTTGTCATCAAGGGTGTTGCTCCTGGCGAATACAGAGTCTATGCACTGAAGGATTTTGACGATAACTATCGTTACAGCCAGAAGAGTGAGATGATAGCTTTCAGCCACGACACCTTCAAACCGTCAGCAGGTCCCGATATACGTCAGGACACTATTTGGCGTGACACGCTGCATATTGACAACATTGTACGCGTGCCCTTTACCCATTTCTATCCAGATAATATCGTATTGTTGGCTTTTCAGGAAGAGCAGACAGACCGCTTTCTGATTAAGACAGAGCGTCAGGATGCCAACAAGATTGGTGTCTACTTCAGTTATGGAAACGAACAGTTGCCCGTCATCCGAGGACTGAACTTCACAGCTGACTCAGCCTTCGTGTTAGAGGCTTCGGAGAAGAAAGACACGCTTACCTACTGGCTTCGTGACACCACATTGGTGAACAATGACACATTGTCCATCGAGATGGAATACCTGATGACAGACAGTACAGGCAAACTGGTCAGTCAGACGGATACGATGGAACTGGTGGCTAAGACACCCTATGCCAAGCGATTAAAGCAGCAACAGAAAGAATACGAAGAGTGGCAGAAGACACAGGAGAAGAAGAAAAAGCGTGAAGAGGAATACGACAGCATCTATCCTGTCAAACCATTGGAACCCCAATACCTGATACCCAAGTCAATGACTCCCAATAGTGTTGTTACCATCGAGATACCTACACCTTTAGAAAAACTCGACACGGGGGCCATTCACCTTTATACCAAGATTGACTCCCTGTGGTACAGGGCGCCGTTTAAATTTGGAAAGGTCAAGGGCAAGTTGCGACAATACCAGATGGTGGCCGACTGGCGTCCAAATACAGAATACAGTTTGGAGTTAGACACGCTGGCATTCACCGACATCTATGGATTGTCCTCAGCTCCTCACAAGCAAGGTATCAAAGTGAAGTCTCTCGACGAGTTTGCCACCTTGGAATTCCAGTTGAGTGGTGTTGCCGATACTTCCATTGTGGTGGAACTGCTGGACAAAAGCGATAAGATGCTAAAGCAGGTGAAGGCAGGCCGCGACCATACAGCCACCTTCTTTTATGTAGAGCCAGGAACTTACTATGCCCGTGCTTTTACAGACAGAAACAGCAATGGCATCTGGGATACTGGTTGCTACGATGAAGACAGACAGCCCGAGGACGTCTACTACTATCCACGGGAGATAGAGTGTAAGGAGAAGTTTGACGTGACGCTGAATTGGGGCTTGAAAGAAAAGCCTCGTAACCAGCAGAAACCCGCTGAACTCGTCAAGCAGAAACCAGACAAGGAGAAGAAGAAACTCATGAATCGTAATGTAGAGCGAGCCAAACAGTTGGGTATAGAATATGTAAAAAAACAAATGGTTAAATAAGTGTAGAACATGAAGAAGTTACTATTAATATTATCTGTATTACAGTTTGCCATGTTTCTGGGACATGGTTCCATGGCCTCGGCCCAATGTGGCATAGAGAATACAGCTTTCAAGTCAGGCGAAATCCTTAGCTATGACCTTTATTTCAACTGGAAGTTTGTCTGGGTCAAGGTGGGCACGGCATCCATGTCGACTGTGCAGTCCAACTACAAAGGGCAGAAAGCTTTCCGTAGTAGTCTTATCACCCGAGGCAACAGCCAGTTGGACAATGTGTTTGTCATGCGCGATACCTTGTTATGCTATACCGATCTTGACTTGGCTCCCCTCTATTTCCGCAAGGGTGCACGCGAGGGAGATCGTTACTATGTGGATGAGTTGTGGTACACCTATCCCAATTCCAACTGTCACCTGAAGATGCATCGCATAGACCATGATGGAGAGGTGCACTGGAAGGATGCTGAGTATAAAGACTGCATCTATGACATGATGAGTATCTTTCTGCGTGCGCGAAACTTTGACATATCGAAGTTGAGTGTGGGCGAAAACATCCCTATGCCCATCAGTGATGCAAGCCGCCTGACCAATTCGTGGCTGAAGTATACGGGCAAGACCACCCTGAAGATGAAGAACAACAACGACAAGTACCGCTGTCTGACCTTCTCGTTCATCGAGCGTGAGGACGGGCAGAACCATGAGCTGATCCGTTTCTATATCACAGACGACAAGAATCACATGCCTGTCCGTTTGGATCTTTTCCTGTCCTTCGGCTCTGCCAAGTGCTATCTGTCAGGATACAAGGGACTGCGCAACCCCATGGAGTCGAAAGTTAAATAAGAACACGAACGGTGAATAGCGAAAAATATATAAGAACAGAGGCAATGACACAGAAGATGTGTCGCTTCACAGATGCAGGCTTTTATCCTCAGGACGACGACATAGACTTTCTGCCTGAAGGTCATGTCTACCTCTATCAAGGCGAGCGCCAATTGTTGCCCGTCAGTACCCTGATAGCCCATTTCTTCCAGAAGTTCGATGCCCAGAGTGCTGCCGAACAGCAACAAGCACGCTATGGCATCCCTGTGGCTGAAACGCTGGCCAAGTGGGAACGCATAGGACGCATGGCCAGTGAGGTGGGGACGTTTGTACACGAACAGACGGAAAATTACTTTCAGCATGGTTTTTTCGATACGGTCTATTCCTTCTGTTATAAGGACAAGGTGGAGCCTGTCAGTGTAGAGCGTGAAAAGCAACAGTTCCTGCACTTTGTCAGCGACTATGCCATCAAACCCTATCGTCAGGAGTGGCCTGTCTTCGACATCGATCTGAACATAGCAGGTACCATAGACTTGATATGTCGCGAGAGTGATGGCGAGTTTGTTATCTATGACTGGAAGCGTAGCCGTAAGGTGGTAGATGCCCAGGGAAATCCTATCAAGCAGGCCTTTGGTGGTCGAACCTCCATCAATGGCATCTCAATACCTGATACGTCTTTCTATCACTACTGCATCCAGCAGAACCTCTATCGCTACATGCTGCAGCAGCACTATGGCATTAGGGTCAAAGCCATGAATCTGGTAGTGCTCTGTCCTGACTATGCCGACTACCGGGTGGTGGGTGTTCCCATCATGGACGAACTGATCAGTCAGATAGTCACTATTTGTAGGTCACAACAACTTGGAAAAAGATTGCTGAGATGACAGAAACCGTAGTACTACAAAACCTGACTATAGGATATACAGCTAAAGGAAACAGAAAGGTAGTAGCCAGTGATTTGAACGCTACTATCAAGAGCGGCGAGCTGACCTGCCTGCTGGGGCAGAACGGTATTGGCAAGTCAACGCTGTTGAGAACCCTTTCTGCTTTTCAGCCCAAGTTAGGAGGAAGTGTACAGGTGCATGGGCGCGAGATAGCCGACTATACTGACAAGGAACTCAGCAAGATGATTGGTGTTGTGCTGACGGAGAAACCGGATGTCCAGAATATGACAGTTACAGAGCTGGTAGGTATGGGTCGTTCTCCCTATACAGGCTTTTGGGGGACGCTGACACCAGCCGACAAGCAGATAGTCAGCGAATCTATTAGTCTGGTAGCTATAGAGCAGTTGAAGGACCGGATGGTCCATACGCTGAGTGACGGCGAACGTCAGAAGGTCATGATAGCCAAAGCACTGGCCCAGCAGACTCCCGTCATCTATCTGGACGAGCCTACGGCTTTTCTCGATTTCCCCAGCAAGGTAGAGATGATGCAGTTGCTGCACCGGCTGGCTGTACAGGAGCAGATAGCAACACCACATGCTGACCATAGGTCAGGGAAGACCATTTTCCTGTCCACGCATGATGTGGAACTGGCATTGCAGATTGCTGACTGCCTTTGGCTCATGGAACCCCAGGGACTCAGCGTGGGAACCCCGCAGGAGTTGGCTTCACAAGGGGTGTTAAGCCGTTTTATTGAGCGTGACGGTATTGCTTTTGACAAAGATACACTAACTATACACGTAAGACGATGATAGAGGGACATGGAGACGATATCTACCGCTATGACGACTTGGTGAAGGTGAACTTCAGCGGCAATGTCTATCAGCATTCAGATTTTTCTGCATTGAAGAGACATCTGATGGAGCATTTTGACTTATTGTCCAACTATCCCGAACCCCAGCCCCGCAGTCTGGAGAAGTTCATTGCTTTTAAGGAAGGAATATCCCCCGAGAGTGTCCTGGTTACCAATGGTGCCACGGAGGCCATCTATCTCATTGCCCAGCTCTATCATGGCAGTGCCTCCATCATTCCTCAGCCCACGTTCAGCGAGTATGCTGATGCCTGTCGCATACACCACCATATTATATCTTACGAGAACACGGACGACCTGACGCAACTGCCTCATGACAGGGTCTACTGGATATGCAATCCTAACAATCCTTCAGGCAACGTGCTGATGAAGGGCTTTCTGGACTATCTGGTGCGTCGTTCGCCACGCTATACCTTTGTCGTTGACCAGTCGTACGAGGGTTATACGCTGGAACCGCTGTTAGTGGCCCGCGAGATGAACGGAGTGCCCAACCTGTTGCTGCTCCACTCGTTCAGCAAGACCTACGGCATACCGGGTCTGCGCCTGGGCTATGTGACTGGCCATCCTAACACCATCCAACTGCTGCGCACGTTGCGTCAGCCGTGGGCTGTCAACAGTATGGCCATCGAGGCAGGCAAGTACCTGCTGAAGAAGGGCAAGCCGGTCATTGCCGATTTAAAGGCATATCTGGAAGAGACAGAGCGGCTGCGGAAAGGGCTGCGCCAGATAGAGGGTGTCCGCGTGTTTGAAACCAAGACCAACTACATGCTCTGCGAACTGGAGCATGTCACGGCGACGGACTTGAAGTATTACCTAATTCACGAACACGGACTGCTGATTCGCGACTGCGCTAACTTCTACGGCCTGTCCAATCACTTCTTCCGTGTCGCCGCCCAGCAGCCTGAGGAGAACGACCTCCTGGTGGCTGCCATTAGAGAGTATTTAGCAGACTTTCAGAAGTAGTCAACTTTCAATCATACGTATGACCGATTTTAATCATGCGCATGAGCTAAAACAACGGCGTACGTGCTTGCGGGCTTGCCCCAGTCGGTTTTCCACCAGCTTGTAGGGTAGGGTAAGCTCTTGGGCAATGTCGCTGACCTTCATGCCGTCGTAGATGTGGAGCCGGTAGATGTGGGCACAGGCTTCCGGCAGACGGGCCAGCGAGCGCTCCATGCGCTCCATGAGCAGGCGGGCCGAGACGACAGACTCCATGTTCTCCGTATGGTCGCCCCGTTGGATGTGGTGCTCATACTCTTCGTACACACGGCGATGGCGGTAGTAGTCTGCCACTTCATGGCGGGCCATGGTGTAGACGAGGCTGGGCAGGGTTGCGAGAGTAATGAGCTGATGCCGACTGAGCAGCCGCAGGAAGATGTCTTGTACCCTGTCCGCTGCCTCGTCGGCATCAGCAATGCGCACCGCGATGAAACTGACGATTTCATCGCGATGCTGAGCATAATAGTTAGATATAAGTTGTTGATTATTCATTGATGACTTTCTGAATCGTACCATCCTCGTTGTAGAACAGCCGTTGGGCTTTCAGAGAACGCAGGTGGGTGATGTCGTTGCTGGGCACGCAGTCGTGATAGCACAGATACCACTGTCCTTTGAATTCGACTATGCTGTGGTGGGTAGTCCAGCCTACGACGGGGTCGAGCAACACGCCTTGATAGGTAAAAGGTCCGTAGGGGTTGTCGCCGATGGCATAGCACAGGAAGTGGCTGTCACCAGTTGAGTAAGAGAAATAGTACTTGCCCTGATACTTGTGCATCCACGAAGCCTCGAAGAATCGGTGGGGGTCACCAGCCTTCAGGGGTTCGCCGTTCTTGTCGAGAATGACAACAGGGCGTGGAGCCTCTGCAAACTGCTTTACATCGTCACTCAGACGTACTACACAGCTGGGCAGTGCCGGTACGTCGGCAGGAGCATAGAGCTGAGTCTTCCTGTCAGGAGCCGGACCGAGGTCAATGCCTTCCTTTACCAGTTTTCCGGGTGTATGATACCACTGCAGCTGTCCTCCCCAGAGTCCACCGAAGTAGCAGTATATCTGGCCGTCGTCATCCTTGAACACACAAGGGTCGATGGAGAACGAGCCACGCATGGGCTGCTTCTCGGGGATGAACGGACCTTCAGGACGGTCGGCAACAGCTACACCCAGGTGGAACACACCATTATAGTCCTTGGCAGAGAAGATGAGGTAGTACTTGCCGTCCTTCTCTACACAGTCGTTGTCCCACATCTGTTTCTCTGCCCATTCCACTTGCTCTACATCGAGGATGACACCATGGTCTGTGACATCGCCTTGTTCCAGGTCTTCGAACGACAGCACATGGTAGTCTTTCATCTGGAAGTGTCCTCCGTCATCGTCGAAGGCATGTCCAGCCTCACGGTCGTGGCTGGGGTAGATATACAACTTGCCGTTAAACACATTGGCTGAAGGATCAGCCATATAGTCGCTGGGGAATAGATAACGTGGTTTCATATGCTTTGGTTTTTTATTTATTGTTCTGATAGAGTTTGACGATTTTCTGTACTATGGCCTTCGGTTGGTAATTGCGGTCGAAGAGCAGCGGATAGTTGGTGCGTCCTGCTATGGGCCAGTCGTTGAGCCATGAGTCTGCGTCGCTGACACCCCACAGGTTGATTCTGCCTATTTGGTTACGATGACGCTGGTAGATCTTGAAGAACTCCATGTAGCGCTGTTCTATCTCCTTGGCTTTTGCCTCAGGCAGTCCGTCCTTATAGGGGTTCATCTTTGCCTGGTATTCATAGTTCTGACTAATCTCGGCTCCACCGAAGTTCTCTGGGTTAGGCAGCACGTTGAGGTCCAGTTCTGTCATGTTGACCTTCACGCCCAAGGCTGCGAACGCGTCAATGGACTTCTCGTACTCTTTGAGGTCGGGGTAGTCCATCCCGTTATGGCTCTGCATGCCGACAGCATCAATGCGCAGTCCCTTTGCCTTCAGTTTCTTGACCAGCCGGCATACTGCCTCGCGCTTGCCAGGCTTTGCCATGGAGTAGTCGTTATAGTAGAGTTCGACATCCGGGTCTGCTTCGTGGGCATAGCGGAAGGCCAGTTCGATGAAATCCTCGCCCAGTATCTGGTAGTAGTAGGAGTTGCGGAAGGAGCCATCGTCCTCAATGGCTTCGTTCACCACATCCCAGCCACGTATCTTGCCGCGGAAGTGGGCAACGACCGTATAGATATGCTTACGCATGCGTTCCTTCATCACCTCTGGCTTGACCAGCTTGCCCTCCTTGTCGTGGAAGAACCACTTCGGGGCTTGTGAGTGCCAGACGAGACAGTGCCCCATAGCCACCAACTGGTGCTGTTGACAGTAGTCTATAAAGCGGTCGGCATCGGCAAAGTCAAACTTTCCTTCTTCAGGTTGCACCACTTCAGCTTTCATGCAGTTTTCAGGTACTGCGGTGTTGAAATGCTTGTCTACGATGGCATCGGTCTGTGGGCTCATGCCGTTAGACTGTGTCACGTTGAGTGACGCACCGATGAGGCTGTACTTGCCTACAACTTCTCGCAAGCTCTGTGCAAGCACAGTCTCAGATGCAAACACTACTAATATTAAAACTACTAACCTAAAAATTTTCATATTCTAATCTTACTTGTTACGCTTTTCAATTTCCATGTTGATCTTGTCTATCACCTCGTCAGTCAGCTCGTAGCGAGAGATAATGAACATAGCCAGTCCCAGCAGCATGGCAGGAATGACGCATACCAGCCACAGGATGCCCTGCTCGGCAAACGGAGTCTGAACGGTCTCCTTGGCATTGAAGCCCACATAGGCCAGCACCAGTCCGGGTACAACACCACCCAGAGCCATGCCTGCCTTGAAGAAGATACCCGTCAGGGCGTTTACGATACCCGAGATGCGCTTGCCGGTGGTGTACTCTCCGTACGAGATGACCTCAGGTACCAAGGCCCACATGTAGCCCGTAGCCACGATGACACCAGTAGACTTGATGAACTGTGCTACATAGACAATCCACATCTGCGACTTCAGAGAAGGAACGACGCTCACTACATAGAGGATGCCCATGCCCACGATAGCAATGGTCAGGAAGATGTTGAACATGCCACGCTTGCCCACAGCCTTCTTGATGGCAGGCACCAGTGGCATAAAGATGAAGGCGGGTACGGAGCCCAGACCCATGAAGATGGCCAACTGGTCGCTTGTTGCCTGCAGATTGCAAGTCATATAGTATGAGCCGGCAGCATTGCCCACCGACATCATGGCGAAAGCCGTGATGAAGAAGAAAGCCAGGATGCGCAGGGGACGGTTGCGCACAAACTCAGTCCACAGGTCAGACACCTTCACGTCCTCCATGTCCTTGGCGTCCATCACCACACGCTCCTTGGTCTGTGTGAAGCAGAAAAAGAGCAACAACATTCCGATGACGGCATAGATGCCCATGGTGGTAAACCAGGCACCTGCAGCTTCGGGGGTGTTGATGATGGCTTCGCCGTCGGCATCCTTCGGGGCAAACAGGGCAACGACAAGGGGGATGCCACTGGCTACACACAGTCCACCGACATTAGCCAGGAACATACGGACGGAGGTCAGTGTGGTGATCTCGTCTGTGTCGCGGGTCAGCGATGAGTTCAGTGCGCCATAGGGTACATTAATTAATGTATATAGCATCGACATGCCCACATAGGTCACATAGGCATAGACCAGCGAGGGTGCAAAGCCGTTCCAGAAACACAGGATGGCAAAACCTGTCAGGGGGATGCCGCCAAATACCAAGTATGAACGATATTTACCCAACTTAGGGCTATGCTTGTCGACATAGGTTCCTACCAAGGGGTCCCAGAGCACGTCCACCAGACGCACCACAAGGAACATGGTGGCAGCGTCTGCCGGGTCAAGACCGTAAATGTTGGTGTAGAAAAACAGCAAGTACATGCTGATGGTTTGGTAAATCAGGTTCTGTGCCAGGTCGCCGGAACCAAAGCCGATGCGCTGCACCCAGGAGAGCTTGTAGAAACCTTTCGTTTCTTGAGTTTCGTTTGTTGCCATTGTCGTTATAGGTTTTGTTTTCTGCTGCAAAGTTAGTGGTTTCCGTTGAAACCGACATTTTCACATGTTACAAAAAATATCTTCATTTGTTTCATGTCTTAAGAAAGTACACTTTTTTTATGGCTGTAAAGAAAAAAAAACTTAATTTTGCAGAAAATCTAAAGCGTATGAAACGATATTTCTTTTTTTTACTTTTTGCGACTCTTTCTCTTGTTGTGGAGGCCAAGGTCGAACTGCCCCAGCTGTTCCAGTCGGGGATGGTGTTACAGCGTGGCAAAGTCATCCCCGTGTGGGGCAAGGCTGATGCGGGCGAAAAGGTCATGATCCGTTGGCAGAAGCGGCAGTATGCTACGATGGCTGACCCACAGGGCCGCTGGCGTATTGACCTGCCTAAGATGAAGGCAGGTGGTCCCTATACGATGACCATCAATGATCGGGTGCTGACCGATGTGCTGGTAGGCGATGTATGGCTTTGTTCCGGACAGTCCAACATCGATGTCACCATCGAGCGTGTCTACCCGCGATATACCGATGAAATCGACCATTTTGACAATAATCAGGTACGTTTGTTCCGTGTGCAGAACGAGACCAATACGAAGGGTGTGCAGGATGACATCCGCCCCACCAGCATCAACTGGAAACCACTGAACAAGCAGAATGCCTGGCTCTTTTCCGCCATCGGCTCTTTTCTGGGCAAGCGTATGCAGGAGCACAGAGGTGTTCCTCAGGGCATCATTGTCAACAGCTGGGGTGGCACACCCATCGAGGCCTGGATATCGGCAGACTCGCTGCAGCGCGACTATCCCCTGCAGGTTGGGAAAACCCAGCTCTACCAGAACGAGGCGATGGTCAAGGCCCAGCAACAGGCTAACCAGTTGGCTGACCAGCGCTGGCGTCAGCTCTTGGATGCCAAGGACCCTGGTGTGGCTCAGCACTTTGCCGCCCTCGACTATGATGACAGCTCATGGGCCGAGGTCAATCAGTACAAGAACGACTGGGCTAAGTCTGGTGGTCGTGGCATCGTGGGCAGCATCTGGCTCCGTCAGCATGTCCACATTGACAAGGCTCATGCCGGACAGCCCGCCCGACTGCTGTTAGGTACGCTGTTTGATGCCGACTTCACCTATGTCAACGGACAGGAGGTGGGACGCACCTACTACCAGTATCCTCCTCGCCGCTACGACATTCCCGAAGGACTGCTCCGCGAGGGTGATAATGTCATCACCGTCCGGTTTGTCAACAAGTACGGCACCGTCCACTTCATTCAGGACAAGCCCTATCTGCTTGCCTTTGGTGCCGACCGCTACAGCCAGAATCCCATGCCCAAGGACATCATCCCGCTGAGTCCCCAGTGGCGCCATCATGCCGGAGCCGAGATGCCTGCCTGCCCCAGTGGCGATGTGTCGTTGCAGAACATGGCGTCCACCCTCTACAATGCCGTGCTCTATCCCCTGGCTCCCTATGCCCTCAGTGGCGTAGTGTGGTATCAGGGCGAGTCCAATTCGGGCAATCCCGGACCCTATGCCGACCTGCTGCGCAAACTGATGGGCAACTGGCGCACGCTGTGGAACGACCCCACCTTGCCGTTCTGCATCGTCCAGCTGGCAAAATATATGTATCCCACCGACCCCGGCTATCAGAACTGGCTCCGTCTGCGCGACCAGCAACGTCTGGTGGCAGAGGGCGATGCCTATGCAGAGGCTGCCGACATCTTCGACCTGGGTGAGGAGAACGACATCCATCCCCTGCGCAAGAAAGAAGCCGCCGAGCGCATAGCCCAGTGCTTTGACAAACTGAAGTGATGCATGTCCCCCATGACGGGCTGCCCTGCCTATTCCCCATGCGGCGGCACCCGGAGATGGACTGAAAATAATGGAGAGAACACTTGGTTTTCTCCATTTTTTGTCGTACCTTCGCAGGCATGAACAAAAAGTGGGATGATATTCGCGTCATAGCCTTTGATGCCGACGATACGTTGTGGGACTGCCAGTCGTGGTTTGACGAGGTCGAACGGAAGTGTTGCCAGTTGCTCAGCCCGTGGGCTACGGCTCGCGAGGTAAGCGAAGGGCTGTTTTCCACGGAGCGCAAGAATCTGCCTCTGACGGGTTATGGCACCAAGGCTTTTACACTGTCGCTGATAGAGAATGCCGTGCGTGTGAGCCGCCAACAGTTGTCGGGCGACATCGTGATGAGACTGCTGGAGCTGGGGCAGGAACTGTTGACGTTCCCCACGACACCACTGCCCGAGGTGAAGGAGACCCTGGAGCAGCTGTCGCAGTTGCGGCGCTACCAACTGGTAGTGTTCACCAAGGGTGAGCTGCTGGATCAGGAGAACAAGTTGCAGCGCTCCGGACTGGAGCAGTTTTTCTCGCACATGGAGACAGTGTCCAACAAGACCGAGAAGGAGTATCGCCAGTTGTGCGAGAACCTTGGTGTTGCCCCGGAGCAGACCCTGATGGTAGGCAACTCGTTCCGTTCAGACATTGCCCCTGCCCTGGCAGTAGGAGCAAAAGCCGTACACATACCTTTCCATGTGGTGTGGGAACTGGAGAAGTCGGAGGAGTATCCCCACGAGCGGTTGCAGAAGATCACGCACTTTGGCGAGCTCCTGCAAATCGTAGGCTGAGCAACACCCAGCCACTACCTATTATAATATATATGAAGACTACCTGCAGTAATGATGGCTGCAGGCCTTCGATGGTGCAGAAGGGCAACCGTGCGATGCCTTCCAACAAGTGGTTCATGCTTACTACCACGGCAGACAGTGCCACCACCATGAGGTGCTGTAGCCACACCCACCAGCTGGTCAGGATGCAGGCCAGTGTCAGGTACAGAATGATGGTGGCAAGGGGTATGACCACATAGTTGCTCAGCAGAAACCAAGTAGAGAACTGTCCGAAGTAGTAGGCAACGATGGGTGCCGTCCCCAGTTGGGCAGACAGTGACACGGCAGTCATGCCCCACCAGACTTTCAGCCACCGGTGACGCTGCTGGATGTGGAGGGGTATCACTTGGTTGAACAATGGATTGAACAGCAGGATGGCCAGCACAGCCATAAAGGACAGCTGGAAGCTGATGTCGTAGAGCGACTGCGGGTTGACCACCAGCATGACGATGGCAGCCAGCGAGAGCGTGTTGACAGACATGCGCTCCCGATAACCCAGCGAGAGCAAGGCATAGAGGCTGATCATGAACGCCGAGCGCACCACACTCGGTGACATGCCTACCAGATAGGCAAAGGCCCACAAGGCCGCAATGATGACCACCTGCGACACCATGCGGAAGCGCCGCCAGGCTATGAAGAGTGAGATGAAGGCATAGATAATCATCAGGTGCAGTCCGCTCAATGCCAGGACGTGCGAGGCACCCACCTTCGAGTAGGTATCCTTCAGTCCCTTGTCCAGTTGCGACTTCTCACCCAGTGTCATGGCTGCCACCACACCTATGGCCTCGTCGCTGATGCCCCATTGCCGGTAGCGGTCTGTCATCAGCTGGCGCAGATGGTAGGACTGCTGGTTGATGACTTTCCTGTTGTCTTGATGCTGAACTCTTGTTCCCAAGGTTGCTCCCAGCACCACCATACAAGTCCAAAGTGCTGCTGTCTGCCAACGGGGAAAGCGCGACAACAGGCTGGTGACCATGACAAGCGGAATGAGCACAGCCAACCCCGTAGTCCAGTCTTCCAGCCACCTCCCTGCAGCGATGCCTGCCATCAGGCACAAGGCCAGGGGAAACAAAGGTGCATGTAGTTTCATGGGGGACAAAATTACGAAATATATTTGGCATTTCGCTCACTTATTTGTACCTTTGCAGCCAGAACATTAAAGAAAACGCAAAAATGAAGAAAATTTTGATATGGTCCGTAGCCGTACTGGCTTTGACTGCCTGCAACGAAAATAAGTTTCACATAGAAGGAAACATCAGCAACGCCAAGGACTCGGTACTCTATTTTGAAAACATCGGACTGGCAGGTCCTGAGAAATTAGACTCTGTCAAGTTGGACGATGACGGTAGCTTCAGCTTCAGCGGACAGCAGCCCGAAGCCCCTGAGTTCTATCGCCTGCGCATCAAAGACCAGATAATCTCGCTCTCCATCGACTCTACGGAGACAGTCACCGTGAAGGCACAGTGGCCTCAGATGGCCTCGCAGTATGAGGTCAGCGGCTCAGCCGACTGTCAGACCATCAAGGAACTGGCCTTGAAGCAGATGGACCTGCAGCAGCGTGCCATTAATGTCAGCCGTAACGAGGCTCTGACCATCGACCAGGTCAACGACAGCATCCTCTCCATGGTACGCCAGTACAAGGACGAGGTGAAGCGTCAGTACATCTTCCCCACCCCTAGCAAGCCGTCAGCCTATTTCGCCCTGTTCCAGACACTGGGCAACATGCTGCTCTTCAATCCACAGAGCGACCGAGACGATATCAAGGTGTTTGCTGCCGTAGCCACCAGCTGGGACAACAACTGGCCGACGGCAGAGCGTGGCAAGAACCTGCACAATATTGCCATCGAGGGCATGAAGAATGTGCGCATCTCCGATGCCGACAGAGCCCGTACCATTGACGCCAGCAAGGTGAAGGAAGCCGGACTCATTGACATTGCCCTGCAGGACAACAAGGGACAGACACGCCATCTGGAAGACCTCAAGGGCAAGGTGGTGCTCCTCGACTTCCACGTCTTTGCCACCAACGAGTCGCCGGCACGCATCCTGCTGTTGCGCGAACTCTATAACAAGTTTCACGACCAGGGCTTCGAGATCTATCAGGTCAGCCTCGACCCCGATGAGCACTTCTGGAAGCAGCAGACGGCAGCTCTGCCTTGGATCAGTGTCCGCGAGACCAATGCCAACTCGACCACCCTCACCATCTACAATGTGCAGGCCGTGCCCGAGTTCTTCCTGATAGACAGGGGCAACAACATCGTTGGACGCTCGCAGACCATCAAGGATGTCGAGCAAGCCATCAGGAACCTGCTGTAGAAAACGCGAAAAAGGAACACCAAAAAAGCCTCTCCCAAGCGGAGGGGCTTTTGGGTGTTCGAAAGACATTAATACGTCGTTCTCCCCTTTGGGTAGTGTGGCTTCGCCATGCCCTCTTAGAAGCTTCTCAGCCAGGCCTTCAGCGCGAGCATCATCTCCAGGTGGTAGGCAAACGACTGGCGGATGCCGAAGCCGTGGCCTCCGGTGGGATAGATATGCATCGAGGCAGGTACGCCATGCGCGTACAGCTCTTCGTAGTAGTTGATGCTGTTCAGTGGCGACACCGAACGGTCGTCGTGTGCCAGAGCCAGGAAGCAGCGCGGCGTGTGCTTGTTGATGTGCTGCTCGTTGCTGTACTGGTTGACCAGTTTGCGCTTGGGCGACTTGCCCAGCAGGTTGTTGCGCGAGCCCTGGTGCGTGGTGCCCTGTTCCATGGAGATGACCGGATAGAACAGTATCTGGAAGTTCGGTGCTGCCTGTCCTGCAGCATGGGTAGCCACCGTCGAAGCCAGGTGTCCGCCTGCCGAGAAGCCCATGATACCTACATCGTCAGGATTGATGTGCCACTCCTGGGCATGCCGGCGAACCAGTCTGACAGCCTCTTCGGCATCCTCTGCCGGAACGGTATAGTGACCGTGGGGCATGCGGTATTTCAGCACGATGAGGGCAATGCCCTGTCCGTTGAAGAACGGAGCCCAGTCGAAGCCTTCGTGCTGCATGGCCAGATGCTGGTAGCCACCACCGGGGCAGCACACCACGGCACGCCCTGTGGCTTTCTTCTCGTCAGGCAGAAAGACGGTCACCTTCGCCATGTCGTTCGGGTCGCCGTTATCGGTACTTGGGCCCTCAGGCCACAGATTCATCTCCGTACCCTTCTGGGCAAAAGCCAGCATGGGTATCATCATCAGCAGGAAAAGTAGTGTTTTTTTCATTATTCTTGTAGTTTATGCTTGCAAAGATAAGAAAAAATCGTATCTTTGCAGCAAGAAAACGATAAAAACTTTAAGACTATGAATAGAAAATTTCTTTTTACGGCTGTCCTGATGGCACTGGCCGTGGGATTGCAGGCAAAGGTGAGACTCCCTCATCTGGTGAGTGACAACATGATTATCCAGCAGCAGACTGACGTCCGCCTGTGGGGCTGGGCCAAGGCAGGCAGCAAGGTAGTGGCTACGACGTCGTGGTCCGACCAGCGCAGCGAGACCAAGGCCGACCGGCAGGGCCGCTGGCTGTTGACGGTGAAGTCGCCCAAGGCCAGCTACACGCCCCTTTCCATCACCTTCGACGACGGCGACGGACAGTTGACCATCAGCAACGTGCTGGCTGGCGAGGTATGGGTATGTGCCGGACAGTCTAACATGGAGATGCCCGTCAAGGGCTTTGGCAACTGCCCTGTGCTGAACTACAACCAAGAAGTCATCAACGCTGCAGGCAAGTGTCAGGTACGCTCTGCCAAGATACCCAGCATCATGCGCATGAAGCCTCAGGACGATGCCGATACCTATTGGCGCGAATGCTCGCCCCAGACCGTCGGCGAGTTCTCGGCAACGGGCTATTTCTTTGCCAAGCTGGTCAACCGTGCCCTGGACATCCCCGTCGGACTCATCGAGGCCAACAAGGGTGGCAGCCGTGTGGAAAGTTGGCTGACCAAGGAGAACCTGGAGCGCTATACCAAGGAGCCCACCGACACCATGGGCATTGTCAATTTCAAGAAGGAGTGGGACTACCACCGTGCCCTGGTATGGGGCAACGGCACCTTCAACCCCATTCTGAACTATACCGTCAAGGGCATCCTGTTCTATCAGGGCTGCTCCAATGTCGGTGACCCCGGCGATCAGTATGCCCAGCGGCTGAAGCTGTTGGTCGAGCAATGGCGCTCGCAATTCAAGCTGGGCGACATTCCCTTCTACTTCGTCCAGATAGCACCTTATGCCAGCGGCGACGTGAACGGCACATGGAACGCCCTGTTGCAGGAGCAGCAGTACAAGGCCTCCAAGCTGATTCCCAACAGCGGACTGGTATGCACCAACGATGCCGTCTATCCCTACGAGGGCACGCAGATTCACCCCGCCCAGAAGCAGAAGGTGGGCGAGCGGCTGGCATTCCTGGCACTGAACAAGACCTATGGCATGCAGTCCGTCATCTGCGAGAGCCTGTCCTACCGCGACATGCAGGTGAAGGGCGACACGGTGATGATACACTTCGACAACGAGTGTGGCGGCATCAGCCGGTTCGAGGACATCCAGGGCTTCGAGGTGGCTGGAGCAGACCGTGTGTTCCATCCTGCCAAGGCCAGCCACTTCTGGCAGCCCGGTGGCGCCTACTGGGACGAGTGTGTGGTCGTCAGCAGCCCTGAGGTCAAGCAGCCCGTAGCCGTCCGCTACTGCTTCCGCAACTGGCAGCTGGGCAATCTGGCCAATGCCGGCGGACTGCCCCTGTTCCCCTTCCGAACGGATAACTGGTAAGACACATGGAGCATCCCTTAGAGTTATTCCGCTTCTGTCCGGTCTGTGGCAGTGCGCGCTTCGAGGTCAACAACTTCAAGAGCAAGCAGTGCCGCGACTGTGGCTTCTCCTACTATGCCAACCCCTGTTCGGCAACGGCAGCATTCATCGTCAACGACCTCGACGAGATGCTGGTGGTGCGTCGTGCCAAGCAGCCTGCCAAGGGCACGCTCGACCTGCCGGGAGGATTCGTCGACATGGGCGAGACGGTCGAGGAGGGCATGTGCCGCGAAATCAAGGAAGAGACAGGGCTCGATGTTCACGACATCCAGTACCTCTTCTCCTCACCCAATGTCTACCTCTATAGCGGTATGGGCGTACATACGCTCGACATGGACTTCCTGGTGCCTCTGCATGGCGACCCCGATGCCTTCAAGGCTGTCGTGCGTGCTGCCGACGACGCTGCCGAGGCGCTCTGGATACCCGTCAGCCAGGTCAACCCCGACGAGTTCGGACTCACCAGCATCCGTCATGCCGTCATCCGCTATCTTCAGTCCAGGCACTTGCCGGACAGGTAGGGGGTTGTGCAAACGATTTTGCAGCCACGGAGCACGATTCTCTGGGAATATGTTGTACCGACGCGCGAAAAAACGTAACTTTGTGGCGAACAATAGCTAAATAGAGACTATGAAACGATTATTTTTCCTGATGGCCCTTGTGGCACAAGTATTGACAATGAGTGCAGCCAAAAGCAAAGTAGTAATTGATCGCATTGACCCCACCGACTGGTTTGTAGGGCTCAAGAACCCCCAAGTGCAGCTGATGGTCTATGGCAAGAACATTGCTGCCGTGCAGCGTGTGGCTACCGACTATCCCGGCGTGGTCGTCGACAGTGTGGTGCGACTCGACTCGCCCAACTACCTCTTCGTCTATCTCAACCTGCGCCAGGCCAAGCCCGGCACCATGACCCTCCAGTTCGACAAGGTCAAGGTGCAGTACCAGCTGAAACAGCGCGAGATGGCTGGCGACAAGCGCATAGGCTTCGACAACAGCGACGTGCTCTACATGCTCATGCCCGACCGCTTTGCACAGGGGCAGGGGCACCAGCCGCAGGTGAAGGGGATGCGACCCTACAAGGAGGACCGCAGCCAGCCCTCGCTGCGACATGGAGGCGACCTGAACGGCATTCGCGAACACCTGGACTACTTCAACGAACTGGGTGTCACGGCGCTTTGGCTCACACCGGTACTGGAGAACGACTCGCCCGACTCCGACAACGGCTACTCCACCTATCACGGCTATGCCACCACCGACTACTATCGCGTAGACCCCCGCTTCGGCACCAACGACGACTATCGCCGGCTTTGCGACGAGGCACACCAGAAGGGGCTCAAGGTGGTCATGGACATGATCTTCAACCACTCCGGCTTCGAGCACCCCTGGACGCACGACATGCCCTCCAAGGACTGGCTCAACCTGCCCCAGTGGCTGGTGGAGTCCAAGGGCACGTCCGACGCACGAGGCACCAGTTTCCTGCAGACCTCCTACAAGCTGACACCTGTCAAGGACCCCTACGCCTCGCAGGTAGACCTGAAGGAGACCACCGAGGGATGGTTCGTACCCACCATGCCCGACCTCAACCAGCGCAACCCACACCTCATGCGCTACCTCATCCAGAACAGCATCTGGTGGATTGAGACCATTGGCATCGACGGCATCCGCATGGACACCTATCCCTACGCCTTTGCCGAGGGCATGGCACAGTGGATGAAGGAACTCGACGAGGAGTACCCCAACTTCAACACCGTGGGCGAGACATGGGTGACCGAGCCTGCCTATACCGCTGCCTGGCAGAAAGACTCACGCCTGTCGGAACACAACTCCTACCTCAAGACCGTCATGGACTTCTCCTTCTTCGACAAGCTCGCACAAGCCAAGAACGAAGAGACCGATGCCTGGTGGAAGGGACTGAACCGCCTGTACAACTCGTTTGTCTATGACTATCTCTACGAAGACCCCACCCATGTCATGGCATTCATCGACAACCACGACACAGACCGTTTCCTGGGCAACGGACACGATTCGCTGGCACTTAAGCAGGCACTGGCCCTGCTGCTCACCGTGCGTCGCATTCCGCAAATCTACTATGGCACAGAGATCATGATGAACGGCACCAAGGAGAAGACCGACGGACATGTTCGCAAGGATTTCCCTGGCGGATTCCCCGGCGACAAGCACAATGCCTTCACCCGCGAAGGCCGCACCCGCGCCCAGCAGTCCATGTTCAACTGGCTCAGCCGACTGCTCCACTGGCGTCGTGGCAACGAGACCATCATCCGGGGCTACCAGACGCAGTTCATACCCTATAACGGCATCTACGTCGTCACCCGTCGCTGGCACCGCAACACCGTCATGACCATCCTCAACGGCACCACCCAGGACGCCGTCCTCGACATCAGCCGCTATCAGGAACTCTTCGACGACGGACAGGATGTCAGCCGCGTGCAGGACATCCCCACAGGCCGCTACTACGACCTCACCAAGAACCTCACCCTCAAGCCCCGCCAGACCCTGGTGCTCGAGTTTCAGTAAAAATGAGGGGGAGGTGATATAAATGAAAGCACTGTCGCGATTTGCGACGGTGCTTTTGTGCTTCGCATCACACAGTGCCACATCACACGTCCTCCATCACACGGTGCCAGGCACACTGTGACATAGAGCTCAGCGCCCAGCACATAGCGGTAGACCCCGGGGTCGTTCTCGTTCTTCGTAAACTTGAGCTTGCTCTCAACTGCTTTCACTTTGATTGCCATAAATCTTTCCCTTTCTTTAAAATTTTAGTTAAACATTTGCTTGTAAGTTCTTTTTACCTTTTTTCGATTGGTATTTTTTTACCTTTTCGTCTTCCTTCCGTCGTCCGTTTTTGCGCGCTGGGCAGGGAACAATTTTTTGCCGGCCTACTAGTAAATTTTCCCTCGCCAGGGGCCCTTGCTTCCTTCTTCTGGTTGACAATGCAAAGGTACGAAAATTTCATGGTGTATGCAAATAAAACGTCGAAAAACCATACTTTTTGAAGCCTATTTTTCGCCCTAATTTTGCAAGAAATTAAAATGCGTAGAAATGAGAGTCAGAAAAGACTCTCGAATACACAGTTTTGGACTTTTGGACGTGGACGTTTGGACGTTAAGGCGTTTTCGAAAATCAAAAGAAGAAAACAATACTTATATATAATATATATTATATATAAGTATTAAATATATTAACAATTAATTCTTTACATTTAATACTTTAGCCCTGTTTCTCGACGCAGGAAAAAAAATTTTTGTTTAACGTCCAAACGTCCACGTCCAAACGTCCATTTTTACAGCATTGGCAATCGCGATGTTGTTTTCTTGCGTAATCACTCCGTGATGCGAATCTTCAGCTGGTGTTTCTGCTTCGGGTCGATGGTGTATTTCTTCAGGACGCCAGGACCGCAGGAACTGTTGCCCAAGCCCATGACGGCACAGTCGATGGAGAGATAGGTGTAGCCTTGGTCCTGGAGCTGGTAGTCGTGGGTGTTGGAAGCCAGATACTGTGCTGAGTAAGGGAGTGCTGAGAAGGAGAAGGCATCGCCAACGGCCTCGATGCGCAGGCGCCTGCCATCGTTGGTCTTCAGTTCGACAAGGGTGCAGTCCTCATGGTTGCCTGAGTCCTGCGGACGGGGATAGTGCACGTACTGCTGGCTGACAGTGGACTGCCACAGTCCCACGGGGCACGAGGTCTTACGGTCGGGATAGTTGTCCCAGGGCCCTCGTCCCTGCCAGGTCAGCTGTTCGTACTCGCGTGGCAGCCGGATGACAATGCCCAGTCGCGGCAGTGGGGGCAGGGTGTCGGGTATCTCGAAGGTGAAGGTCAGTTGGTTGCCGTCTATCGCCGTTGTCATGGGGATGCGCAGGGTGTCCAGTCCACAGCGTTTCCAGTCTTTCGCCAGCCAGTTGCCAAAGCTCTTGTCGTTGTCCGTGGGGGCACGGAAGCACTGGGGGCTGATGAGAGAGGTCAGATGGGTGATGTCTGATGGGTGATGGCTGATGGCTGATGGGTGATGGGTGATGTGACCTTGAACCTTGTCATCGACCTTTGTCATGTTGACGGGGACGAACGAGTCGCCTGCTAACTGGGCAGCCTTGCCATAGACGGCCTGCACCTCATAGTATTTGGGTGTCAGCGTGCGGTCGCTCATGATGACACCGTTCATGCAGAAGGCGTGCAGGTTGGGCTTGTCGCCAAAGTCACCACCATAGAGCACTTTGCCGTCGCGGATGATGCCCTGGTCTACCCAGTCCCAGATGAAGCCACCCATGAGACGGGTGTTGTGGTTGATTTCGTCCCAGTATTCTGAGAAATTGCCAAGTGCATTACCCATGCAGTGGGCATACTCGCTGGTCATGACGGGACGGGGTCCGCCGTCGGAGCCTTCCCATGTGCAATGGTCACCCTCGCGCTGGGCAATCTCCAGCAGACGCTCCCAGCGTGCATTCTCGGCACGCTCCTGGTCGCTGCCCTCAGCGATGCCCGGATTGAGGTAGTCCTGCATCACCCGGGGATAGAACCGCGAGATGACATCGACCGTCTGCGGGTCGGCCTTCGTACGGCACATGTCCGATGCGACAGAGGCTGTGCCCTGTGCACCCTCGTAGTGTACCGGGCGTGTGGGGTCGAACTCATGGAGCCAGGCCGACATGGCAGCGTGGTTGGCGCCATAGCCACTCTCGTTGCCGAGGCTCCAGAAGATGATGCTGGGGTGGTTCTTGTCGCGCTCAGCCATGCGTACCGCGCGGTCCATGAAGGCGTCGTGCCAGTCGGGTGTGGAAGCCAGTGTGCCCCGGAGTCCGTGGGTCTCGCAGTCGGCCTCGTCCATGACGTACATGCCTATGGAGTCGCACAGCTCATACCAGCGCGGACAGTTGGGATAGTGGCTGAGACGGACGGCATTGACGTTGGCCTGCTTCATCAGTTGAAGGTCTTGAAGCATGCGCTGCTCTGTCATCACACGGGCGGTATAGGGATCGTGCTCATGGCGGTTGACGCCACGAATCTTGACGGCCTTGCCGTTGATGAGCAATTGTCCGTCCTTGATGTTGATGCTTCGGAAACCGACCTTCTGCGTCACTTGCTCGACCATGGTGCCATCGGCACGCTGTAGTTGTAGGCGGAGGGTGTAGAGGTTGGGGTGCTCAGCCGTCCACAGGCGCGGGTTGCTGACCTGCATCTCCATGCGGTTGAACTTACGATAGCCTCGCTGCGAGTACCACTCGTTCATGCGGGCAGCCTTGTGGGCAAGGTCGAGAACCTCGTCGGCGGCAATGGTGTCGCTGCAGACAGGGCGGTTGGCGTCCAAAAGGGTGGCTACGAGGCGGTAGCCCTCGCCCGTCTGACCATTATATACGGAGAACTGAGGATTGACGGCGAGCGTCCAGGAGTCTTTGTCGTGGGTGGTGCGGACGGTGACATCGCGCAGGCGGACATCGGGGGTGTGGTAGAGTAGCACGTCGCGATGGATGCCTCCGAAGCGCCAGAAGTCCTGGTCTTCCAGATAGGAGCCGTCGCTGTATTTGTAGACCTCGACGGCTATCTGGTTCTCACCTTTCTTGATGTAGCCGGTAATATTGAACTCTGAAGGCTCCATCGAGCCCTGACTATAGCCAACCCGCTGACCGTTGACCCAGACGTAGAACGCAGACATGACACCCTCGAAGCGCAGGAAGGTCTGCCCCTCCTGCCAACTGGCTGGCAGGCTGAACGTACGGCGGTACTGGCCTGTGGGGTTGCGCTCTACGTAGGTGGTCCACTCTTTCTTAGGCTCACGCGTGACATAAGGCGGGTCAATCTTGAAGGGATAGCCGGCAGAGATGTAGATAGGTGTGCCGTAGGTGTGCCCGCTGGTGTTTTGCTCCCAGTTGGCTGGTACGGGAAATGTGGTCCAGCTGCTGGCATCGAAGTCCGTGCGGTAGAAGTCGCGGGCGCGCTCTTCCGGTGTCTTGGTCCAGCGGAACTGCCATGCTCCGTTCAGACTCACCATGCGGTCGCCCTGTTGCTCGGCGTATGGGATGAAGTAGGCACGGGCTGGTTCACGATGGATTTGCAGCACGTGGTTGTCCTCCCAGTCGTGGTGCTCCATGCATAATGCACCTTGCATCATGCATAGTGTAAGAAAGGTAAAGGATGCTCGTTTTATCGTCATATCATGATGAATGATGCATGATTATTGTACTTCTAGTTCTTTAAATTCCACATCTTTGGTGTCGATGCGCAGTCGGTATGTTCCGGCATTAATCTGGGTGCCCGTCGTTGTTGACAGCATCTTAAACTTATTCGGTGTCGGCGGGAAGGTGACATCCGTATCCACCAATATCGTATTCTTGGAGTCGGTAACCGTCATGCGGGCTGTTACAGGCTGTCCGGTAGTGTTCTTGTAACGGAAACGAAGGGCATACTCCTGACCAAGACCAGGGGTGATGATGAAGGACGTGGCATTGCTCTTTGTCTTTCCCACGACCTTCTCAGGCTCATAAACCGAGGCAGGACGAGCCTCCGTGTCCTTGGGCAATTCTTCCTTCGGCAGTTTGGCAATGGTATCGGTATCGAGGGCTTTCCAGTTTACGGCAATAGGTGACAACTGTTGGGCGGAGAGGCTGATGCCTTCTCTCGGGCTGGCTACGGCAATGCCGCAGATGACAGCCTGGCCAGCCTTTACCTCGGGGAAGGAGATACGCAGGCGACCGTCCACAGCCTTGGCATGGATTACACGTTTCATGGCTCCACAGTAGCCTGCTTCTGCCCACGGGTCGAGGTCGTCGACCACCGTCCGTCCGTTGACGGCTACATCGAAGATGCGCAATCCCTCATAGTCGGCAGTCTCAGAGGCTTCACGACCGTGCCACGGTTCAGCAAAATAGAGTTCTATGCGATAGGTGGCGGTGTCGGCTTGCTGCGACAAGGCTGGGAGCACGGGCAGGTCGTACCATAGGCGGTGGCGTCCGAAACGGAAATATTGGAACAGCTCGTCGCTCTGGGTGCCTCGGATGTCTGTCGTGATATGGCGCTGGCTGGCCTGCAGGGCATTGATACCTTCGAAATCCTGTCCCCACGAGTGGCTATGCAGGGTGTCATCGGCCAGCCATTGCTGTCCGAACTCGTCTGTGAAGGCATTGCCGCCACAATTGATGCGATAGAGGTAGTGATAGCCCTCGGCACCCTTCACGAGGTCGCGGTTTCTGTCGGCAGCGGTCTTGTTTGTCGCCATTGAATGGCGACCTACGGGAACGTAGCGCTGGCGGTACATGTAGTAGGCTGGGGTAGGCTCCTCCCAGGCGGTGACCAGTCCTTTGTAGTTGATGGGGCCTATCTTGTCGATGCGCCGCAGTGCACCGTCGGGCTGGACGCGACCGGGGTTGTCGTGCGAGTTGAATATCCACTGGAAGTGACCGCAGACGCTGTCCCTGGCACTCTCTGCCAGACGGGCCTTGGTTTCCAGGAGCTTGGTGAACGACTCCTCGCTGTACTTGGCTGTGCCGTGCAGGTCGATGGTGCGCCAGGCACCATACTCACCGTTGAGCAGTTGCTCGGGCTGTTTCAGTTCGTTGTCGTAGTTGTCGGCAGAGCCTCCGTAGGTGCCGCTCCAGTTCTGGATGACGTTCCAGTCGGTGCCCTCGCCGCCATTGCAGGTGGTGATGGCACGCTGGTCGCGACAGGTGGGGTCGAGGCTGCGGATGATGTCGCTGCACTCCTCGGCGAACTTCTTGGGCAGCACGCTTTCGTTCTGCAATCCCCAGAGAATGACCGAGGGGGAGTTGCGGCGCTCCTTGATCCAACGGACCAGCAGGCGCTTGAAGTTACGGCGGAACTTATGGGTGTCGTACCAGATGTGTGCCGAGAACTGGCTCCAGAAGAGGACGCCCTGCTCGTCGCACAGCTGCTGGTAGAGCAGATGGTGTGGCTGGTGTGCCTCGCGGAGGGCATTGAAGCCGGCATTGGTAATCTGCTTCATGCGCGAGCGAATCTGTTCGGGCGAGAAAGCATGGCTGCCACCTAAGAGGTGCTCATACTCACAGGTTCCGTTGATAAAGGTGGGCTTGCCGTTGAGGTAGAACCGATGGTCGTCCGTCTTGCCCGTGATGCGTTCGCGGAGCACAGGCCACGAGACAGAACGGATGCCGAAAGGTGTGCGCACCTCGTCGGTGGTCTTGCCTCCGCGCTTGATCATAGTGGCGAGGTTGTAGAGGTACGGGTCATCAAGGCTCCAGCGGTGAACATCAGCCACAGCCTCCACCTGTCTGACGGTACGCGTCTCGCCAGCCTTCAGCGTGACAGCCTGTGCCAGCCGGAACACCTGCTTGCCAGAGGCCAGCGTGAACTTGTTGACCAGCTCGAGGGTTTGTTCCTGGCGGGTGTAGTTCCTGACTTCGGTCTCGATGAACACGGAGTCGCAGGCAGCATTGTTCCAGATGTGGACACCGAAAGGCTCGATGCGGATGGCATCCGTCTCAATGAGTGATACTGGGCGGAAGATGCCGAAGGGCTGGCTGCCCTCGGAGAATCCCCACTCTGACGAGCAACCGCCACAGACCCATGGTGAGGCGGTCTGCATAGCGGGATGATCTACGCTGACACGCAGGGTGTTGTTACCGTCTTTCAGGTGGTCAGTGACATCCAGTGTCCAGACGGTACGCCCCACGAGTTCCTCGGGATATTGATGACCGTTGAGGGTGACGGTGGCATAGGTGCCGACGCCTTCGAACTGGAGGAAGTAGCGACGACCATCCTGCTTCGCGGTGGTGAAAACCTTGTCGTATACGGCACTGCCGTGCAGATTGCCGTGACGCAGCTGGCGATAGCCATGATAGTCATCGAAGTTGTGGGGGATGTTAATCATCGACACTTTACCGCCCTTGACACTTGCCAGCCAGCCTTCATTGAGCGAGGTCACGGTGCGGCGGCCTTTGCGCTCAGGGGTGGGGAAACTGACCTCGCTGCGTCCCATCGGTACGCTGGTGGCAACGGCAATGCCACGCTGTTGGTCGTTGTTGACAGCGCAGTAGAAGTGATAGACCACTCCATCGTGCTTCAACACGTAGCTCTTGTGGGCAAACATCTCGTCGTAGGGCTTCGAGGGGACAATCAGGTCCGGGCCCGTCCAGTCCTGCCAATGCAGCAAGTCACGGCTGACGGAGAAGGTGTTATAGGCGTTATATTTGCGGTCGGGATTATAGGCCGAGAAATAGAACATGACGAACAGGTCGCCCATCTTCACAATCTGGGCATCGCCCGTGATGATGCCAGGAGCCTCGTGGAAGTAGACAGGATTGCCGTTGTATCGTTTCCAATTCTTCAGATCGTTGCTCAGGGCAATGCCGATGCGTTCGGCCTTGAGATGGTTCTGGGGATTGATGCCACCAGCGTTGTAGAACATGAGGAAGCGGTACTTGCGCAATGCCGGTGGCAGGTCATTCTGGGCTTTGCCGTTCTTGCCTTTCTTTTTAGTTTTCTTCAAGGGTTGTGGCTGCAGGTCGTAGATGGTGCTCTTGTACTGGGTCAGCTTCTCCCACCACTGCACATCGTTGTCGTGGATGCTGAGCAGGGGCTTGTCCTGCGACTGCCACTCGTGGGCTTGGGTGATGGCGCCAGCGGTCCATGCCAGTCCGATGTTCAGAGGCTCGCGCACGGCCTCATAGCCCGTGCCGTGACCTCCGATGTAGGTCATCCAGTAGTTCTTCCTATACTTTGAGATGCCGTTGCTTCCACCCCATGTCCAGTCGATGAGTGCAGGGAATCCGCCTCGCTGGTTGGCATCCCACCGGGTGGTGTCTGAAGGATAGCTGAGCAGCCGTCCCTGGGTCTGCCAGTGCAGCAGGTCGTCCGAGCAGGCAAGCCACGTCTCGTAGCCTCGTCCGTCCAGTCCCTCCTTGCCGTTATAGACTACATAGGTCATCAGCCACTTGTCGCCCACACGGAACACCGTCGGACAGTCTATCTTGTGATTGTTGTCCGCAGGGGCTACCACCATACCATATTTATAAGGTGTGCGCACCTCCTGGTATATCTTGTTCATCACTTCTTTGTTGATGTCAGCAGCACTGCTGCAGACCGATATCAAGAGCGATGCAAATGCTATCAGTATTTTTTTCATTGTGTACCCATTTTACTTTTATCTTTGGAACAGCCAGTCTACTTCGCCCGACGGGCCATTCAGGCCACAGTCGCGGGCCTTGATGTCCGAGGTGGTGAAACCTGCCACCATGAGGATGCCCTTAGGCAGACGAATGGTCTGCCGACCAGCAGGCAGCGAGTATTGGTGGATATTTACCTTCGGCATCTGGACCATACTGATGGCATTGGTCAGCAGGGGCTCGGCCTGTCCATACTCGTTGCCAGTGGCATCAGTCTCCAGCTTGGGAGCCTTGGCGAACTTGGTGTCATCGTCCTTGAAAAGTCCTACGAGCAGTTTGACAGGTGTCGCACTCTCATACTCGATGGTGGTGCCCACAAGGCGTGTGGTGTCGCGATTGAGCACCAGTGCCTGCAGACCCTTAAGTTCAGGAGCGACACTGTCCACTGGCGTGTCAGGGCGATTCTCGAAGAGGATGGCACCCTTCTGGAGACTTTGAACTTTGAACTTTGCACATTGAACTTTATCGGCGGGCTGGGCAGGCAGTATCTTGACATCTGCCGCAGCAGCAGGGTGCTTCAGCTTCTCAATGTTCTCCTTGAAGGCATCCAGTTCTGCCTGATAGACTGTGGCCAGTTCGCGCCAGGTCTTCATCTTGCCACCATCGCCACCCACGGGAATGCGGCGCTGGGCGGTCTGCATGGAGTTGGCATAGAGATACCAGTCGTCTGTCATACGACTCAGGTCGTACCAGATGCTGAGGCTTTGCTCCAGCCAGATGACGGCCGCCTCCAGATGGCTGATGTCCTGCGTCCACTTGTAGCGCAACACCTCGGCGGCAGCACGTACCTTCAGCTGGAAAGCCTTGGCAAAGGAGGCATAGCAGAGAATGTCGTTCCACACACGCTGGTATTCGTCTGCATGACGGGTAGGCTTAGCTGCTGCAGCCCCCATCTCAACGAGGGCTTTGTCGCCGTGGTTGACACACTGGTCTACGATGTCCAGAGGCAACTCGCCCTTGTGGGACAGACCTTTGTATTCCTTCTCAATATACTCGATGAGTTTCTCGCCCTCGGGGCCGCAACTCTCGTAGAAGCCTGGATAGATGGTGTACTTGTATGGATTTACCAACTCGCCCATGGTCATACCGAGCAGCAGCGTCTGACGGTTGCCCTCGGTGATGCCAAAGCGGCGCAGAAGCTTGGGGGCTATCTCGCCCGCCTCGTCGTAGGCGTTCAGCAGGTGACCGGCAGCAATGGTGTCGATGCCGTAGTAGTCGGCAAGTACTTTCTTCCAATAGGTGCGCTCGGCAATGGACAAACCATTGCCCACAAGAGCGCCTCGCTGGTCAGTCCACGCATAGCGGCCCCAGGCGCGATACCACATCCAGTCGCGGTCCAACTGCTTCAGGCGCTTTCCGTCGGGCAGCTTGTCTGCCGTATAGGGCCAGTCCCAATAGGAAGCCTGCGGATAGAGGTGCAGGCCCTTGGAGTGGTGGGCGCGGTGCATGGCCTGTACCGTCTTCTGGATGAAGGCGGGCGATGACCAGCGCCAGGGTTCCAGGTTAGCCAGGATATGCACATTGTCAATATGTACGGGAGCGGCAGCAGCCAGTTGTCTGTGTGTCTCACCCCAGGGACCGCCCGGCTCGTAGGTGGTCAGCGACTCGCCGGTATATTTCGACATGGTGTAGATGTTGGGGTAGAGGGGCAACGACTCTTTGAGAACCAATGGTCCGTCGGTATCGTGCGAACGAAGCACTACGGGCGGAATATCCGTTCTGCCGCTGGCTTTCAGTCCATCCTTGATACCGGGGATGATGGTTTCCTTCATCCATTTCACGTCATCCTCAATGGTAGCCATGGCTTCACCCAGGCATACCAAAAGACCGACGTTGGGATAGTGCTCAATGAAGGCTGCTATCGACTTTCGGGTATAGTCCGAAATCAATGGCGTGATGGGACGGTGGCGGTCTTGTGTCTTCAGGCCGTAATGGTCGGCAAAGGGCTTGCTCAGGATGATGTTATAGAACATCTGGATGACCCAGATGCCGCGGCGGTCGGCCTCGTGGGTAAGGAACGAGAAGATTTCCTCGTTCTTCTTGAACGTATCCTCGTCCACCTCCAGGGCGAAGGGATAGTCCTTCAGCTTCACCAGCGAGGCAAAGGGATGACCGTTCCACAGGTACAGCGAGTTGTATTTGTTCTCCACCATCATGTCGAGGTATTTCACCCACTCCTGCTTGTCGTAGAACCAAGGGAAGTTCTCAGGGGTGTAAGGGTATTCATAGACACCATGACCAGGCAGATAGACCGTCTTCTGCAGTCCGATGCAGGTGCCTCGCATCACCATCTGGGGTGCTTCCTGAATGGTTTGTTGCGACGGCATCGCAACATACTGAGCAAGTCCGCCGGCTTGACGGATGCGGTCTGCCAGTTCCACGCAGCCATAGATGACACCCGTGGCATCGTTGCCCGTTACCATGATACCTTTCTTGTCCTTGGCTATTGTGTAACCTTCTGCTGTTCCGCTGTTTGCGTTTGAAAGCGTAATCTTGCAGTCTGCTTTCTTGGGGCTGACGGTATAACCCATCTCGGTCAACTTCTTCTGCAGGTATTCTGCAGCATATTGCTCACGAGCCGATGCTCTCTTCCCCGTCTGGATGCTGATGCGCTGAGCCGTAACCACAGAGGTTAGGCATACCAGTAACAACAAGGCTGATATTCTCTTCATGTGTTAAGTAGTTTTTTTATTATATAAAAAAGACTGACGACACGGGAAAATGTCATCAGTCCTTATTGGTTCATGGAGTTATAGTCGTTTTTGCAATTGATTACTTCTTTTTGGCCTTCAACTGCTGGACGTAGGCTCGATACATGGTTCGCCAGTCTCTTCCGCTGTTGGTGAAATATTGTTCTATCTTCGTCTTGTAGATTTCGAAAATGGCTGATATCTCCTTCATGTTCTTGTAGTCAACAGCTGTCAGACGGGCTTCCTTCAAGTTGTTCATGACAAAAGTCTCGTCCTCGTTACTCATGTTGGGCACAATCTCTTTGTAGGCTTTCATGGTGAAGGCAACCTTCCCTACGGTGTAGAAGTCCAGCACTTGCTCTACCTGTTCGGGTGTCAAGTCGGCATTCAGTCCGTCTAAGAGTTCCTGACGGATGGATGCAGGCTGCGATGAGTCCGCAATCACCTGACGCTCCAATGCTGATAGTTTCTTGCCGGTTTGTGGGTTGATGGCACCATCGGGAATCATGTCGGCGTGCTCGTTGTGCCAGTCGCGGATAGCAGCCAAGTGCTTGGCGATAACCTGAATAACCCGTTCTTCCTTAGCCTTGTCGTTAAGCTGTAGGTCGTTTACCCAGCCTATTGCTTTTTTCAAACTACCTTCATCAATCACTTGTGCCTGCACCGAAATGGTCATACAGAGTGCTAGGAAGGTCATCCATAAAACTTTCTTCATCATGTTCAATTCTAATTGGTTATGTCTTTGTGTACTTTTAAGAGGACTGACAAACAGGTTATTTGTCATCATCCAATTATTCTCTAATGACTCTCCTATTCAACTCATGTTCTCCTACACTCCATCCTAGTCCTTTCCTTACTCCATCCATAGTTGTTCGATTGTTGTTCGATTGTTGTCCGTTTGTTGTCCGATTGCCTAACGGACAACAAACGGATATCAGACGTACATTAAACGAACAAAGGCAGGCATTAATACTTAGGTGAATGGGGGCAGAGGTAATGTTACTGATGCCCTAAACATGCTTTCTTTATGAGCCTTCTTAGAGTTCCGTTGGAGTTATTTGAGTTCGTTACTGTAAAGGTAGTGTTACAGGGGTGAAATCTTTAGTGAAATGTTAAATTTCTGCCTTAAAGATAAAATATTTATGGAATAATTTGGTTTATATTATAAACTTCTTTATCTTTGCACCGTGAACCGGACACAATAGGCCAAAGACGTGCTTTCTGCAGGAGCACGGACGAGGCCAGAGAGTATTAAAACAAACGTAGAACAACTTTTAAAATGAAACAACAATGGAAGTAGATAACAATCTGACTGCTGAGCGCAGTCTGGAGATAATTAGAGAATCAATAGAGCGCAGTCAGCGAACCATCAACAAGAATTCGGCCCTGCCGCTTATTTGGTGGGGAGTCTGTGTTGCCGTATTTTCACTTTTTATCGCATACCTATGGAAGAATCATGGTGGGCCAGTGTGGAATATGCTTTGGGCCGTATTATGGCTGATAGGATATGCAGGCAATTGGATGATTGACAAGCGAAGGGAGAGCGTACCTACAACCTTTGTGGGGAAAACTGTCAGTTATGTGTGGTCAACATTTGGCGTATTCTGCTGTAGTGTAGGCATGATATTCGGTTTTATCGGCTGCGGTATGTTACCAATGGAACTGATTTTGCCTAAAGTGTATGCGTTTGGCTGCATTACAAGTGTCATCTCCTTGTGCTTTGGAATGGGTACAACCATCACGGGACTTGTCATACGAAGCCGCATCATTCAGGTGTGCGGTCTTATCGCGGGTATCGGCGGATTTTTCGGTGCTTTGCATTTCTCTGGCCATACACAACTGTACGTGATGGCCGTCGTGGCCTTGATAGGTCTGATTGTGCCAGGTATAACGATTCTCTTGCAAAACCAGAAATAAGGAGGTACGGACATGTTCAAGCCATTAGACCCCCTGCTTCACTCCGAGTTGCGACTGGCTGTCATGTCGCTGCTTATCAGTGCCGAAGAAGCCGAGTTCCCGTACATCAAGGAGCAGACGGGAGCCACGGCGGGCAACCTGAGTGTGCAGATAGACAAACTCTCGGCAGCGGGCTATATTGAGGTAGAGAAGACTTTCAAGGGCAAGAAGCCTTGTACCCTCTGCCGTATCACGCCTACAGGGCTGAAAGCCTTTGAGGAATATGTTAAAGCTCTGAAAGGTTATCTTAACGTTAAAAAGACATGAAGACAAGATTTGTCTTCTGACCATCACCTCTATCTTGACACTGGAGGTGGTGGTCAAAAATCCAAATGTTTCTTGTGTTTTTTCGAAATAGAGCAAAAATATGACAGGGTGGATAAGCAGAATCAATCACAAATAATCAAGAGGACAGACCTAGCACAGAGCGTCCCCGTGTGTCACAAACCGAATATCAGAACTACTGTAAAATTACCACTTTTTAAAGTGGGCTCAATGTCTCAAGAACATTTTCGAGTTCTTTGACGTTCCGAGGACTGGCTATGATGGTACCATCAGGACCAATGACTATTGTCTCTGGCCACGAGCAGATGCCATATAAATTCCAAGCCGCTTTCGTAGCCAGTTGTGGCCAGGGGAGTTGCTCCTCTTTCAAACGCTCAGTCCACTTGCTGTTAGGGTTATTGATGGCGTCAGTAGCCAGACTGATGATTTCGACATTTTTCGTCTTGTGATACTTCTCATAGAGTATGCGCAACTGTGGCAGAATGTCAAACTGGTCGCGGTGCCAGCTCTCCCAGAAGTGTAGCACTACATATCCTTTGCCTACATACTCTTTCAGTTCATGATAGTTACCCAGTGTGTCCACAAGCAGCACGTTCTCATAATGTTTTCCAGGAAGACGTTTCTCCAAACCTGCCACGTATTCTTTGACAGGAGCCATCAGCAGATGGTTGACGTAACGGAATTTGTTGCTTACAAAGGGCTTCAACTCGTCGTAGGTCAGTTCAGAATAAAACTTGTAGAGGGCGTAAGTTCTCAGCAGGTCGTCTTTGCCAGAGAAGATGACTTGTCGATAGCGCTCACATTGTCTGTTGATGGCAGCATCCAATTCTGCACGGTCCTTTATTTTTAGCATACGCATTCGTTCTGCTTCCGTCTCATTCACAAAGTTGTTGCGCTGTTGCGATGCTTTTGAACTTTTGACGGAACCATGCTTCAGGTCTGCCTTGACGGGTTGGCCATCGACCCAAAAGTAGGTCATAGAACGATTGTCTAGCAAGAGGTAGCATACCTCATCTTTAGGCAACTGACAAGTAAAAGAGAAACGACCGTTTTTAACAGGAAATCTTCCAAACACCTCAGAATGCGACACACTGCGATGGACACTGATACTATCGGCACCGTCAGGGGCTGTGCCACTAATCTGACAGTCAACCAGTTGCAGGTCTGACGATTCATTCACCACCAGTCCATTGTGGGTTATAAGTTTCTTTAGTTGTGAGGTGGTAACAGAGGATGACACGATCATGGCAGGCCGACTCTTCACTTCGCCGCCCTCATCCTGATAGTGCTCGCTCTTCTTGTAGAGCGTATAGCAGGTATAGCCAAACATTTCCTTGTGTTTCTGTCCGACGGCAGACTCGGTGAAAGGATGAAGGATGTTAATCAGCGCGTTGTACTGTTCACGGGTCAGGGTGTTGGGATAGCCGTCACACATCTTGTGAAGAATAACTACGGCAGCCGTCTTTCCTTCTGTTGTCTCACGCTGGTATATTTGACAGGTTTGCCTGACCTTGGCCAGCAATTCCTCGTATGTCTGAGGGGATGATGAATCAGGAGCGTACTTGATAGTGGCTGTCAGTTCCTGCTCCTTTCGCTCAGAATAAGGCCGGATGAAAGGCATGTGCCCGAGCTTCTTGGCATGAATCTCAAAGATGGTACCATTCATCAGCCATGTATTGCCTATCTGCTTGTCCTGCTTTATCTGCTGTTCCCACAACAAAAGAAGGGCATAGCGATAGCCGTTTGTCATGTCAAAGGACAGTAGCCGGATGTTCTGTTTCTTTCCAAATACATACTTTCCGCTTACGTAACCATT
>ONLU01000017.1:410-45441 GCA_900318795.1 uncultured Prevotellaceae bacterium | reverse complement strand
ATAACCTGATCATCCGAAGGACGTCCTTTCGAAGCATCCTCTATATCAAGGCAAACAATATCATCAGACAAAGGCTCATTTACAAGTTCATTCAACTCATTCTATGGTATTCATACGACTGAGCCATCATATCCAAGGTATTAAGAAACTGATAATAGTCCTCCTGCTCCTCAAAAATGTTGACTTCGTCTTCCTCCTTCTTGCAAGGCATAGCTCAAACACGTTTGGCTCTCCGCTCGCTGATTTATACCACGCATCATCACATGATATATACCAGTGCCTGATGTTTGTCTCGCTCGCCTTGGCATTCTCAACTATTGATTATTGCTGACTCCTATTATTCGTGAAACAGGTACTGAAGTGAACCCTTAAGTTGTGTCCAACTATCTGGGTTCACTTCATTCTTTAGGAATGATTTCCCTAAATAATTTAGGATCCTTCACGATAGGTAAGATATCTTGTCTCGATACGAGATCTTCCAATTTTATTCCAGATGGAGATTCTGCATCTTTGTTTGTACTTCCATAATATAGATATAAAACAGGAAGATTGGAATCAACATTCTTCCATTCTTTAATTTCTATCATTGGATATTCAGAAAAAGAATTAATTAATTCTTCTATCCAAAAGGGTGTACCTAATAATACTATCTGATATGAACTACCCATCACTGAGAACAACACTAATTATTTATTTGAATTAACAAGTCACACATTTTTATATTGCAAATATAACTATTTTATTTTTATATTTTCCAATGATGAAAAAAAAACGCATGTTAATTATAATAAATTAACAACTCTTGTTTTTTAAAGCAAGGACGGCCAGAGTAATCATAATTAAAGGAATACTTACTATTTTATGGTAACTATCTCGCCTATTTTTACTCTGTATAATGTTGACTCTCTCTGGGCCTTAACTTGCAGCAAAAAAACTGCAAAATATTTTTTTTATTCAAATATTATGTTTATCTTTGTACCCGCAAATGAGGTCGATAAAGAGTTATTGATGCTTACGCAAATCGTGGAGAATTTCGGACTCCTGTATGTAACTAATTCGTAACCTCTCCAAAATAATGGCTATAATCATTACTGAAAGTCAATAAGTTATCAAAAATCGGCGGTTTTACATAGTAAAACAACTTGTTTTACTGTCACAAAATAGTAGTGTAAGATTGCAACAAACTTACACTAAGTCTAACGTGCTTACTATCTGTTAGTTAAGTTAAATAGTGACACATTGCACAAAAATTGAAACTTCCATTAGAAGCGATAATCTACATTTAGCCTGCAAATTGATATGAACACTGACTATATGCGAAATATGTTTACCTTTTAAGTCTGTCAAATGAATGTACTCTAGGCAATGTCAGTAATACTAATCAGTTAGTCCATCGGGTAGCGCACCCCCCACTTGGCACGCAGGTCGTCCATGAGCTGCATGATGTAGAGCGTTTCCTGATGGGGCATCTCGCGGGGTTCCAGCAGGCCGTCCGACAAGGCTTGACGACAGGCAGAGAACTGGTATTCGTAACCTGTAATCTGCTGCGGCACACGGATGGTCTCGACAAAAGTGCGATTGAGACCATTGACGGTAATGGTCTGCGGATTGTTGATGTTGTCGATGATGAGGTTGCCCTCCGTTCCTGCTATCACACCGATATTGTCGCCCACACAGGCGGCACTGGACTGTACATTGGCCAGCAAGCCGTCCTCCAGAATCAGGGTGATGGCATTGGTCAGGTCCATGCCGGTATCGGTCTTGACCGAGTGGCCGTCGATGCTCTTGACAGGAGCATCAGCAAACATACGTACAAAGTTGAGGGCATAGACACCCAAGTCGAGCAAGGCACCACCACAAAGGTCGGGACGGAAGATGCGTTCCTTGCGTCCCATCGAATAGCCCAGCGTGGCAGTAATGAGTCGGGGTTGACCGATGCGGCCTTCGGCTATCAGTTGACGGACGATGGCCACACAAGGCTGATAGCGTGTCCAGATGGCTTCAGCAAGGAACACACGGCGCTGGTGGGCCAGATCGACAATTTCCCTCGCCTGCCTCAGGTTCGCCATGAAAGCCTTCTCCACCAAGCAGGGTTTGCCGGCAAGGAGTGCCTGACGGGTCACATCGTAGTGGTGGGAGTGCGGCGTGGCCACATAGACGAGGTCTACATCGGGGTCGGCTATCAGCTCGGCATAGGAGCCGTATGCCTTGGGGATGTTCCACTGGCGGGCAAAAGCCTCTGCCTTCTCCAGCGAGCGTGAGCCGATGGCATAGGCATCACAATCAATCATATCTTTCAGGGTAATGGCAGCCTTCTCGGCTATCCATCCTGCGCCTATAATTCCTACGTGCATAGTTTTTGAGTTATGAGTTAAGAAAACATTTCCTAGCTGCTTCCTGGGCTTCGATGATGCGGTCGCACCAAGCATCGAAGTCGGGCTCTTCTATCTGCAGTTCTGGGTGACTGAGCAAATAGCCCACACTACGGCGCACCCCTTCGTCAAAACGCGTCGTGGCCTGGAATCCGGGAACGGCACGCTTCAGCTTTGCACAGTCGAAGATGACGGTCTGCGACTTGTCGCCTAACAGGTTTCCTTCAAAGTCCCACTCCTTCGGTGCTACGGCAGCCAGAAACTCCGAGGCTACGTAGTATGGCTTCAACGTCGTGTGCAAGGCACATGCCACACACTGGTAGACTTGCGTCCAGGTCAGTTGTTCGTCGCTCATGATCTGGAACGCCTCGCCGATGGCCTTGGGATTGCCCAGCAGACCGATGAAGCCACGGGCAAAGTCCTCGTTCCACGTCAGCGTCCACAATGAGGTGCCGTCGCCCTGAATGATGACTGGTTTGCCCTCCATGATGCGTTTCAACACCTGCCATGAGCCTTTCGGCCCGTGTACACTCGTCGGCACGCCACGCTCGCAGTAGGTATGGCTGGGACGTACGATGGTAACGGGAAAAGCGTGCTCGCGATACTCGCGCATCAACAGTTCCTCGCAGGCTATCTTGTTGCGAGAATACTGCCAGTGGGGATTGGCAAGAGTAGTACCTTCGGTTATCACGTGGTTGGCAGCAGGTTTGTTATAAGCCGATGCCGAACTGATATAGACATACTGGCTGGTGCGTCCGCGGAAGAGACGGATGTCACGCTCTATCTGGGCAGGCACGAAGCCGATGAACTCGCAGACGGCATCGAACATTTCGTCCTGGATGTTGTCAAGCACGGTTTTCTCATCGTCGATGTCACAGATAATCTGACGAACGCCGGCAGGCACCTCGCTCTTGCGTGTGCCGCGGTTTAGCAGCCACAGGTCATGACCTGCAGCAGCAAGCTGTCGGGTAATGGCACTACTGATAGTACCCGTCCCACCAATCATTAATATTTTCATAGTCCTTATCAGAGTTGATGTATTTTTATCAAAGTCAGTTATTGGCAGTCTCTTCCAGTTCGCGGGTCAGGCGGCTGATGTCTTCGGCACTCTTCTGCATGCGAGTCTTGATATTGTCCACCTCGTCGGCATCGAGGCTGAAACGACTGGCGGCAAGCACCTGGGCAAAGCCGCTAATGATGTTGAGGGGGGTGCGTATCTCGTGATACATGAAGTGGATGAAGTCTGCCTTGCGACGGTTGGTGTCCATCTTCAGCCGATAGGCCTCAGTCAGCTGATCGTTGAGCGCGGAGAGTTCGGCATTGGTGTTGCGAATGTCGTTGACCATCCGGACCAGAGAGCGCTGCATGAGGATGAAGCTGTTGGTCAACCGTCCCACGCTGTCACGCCGCGTGCTCTCCGGCAGCGGTTCGTCGAAGTGACCCTCGGCAATGCGACGGGCTTGTTCGTCAAGTACTTGCAGCGGCTGGACGGCGTGGCGCACGGTCTGGTAGCAGAACAGCATGAGCAGGAGGAGGCCGAGGCCGATGACGAACCAGATGACGATGATCAGTTCGTTGTAACGGGCATAGACGTCACTCTTGGGACAGACAATGGCGATGCTCCACTGCGTACGTTGTACCGGACGGTAGAAAATGAAGGCCGGCTGTCCGTCGACAATGGTCTCCATCATGCCACTATGACCTGCAAGCATGCGGCGTCCCAGCACATTGATGTCGTTGACTGCCTTTGGATCTGCATCGCTGAAGATGTTTTCATGGAAGAGCTTGGCTGTGTCGGGATGTACAAGATAGGTGCCGTCGCGTCCTATCATGATGGCTGACGAGTTGGCGTAGGGCTTCAGTTTGGTAACAGCCTCGGAGAGCCATTTCAGCGTGAGACTGGCGGTGATGCTGCCCAGGTAGACGCCCGCCTCGTCACGCATGGGACAGCAGTAAGAGGTCAGGTAGTCGGGGGAGGACAGCGTCCCTTCGTTATAGTCATCGTAGGCATCCACCCAGCAGGGTGTGCCAAGCGTACGCGGTGTCTTGTACCAGACAGCATCGAAGTACTCAAAAGGACCTTCGCGCACGGTGGTGATGCTGTCGGAACCTGGTGTTCTGTCACGCAGCGAATAGGCCGAATAGTAACGTCCCTTCTCGGGGAAGAAATTGGGCTCCATGGAAATGGCCATACCGGTGAGGAAGGGGTTCTCGACAATGGCACGACGGGTGAAGGTCAACAGTGAGTCAGGGTGCAGATGGTGCGGGATGGTAGTGGCCATGAAATTGGTGACGAGTTCTGTTTCATCCATAATACCGTTGATGTGCTCCGCCGTGTTGTCCAGCAGCTGCGTAGCATGTTCGATGGCGGCGTTCTGAATGAATTTCCTGCAACGGGAAAGCAGGTAGCTGAAGAGCAGGGAGAAGACCACCGTGACGATGAGCACGATGAACAAGCCAAGGCGCAGCGAGAGATGCTGGCGGATGTATGGGATGAGTCGTTTCATGAGTTGACGGGGTCTTTAATGAGTTGATCCAAGAGTTCTGTTATCGTTTCGCTGCTCTGCATGATATCAGTCTGCAGAGCGGTCATGTCATTCTTGGAGAGGTTTGAGTAATCGCGGCAGATGGCATCAGTACTGTGACATAGATGGTTTACAGGAGTCGCCATGCGGTCGGTCATCTCGTGCAGGAACCTGGCCTTCTTCGTCTCATAGGCCTGGGCTTCGTCATAGGCTGACTGCAACTCCGCATGTTGCCGGTTCAGCATGTCCTGCTTCTGATGCATCTCGGAGATGTAGACTGTCAGGTTTCGCTGCATCAACGACAGACTGTTCTGCAGGCGTCCTGTCTCATACTGACGGTGTGTATCGGCAATCGGTGTTTCCAGTTTACCTTGTGCAATAGCCTGTGCAGAGTCTGCCAGGCTGTGCAGCGGGCGCAGATGGTAGGCAATGACCCAGTAAAGCACGATGAGCAGGATGAGTATGACGGGAGCGGACCACGACAGCAGAACCCAGTGCATGCGTGCATACCTGCCATAGATGTCATCGGCAGGACATACGGCAGCAAGACAGTAGTCTCGTCCACCTATCGGCTGAGAGAAGACATAGACATCCTCGTCTTCATACGTCAACTCGTGGTAGCCCGCCATGCTTCCTGTGATGTAATTGTCAAACCGGCTGCTGTCGCGGCGAGTGACATAAAGCCGGGCATGGGGCAAAGCCTGCTGTATCTTTTCCAGATAACTGTTCTCCTCGATGAGAGTCTCAATGCGCAAGCGGTCGACATGCATCTGCTGTTTCTCCAGTCGTGCCGTCATCTCAGTCTGTCGTAGCGTATTGTCAATACGTAGTGCCGCATTCTCCAACGTCTGCATCGCCGTGTCAATACTCTCGTCACGAATGGCGTCTTGCGAGAAAACAGCAAGCAGGATGATGACCAGAACCGAGATGAACAACACGAAGCCAGACACCCATAGCGACAGCTGGGTGGTGAACGAGGTGCGTATCTTCTGAATCAGCGTCATTGAACTTTGAACTTTAAACTTTGAACTTTAGAAATTCACGTTGATGCCACCCATAAAGGTAGCACGGGACATAGGATAACCGAGATTGATCTCGTAACTTTGTGCCAGCAGATTCTCACCACGCACCCAGAGACTGAGTGCCTTCGTGGCAGCATAGGTGACACTGGCACTGACCAGACAGAAGTTTTCCTTGGCCTCGTTGTTGCCCACCTGGGTATAGAGATGATTCACATACTGCACGCCAAGCGTAGCCAGCCACTTGTCCTGACGGTAGTCGGCACCCACACTGCAAGTAGCCTCCGGGGCAGCCACTATCTTTTCCTTCATGTGCAGATACGATGCGTTGGCATGAATGTTGAAGCATGGGCAGACGGGGTATTTTGCCTCCAGTTCAACACCCCAGTTCTCGATTTCTCCCGTGTTCACATTCTGCATATTGATGGTCTGAATAAGATTGTCGGCCTTGATATAGAAGAGGTTGGCACCATAGGTAAAGCCACCATTCAGACGATGACGCCACGACAACTCGTAGTTCCATAGACGTTCGGGCTTCAGGTCTTCGTTAGCAGACTTATAGAGAAACATCTCTTTGGGATTTGCACGACGGAAGCCTTTGCTAACCATCGCCTTTACCTCGCCAGTAGCAATGGGACGAACGACGACACCTGCCTGAGGAATCCATTCTCCACCAGCGATGGAGTGATGGTCGTAACGCAGACCGGCATCTACGGTGAGCCATTCGGCAAGGTCCTGACGGAAATCCACATAACCGGCTATGCCATTGGCATGCGAGCGGCAACTCTGCATCAGGCGCTGTGGGGTAGTCACCTCCTCGCCGGTCTCGCGATTGGTATAGTAGGCGCGTCCGTAGAGATGCTGGTAGTCAACGCCAACCGTGGTACGGTTGCCCGTAAACAACTGGGCAGACTGATACAGGGATAAACCCGACACGGCATCCTTTGAGCGGAACAGATCGGTCTGAGGTTTGCCCCCCTCAGCATTATAGCCATCATTGATCTTGTGACGTCCGAAGTTTGAATAGGCGCTCAACGCACCGTTTGTCCAACCGTAGTTGTTGGTGAGTGCTACCGACACTTCGCCACGGGTAATCCATTGGTCGTTCTCCAGCTTTAGCAGAGTGGTGGCGCCAGGGTTTGAGGCATTCCAGTGTGTGACGTTCCCACTCAGTGAAGCGCTCCAGTTTTCGTTGATGTCATAACCCAGCTTCAGGAATCCGCCATACTGCTCAAAACCCATATGAGGACGATGGTTGTCAGTGCGTCCATATTGTGCTGCTACGGTACTGCTGAACTTACCACTGCGCAGTTGATTAGATGCCTCGGCCTGTATGGTGCCATAGCTGCCAACGGCCAGATTGGCCTGTGTCGACATGCCACTGTGACTTACCGGACGGCGTGTCACGATATTGATCACACCACCCATGGCGTTGGAGCCATAGAGCACGCTGGCAGGACCGCGCAACACCTCGACACGTTCAGCCATCATCGTCTGATAACTGTCGCTGAGAGGATGACCATAGATGCCTTGATATTGTGGATGACCATCGATGAGTACCATCAGCTGGCCTGTACCACCCGATATGCCACGTAGGTTGATGCTCCCAGCGGCACCCGTCGATACACCATAGCCTATCATCGACCGTGAGGTAACAAAGAGTCCTGGCACCTGTTGCATCACTGTAGGCAGGATGCTCGTCTGGTGCTGTTCGGTCAAGGCTTCACGCTGAATCACAGTAACCGTCATGGGCAGGTGACGCACGTCAGTAGCATTGCGAGTACCAGTCACTACCACCTCTGCCAGAGACACCGAGTCGGCGGTCTGTGCTCGTGCTACTAGAACTGTCAGTGCTACGATTGCAAGGGAGATTATTTTTTTCATTGATCTATTTTTATCCGCGTGCCATTTGATAGATAGCCTCCATATCCTCAGCCTTGAGCACCTTGAAACTGCCACAGGCGGACTGATAGTCGCGACTGCACTTGCGCACCATCTCACGGATCTCGTCATCCGTGATGTCGCGGCCAATGAGTTCCTTGATGTTCGTAGGCATGCCTATAGCCCGGTAGAAACGCTCAACGGCCTCGATACCCTTGAGGGCAGTTCCCTCGGGGTCCGTAAAGTCGTTGGGAACATCCATTACATTAACGGCAAAACGCACAAACCGACTCAAGTTCTCATGCATCGTGTAGCGAGCCCAGCTTGGCCAAACAGCAGCCAAACCTGCACCATGGGTCACGTCGAACAGTGCGCTGAGCTCATGTTCCAACTGGTGGGTAGCCCAGTCTTCTTGAACACCCTTGCCCAACAGTCCCCAGTGAGCCACGCTGCCACCCCACATAATCTGGGCACGATAGCGGTAGTCCTCCGGATTCTTCAGCACGGCAAACACAGCATTCTTAATACTGCGCAGAGTAGCCTCGGCCAGGTCGGTGGTCAAGTCCATATCATCGTCCTTGGTGAAGTAGCGTTCAAAGATATGCATCATCATGTCCGTCACGCCAGCTGCCGTCTGATAGGGAGGCAACGTAAAGGTACGCTCCGGGTTCATGATGGCAAACTTGGGGCGCAGCAGGTCATTGGAAAAGCCCAGTTTCACGTCGCCATCCTCATTGGTGATAACAGTAGACTCACTCATTTCGCTACCTGCAGCCGGTATGGTCAGAACCGAGGCAACAGGCAGGGCACAGGTCAGCGTTGACTTACCAATATAGTAGTTCCACACTTCCTCGTCGGGATTGGCCACCCCCATGGCGATGGCCTTGCAGGAATCGATGACGCTGCCACCACCGACTGCCAACAGGAAATCAACTCCTTCACGCTGGCAGAGTTGGATACCTTCATGAACCAGCGACAGACGCGGATTGGGTACTACGCCACCCAGGGTCACATAATCTACTCCCCCCTCCTGCAACAACGTACAGATCTTATCCAACAGGCCTGAGCGCTGAGCGCTTTTACCTCCGTAATGTACCAGCACCTTCGTGCCACCATATTTCTTTACCAGATGAGCGACCTGCTCTTCAGACTCCTTTCCGAACACCACCTCGGTCGGTGCATAATAATTAAAATCCTTCATAGTTTTTTGTGTATTTGTTTTCGCGCCTACAAAGATACAAAGAAAAAATGAATTGGCGACAACTTTGCAGTAGAAACGTCTTATAAATATGAAACAAGCAATTTTCCTAATCAGTCTTTTCTGTTGCCTGAGCCTCATTGCACAGCCACACTCTGATCAAGGCTCAGGGCATGCAGCAGATTTGTTTATCACTCCAGACTCGTCACTAAGCGAGACCATCCGTAAAGCACGGGAAATGAGACGCTTGGGCAAGGCAACTGAAGTAACTATTCACCTTGCGTCAGGAACTTACGCTCTCTACGAGCCATTACAGTTGCGCCCAGAAGACAGCGGCCTGACTATAACTGGCGACAAAGCAATCATCAGCGGCGGCCTGCGCATTTCCAACTGGAAAAAACAAGGCAAGTTGTGGGTGGCTGCTGTTCCTGACTTCAATGGACGTCCCATTGACTTTCGTCAATTGTGGATAACTGGGAAAAAGGCAACGAGAGCCCGTGATGTCAGTGACTTTGAGCAGATGGCCCGCATCCGTACCTACGACAAGAAGAACCAGGTACTGTGGGTTCCCAAGAAGGCAGTAGAGAAAATTCTCAAAGCCCCCTACGCGGAGATGGTTCTTCACGAAATGTGGTGCACCAGCAACCTGCGCATCAAGAGCATCACCCCTCAAGGCGACTCTGCGGCTATCAGCTTTCACAATCCGGAAGGTCCCATCCAATTCCTGCATCCCTGGCCGTCACCAATGACTCCCGATACCAAGCATCCGTCACCGTTCTATCTGACCAATGCCAAGGAGTTGTTGGACGAGCCCGGCGAGTGGTATCATGATATTCGCACGCGAACCTTATACTATATGCCCTTCCCGGGTGAGACCATTCGTGAGACCATCGTGCCCGTTCTGGAGACACTTGTCGAATTTGTAGGTACTGCCGAGCACCCTGTTCGTAACATCACCATGAAGGGCATCACCTTCAGCCACACCACTTGGATGCGCCCCAGCGAGAAGGGTCATGTGCCCTTGCAGGCTGGCATGTATCTGACGGAGGCTTACAAGTTGCGCCCTCAGATTGACCGACCCAACAACCACAAACTGGACAATCAGGGGTGGCTGGGACGTGCTGATGCTGCTGTAGAACTACGCTATACTGAAGACTGTCACTTCTCGGAATGCCGATTCGAACACTTAGGAGGCTCTGGTCTGGATTACGTGACGGCATGTCGTCGTGGTACTACGGCCAACTGCACGTTTACCGACATTGCCATGAACGGCTACGTCTGCGGCTCGTTCTCACCGGCAGGACTGGAGACTCACCTCCCCTACCAGCCTACTGACTTCCGAGATGTTTGTACCCAGCAGGAGGTAAGCAACTGCGAGTTCTACGACGTCACCAACGAGGACTGGGGCTGTGTAGCCATCGCCGCAGGCTATGTCTCTGGCATCAACATCGAGCACAACACCATTCACGACGTATCCTATACAGGCATCTCGCTGGGTTGGGGCTGGAACCGTGATCTGGTATGCATGAAGGACAACAAGGTTCATGCCAACCTGATATACAACTACGCCCAGCACATGTACGACTGTGCCGGCATCTACACGCTGGGCAATCAGCCCGGCACGATGATTACGGAGAACGTTGTCCGCGACATCGCCAAACCCAGCTATGTGCACGATCCCGTCCACTGGTTCTACCTCTATACAGACGAAGGTTCATCAAACATCACATTGCGCGACAACTGGACTCCCGAGGAGAAATTCCTGAAAAATGCCAACGGGCCCGGCAACGTCTGGGAGAACAACGGACCACAAGTTAACGAAAACATCAAACGTCATGCAGGAAAACAATAAACCTACCTGGATATGGTATCCGGGCGATTTCGAGGTATGGCTCGGCAACATCTTCAACAACCGCCGCACAGAGCGTGGTGCCATGTTCCCACCATTCTGGAAACAAGACTCCCACTATGTAACGGTGGAGTTCAGCAAGGCATTCACATTGGCAGAAACAGAAACCATCACCATCTACAGTGAAGGGCAGTTCAACTTTGCCATCGATGGTAAGTTGCAGTTTCCCGCCCATACTTATGACATCCCTGCCGGAGAGCATAAGTTGAACATCAAGGTATGGAATCAAGCCACGCCACCGGCCATCTTTATACAGGGCAAGACCATTGTGACAGATTCGTCATGGCTGGCGACCTACGAAGACAAGTTGTGGATTGATGAGAACGGAGTGGCCCACGGCTCAGGCATTTACGTGCCTGCTGCCTCGTGGTGCTTCGACAAACCTGACACCCCACCCTCGTCCTACTGTTTGGAGCGCGAGGAACACCGTCCTGTAAATTGCTGTTCCACAGCATCAGGCGGCAAGCTCTACGACTTCGGCAAGGAAACTTTCGGCTACTTGAAAGTGAAAGACCTACAGGGTACCATCCGCGTCTATTATGGTGAGAGCCGCGAGGAGGCGCTTGACAAAGAGCACTGCGAAACCCTCGATGTGCTCACATCAGACGTAACACATCAGACATCACACCTCGCAAGCAAGGCCTTCCGCTATGTTTATATAGAAAAAGAAGAAGGCACCTCTTATGGCGATGTGCTGATGGACTATGAATACGCACAGCACGACTTAAACCATAGCGGTTCTTTCCGTTGTTCGGACGAAGTACTGAACAAAATATGGGAGGTAGGAGCCTACACCATGGACCTCACCACGCGTGAGTTCTTCATGGACGGCATCAAGCGCGACCGCTGGACATGGTCAGGCGACGCCATACAGTCGTACCTCATGAACTACTACCTGCGCTTTGACTCCGAGTGTGTCAAGCGCACCATCCGCCAATTGCGCGGCAAGAATCCAGTAACAGCACACATTAACACCATCATGGACTACACCTTCTATTGGTTTAAGTCCATACTCGACTACTACCTGTACACAGCGGATGTTGCATTCGTCCGCGAGATGTGGCCCCGTATGGTAACTATGATGGACTACGTGCTCTGTCGCACCAATGATCAGGGTATGGCCGAAGGACAGCCCGATGACTGGATTTTCGTCGACTGGGTAGACTTCCCCATGCACAAACGAGGAACTCTCTGCTTCGAACAGATATTGCTCATGAAGGCATTGGAAACAATGGCCGTCTGTGCAAAGCTGTTGGATATCAAAACTGATTACCGTATAAAATGCGAAGAACTGCGCAACAAGATTAAGCAGACATTCTGGAGCTACGAGCAGAAAGCCTACCTACATGCCATTGAGGACGGGAAGATGAATCCCCACATCACCAAGTTCCCTAATATGTTTGCCATTCTATATGGACTGGCCTATCAGGAGGAACGTGAGGAGATTATGAAGAGCGTTATGCTGAACCCTGCCATAGACCCTATTACCACTCCCTATATGCGTTTCTACGAATTGGAAGCGCTCTGCATGATGGGCTACCACACGAAGGTGCTGCAAGAGATACGCGACTACTGGGGCGGCATGCTGCGTGAGGGAGCCACCTCGTTCTGGGAAAAATATGTGCCTACGGAAAACGGCGTTCAACACCTGGCAATGTACGGACGCCCCTACGGCAAGTCGCTTTGCCATGCCTGGGGAGCCTCGCCCGTCTATCTGCTGGGCAAGTACTACCTAGGTGTCCAGCCTACCAAGCCTGGCTATCAGGAATTTGAAGTGCGACCCGTACTCGGCGACCTGGAATGGATGGAAGGCAGCGTACCCACACCTTATGGCATGATACACGTCGAGATGAATCGCGAGCAAGTGAAAGTACTGGCCACAGAGGGTCAGGGCTGGCTGATTGTCAACAACCATAAGGTCAAGATTGAAGCCAATCAGGAGATAACGGTTAAGCTGTAAAGTTTAACCGTTTTTCCTTTTGTTGATGTAGATGACCACGCCGGCTACGACGAGGATGACTACTGCGATGATATGAAGTAAATCCATAAGCAATTGCTAGTATTTGGTTTTGTCAGATCTCATTATTCCAACTCTCCGCTGTAGGTTATCGGTTCACGCTCGCGGGCCTGTACGTCAATAGTAGTCTGACCATTGTCGAATATCTCCAACTGGAACGTGATGACATCCTCCTCATTGTCGGTGACCAGCCTGACATAGGTTTTTCCTTTTTGGTCACTCGCCGACTCATAACTGATGATAGGGGCCGAGAAGTTAAAGGCCTTGCCTCCACCGTACGGAATGCTAAAAGCCCGCCCGAAATAAGGCAGATATGACACTACCGTATCGCCCTTAATCTCAAGTGAATAGTTGCTGCTCACATTAACTGCCCGTCCACTGCGGGGATACATCATCTGTACATCTACCACATAGTGACGAGATGCCAGTGCTCTCTCCACCGCCAAAGCCTTCTCGGCCCGTTCGGCAGCAGTCATCGTGCTACATGCGGTCAACAATCCAAGCACAACTACAGCGACAGCAGACAGTAATCCTTGTCTCTTCATGACTGCAAAGTTAAGCAATAAATTCTAATAATCCTCACAATTGCTAACAAATTCTGAAAAAAGTTTACCCCATTACTAGCAAAAGCACCCAACATACCTTGCGGCAGGTTGGGTGCTTTATAGGTTTCAGAATATCCGAAAGTTTACTTGGCATATGCAACACTGCGAGTCTCGCGGATGACAGTAATCTTGACCTGACCGGGATAGGTCATCTCGTTCTGAATCTTGGATGCAATCTGTCCGCTCAGTGCCTCGGTCTCTGCATCGTCCATCTTGTCGGCACCGACGATGACGCGCAGTTCGCGACCTGCCTGAATGGCATAGGTTTTCGTTACGCCTGGATAGCTCATAGCAATGGCCTCAAGATCGTTCAGACGCTTGATATAAGCCTCAACGATTTCACGACGGGCACCAGGACGAGCACCAGAGATAGCGTCACAAATCTGTACGATGGGAGCCAGCAGGGTCTGCATCTCCATTTCGTCGTGGTGGGCACCGATGGCGTTGCAGATATCGGGCTTTTCCTTATACTTCTCTGCAATCTTGGCGCCATAAAGTGCGTGGGGCAGTTCACTCTCCTCATCGGGTACCTTACCAATATCGTGCAACAACCCTGCGCGCTTAGCCTTCTTGGGGTTCAAACCAAGTTCTGAGGCCATGACGGCACAGAGGTTAGCAGTCTCGCGAGCGTGTTGCAACAGATTCTGACCATAAGAGGAACGGTATTTCATCTTACCGATAATGCGGATGAGTTCTGGATGCAAACCATGTATACCGAGGTCGATGGTAGTACGTTTACCGGTCTCGATAATTTCATTCTCAAGCTGTTTCTTAACTTTGGCAACCACCTCTTCGATACGAGCTGGATGGATGCGTCCGTCGGCCACCAACTGGTGGAGTGCCAAACGGCAAGTCTCACGGCGAATGGGGTCGAAAGCAGAGATGACGATGGCCTCCGGGGTGTCGTCTACTACGATTTCAACACCGCAGGCAGCCTCCAAGGCACGGATATTACGACCCTCACGACCAATCACACGACCTTTTACATCGTCGTTGTCAATATGGAACACGGAAACAGAGTTTTCCACTGCTGTCTCAGTGGCCACACGCTGGATGGTCTGAATGATAATCTTCTTAGCCTGGGCATTGGCATTGAGTTTAGCCTCATCCATGATTTCATTGATGTAGGCAGCTGCATCTGTCTTGGCTTCGTCTTTCATCGACTCTACCAAACGAGTTTTTGCCTCGTCTGCAGAGAGTCCAGAGAGTTCTTCAAGCTTGGCACGCTCCTGAAGCTGCATCTTTTCAAGCTCTTCCTGCTTCATAGCGAGCAACTTCTTCTCGTTGTCGATGCGGTTCTGCTGATTGTCAAGATCGTTTTTGCGACGTCCCAATTCCTCCTGACGCTGATTGAGCGAAATCTCACGCTGCTTCAACTTGTTCTCGCTCTGCTGGATGTGCTGATTACGCTGCTGCACTTCTTTCTCCAGTTCGGCTTTTTTGTTGAGGAACTTCTCCTTGACTTCGAGCAGTTTCTTCTCTTTAATAACTTCGGCCTCCTTCTTGGCGGCACCAATCATGTCATTATATTTTCCTTTGATAACAAAACGGAAAATCATAAACCCGCAGAGGCCACCAATGATAAGGGCCGCCACGATTAAAATAATACCAACAATAATGTTCATAAATGTGTAATATATATTGAATTAATGTTCTTATGCCTTACGTTTTCTGCTCACCGAGGACGGCCTCGATTTCTGACGTCAAACGGGCAAGAACATTATCGTAGGGCAAGGTGTCATTGCTGGCACGCTCCTTCTGATACGTCAAGGCTATGTCGACAAGGGTCATCAATGCAATCGTGTGGTCAGTCTTGCGGCCCTTGAATCGCTGAGCGTAGCCATTGTATCGCTCGGTAATGAGTTTTGCTGCACTGCGATAGTACTCTTCGTCTTCGCGGTTGATGACGACTTCTATTTCCTCGTCATAAACGTGCAGCCTGATATGTAGTCTGTCCTTGTTCTGTTCTGCCATAGCCTGTTCTCCTTATTGATTTTCATCGCTTAGGATTGCAATGCACTTGTTGACGTCGCGTATAAGCTTTGACAACCGTTCCTTGGCTCCACTGAGGTCGCCATCTGTAATCTCGATCATCTTAGCCATCTTAAGTGATTGGTAGTCGGACTGCTGTTGATCTAACTTTGCCTGCAAGTCCTTGAGGTCCTGCTCGTTCTTCTTCACTGCTTCAACAAGTTGCTGGTTCTCCTTCTTCAGCTGCTGAAAACGGAGAATCATTTGCCTGATGCGAGTTTCAAACGTTGCTATTGTTTTCTCGTTAGCCGTCATTACGCTTCACTTTTCTGTACAAAGGTAAAGTAAAAATATCAAAACAGCGGCATAACTCCCACTATTTTAATATTTTTTAATTCTCAGTTCTTACTCTCCTTTAGGCTGTTTCTCCTTTTTGGCAAGCATGACGACACGGTAGACGAAATTGGTGGTCCACTGCTGCGAAAAACCCAGTTTCTGAGCATACTGGCGAATGGCCACAACGGTTTTCATAACTCCTGGATCCGTGAAGTCGTTCTTGTTAAAAATGTCATTGACAGTCTTTTCGGTCATGGTGCGGATAGCACTCTTAAAGAAACTGGGCAGACGGAGTTTAAACTTCATGAGGTTTCCCGTGAGCATCATCAGGTCCTGTGTAAAACCTGAGAACTGGTACATGTAGGTCTGTACGTCCTGTGGCTTTTTGCAACGTTTGCGAATGCTGGAATCAATCTCTTTAGTAAAGTCGTCGTCCATTTGATAGAGTTCCTTCAGCATCTTGTTGCAACGCGATTTCTCGGCCAGTCCAAGACGATTATTCTGTGTCGGCACCTTCAGTGTGGCCTTGAACACACGCAGGTCAGGCAATGCTGCCAGATTCGAGATGCCCAGGTCAGCGGCCATACAAGCCTGAAAATATACACGAATAAGGGTCATGAAGTCTTCCATTCCTCCAGCCTTCTGTTGTTCTTCCTCCTTTTTTCCAAATAGTTTATTCAAAAAACTCATATCTTTATAATTTTACAATTTAATAATCATTCTGTAAGGCCCCAGCCCCACTGACTGTACTCGACATCAATGCCGCCTAGCAACAGCCAGTCGGCCAATGTCTTTTCATAGTATTTCAGCAGATAGAGGGGAGCCTCTGTCTTTTCTCCCAACTGCTGGAGAGCAGGAGCATACACGTCATTCTCGGAATCCGACAAAAGACCTGATAACAGATATGCTGCTACTTCCACAAGATCAGCAGTTGTAACGCCAGAGTCTGCCAACATCTGTGCCACATCCCTCGGAGTCAGGTCAACCTTGCTCAGTGCGTCAACAGCATTGGGAATAAGATTTAATATATTATCTATGACCGTCTCAACTGAACCTGCCCTATTATGCATGGCAGATGCCAAACCGCCATTCTTGATAATCTTGCGCAGGTCGATGCCCAAGCTCTCCAGCAGTTTAATCAGCTTCATCAAGTTCATATCCTTGACGGCATCATAGTAGAAACGATTCAATCCACCCTCGTAGTAGGCAACGGGCCAGAACTGAATGGCTGCCATGGTCTGAATGCCCCATACAATAGCGGAAGGCTGGTGCTTCAGCTTGAATATCAGCATGTTGGTTTGCAGATTGGTCTTACCGGGCACGACACTGGGTTTGAAACCCTGATCCTCCATCCAGGTCAGCAAACTGCGCGAACACTGTACGGGCACATAGTTGTCGTGGCGACTGTGCGCAATGAAGTATTTCTGCGTCAGGTCAGGTGTCCAGCCATTGGATATCTTGATTTCTGCCAGCTTAGCCATCAGTTTCTTGGCTGGCTCGCTTTCCAAATCCATATAGGCAGGAGTGAGCAGCTGGTGGAGCGAGTCAAGATCGGCAACACCATACTTTCTCAGCACGTCCTTATCTTTCTTCTCCAGAAACTCTTGCACATGAGAGGCAAAGGGCTCGTTGAACAAGTCCTTGTAGTCAATGCCGAGGTGATAGTTCTCATTGACCGAGATAAGCATGATGGCGATGTCGCTCATGGCATCGGCCTTGTCCAGCCTGACATACTCGGAGTAAGCTTTCTCAATGTCCAGCACACCGCCACCGGCAAAGGTCTTGTCGAAATGGATATTCTTATACTTTTCCTCAGTATCGCGCAGCTTGGCAATATACATCGCTTCCGTGCCACCCTGCGAGAAGCCTACGTTGAAAAGGTATTTACCCATAGGTATATTCTTGTCCGTCAGCATCTGGCGGGCGGCCAGCAGACCATCCAGCGAGTTACGACCATTGGTGTGTCCACAGAGGTACTCATAAGGGTGGTCCTTCGACGATCCAAAGCCAATGTAGTCACTCATCACCACAATGTAGTTAGGCTTCAGCGGATTGGCCAACAGGCCACTGGGGAAAACCAGTCCTCCCTGCGAGGGAGCGTCCTCCAGCGAGCCAAGTGTGGCGTGATTGAACAGAATGATGCCATCGCAAGGCACCTCGCCTTTGTCAACGTCGGAAGGCACCATCACGATGCCACTGATGGTGACAGGCTTGCCGTCGGCATCGGTCGAGGGATACTCGTAGACGATGTGGCGGACGGCACGCGAGCCCAGCGAGAATCCTTCTACGTTGCACTTGACGGTGGTGTCATTATTCTCGTGGAGTATTTTATAGGTTACGCCCTGTGCGGCAACGTTAAGCGCTGCGACAAGAATCATTAATAGAGTTATCAATATCTTTTTCATAGCCATCTTTACTTTTTAATAACACGTTTATGGGCATCCTTGCCTTTGCGCTCAATATAGATACCCTTGTCAGGCTGATCAATATGCTGACCTTTCAGGTTGTAGAACTCAACGGCAGAGTCGTCCTGTTGTTCTGCCTGCAAATTCTGAAGAGCCGTCTTGGCTCCTCCAAGAATTTCAAACGTTGCAGCCACGGGAATGTGGTCGCCCATGAACTTGCCGTTACGTTGATAGCCCTCAGTGTCGAGCAGATAGGTCAGCGGCTTGAGTTTCGGGCCATTCACAGGGTTGATGTAGATAATCTTGTCCCTGGACTCTCCTTCCAGCAGTCTGTCTTCCGTCTCTGAGTAAATTGGCTCTTGCTGGCCAGTAGGATACTGCCCTTTCTTCTCCACCTCTATCCATACATCGTGAGCCTCGGCCAGACCTGTGGCATTGATGACATCAATAAAGTTCTCCTTGATTTTCTCACGGCTATGGTAACTGTTCAGGTCGCCCAGAATGATGACGGGACGATTGTCAAAATGGTTCATGATGTCTTCGCGTACCTGTCTGTATTCTCCCTGACGAGCTGCACGGTCCTTCATATCCTTGCCCTCCTTCTCGTCGATGACGCTACTTGCATCCATGTGCAGGTTGTAGACGATTATCCGAGTTCCGCCGGCCAGCGTCACCTCATAGCGGCGGAAGCCTTTCTTGATGAGCTCGTCGCCCGCATGGCTGAACTTACCGAAATGGTCGTTCCACGGAGTACGGGTTACTGCCGTCACTTGGATGCCGTTCTTCCAGCAGGCTCCCAGCCCGTCGCACTCGAACTGGTGGTTCTGAGCATGCAACAGGTCTACCTTATGTACCCCGTCCAGCACGCCTATGTCACCACTCCAGGTGTCAAACTGGTAGTTATCTTCCAGAAAGGCTGTGAGTTCGTCATGATAGTTAAAATCTTCCTGAAAAAACATAAGGTCATAGTTCTTCTGGAAAAGATACTTGCCAATGCGGACTGTACCTGCGCTGCCTGGACCATTAGGTTTTACATTGAAAACAAGGATTTTCTTTGGCAGGCCGTCAACGTTCAATGTGCTGATGCTAAACCGTTCAGCCTGCTGGGCAAAGGATAGCATCTGGGACATTAAAAATATGGTTGCACATAGCGTACGTATAACATGTTTCATAAGCACTTCAAATCTGTTAAAGATTACATAAACAGGTGCAAAATTAGATATTTTTGCCAAATCTACCAAATGTTTTCAGAATAAAGTTGTATCTTTGCAACTGAAAAGCATTAAACAACAAAGCATTATGAAAGGTATCGTATTAGCCGGAGGCAGCGGGACACGCCTCTATCCAATTACCAAAGGTGTATCAAAGCAGTTAATTCCCATCTTTGACAAGCCAATGATCTACTACCCCATCTCAACGCTGATGTTGGCAGGCATTCGCGAGATTCTGATTATCTCGACACCCTATGACCTGCCTGGTTTCAAGCGTTTGTTAGGAGATGGCTCTGACCTGGGCGTTCGTTTCGAGTATGCCGAGCAGCCTTCCCCTGACGGACTGGCTCAAGCCTTTATCATCGGTGAAAAGTTTATTGGGGATGATTGTGCTTGTCTGGTATTAGGAGACAACATTTTCTATGGCAGCGGATTCACTGGCATGCTGAAGCAGGCTGTGGCACACGCAGAGCGAGACGGTATGGCTACCGTTTTCGGCTATTATGTCAACGACCCTGAGCGTTATGGAGTGGCAGAATTTGACAAAGACGGCAACTGTCTCTCTATTGAGGAGAAGCCCAAGAAGCCTAAATCCAATTATGCAGTTGTCGGGCTCTACTTCTATCCTAACAGCGTAGTAGAGATTGCCAAGAACATTAAGCCTTCAGCACGTGGTGAATTAGAAATTACTACAGTCAATCAGGAATATCTGCAACAAAAGAAATTGTTGGTTCAGACGCTACAACGTGGTTTTGCCTGGCTTGATACAGGCACCCACGACTCATTGTCAGAGGCTTCGACTTTCATCGAAGTCATCGAGAAGCGTCAGGGACTCAAGGTTGCCTGCTTGGAAGAGATTGCCTATAAGCGTGGCTGGATAGACAGTGAGCAATTAAAGAAACTGGCCGAGCCCATGATAAAGAATGACTACGGCCAGTATCTGTTACGTCGTGCAGAGGAACCTTCACAAAGGTAAACCTCAACGCTATTCTATTTAGCAAACTCTTCTACACAGCGCCGCAGGGCATTGGGATTACCCATATCGTACATCTTACCCTGCAGTCTGACACCCATCATGCCGCTCTTCTGGCGAACAGCCTCAAGGGCGGCTGTCAGTTCTATCTCACGCTGATGGTCACCCTCTGCATCGGCTTTCTGTATGTCCTCTGCCAACTGGGCAAACACATCGGGCGTCAGGATATACTGGCCAAAAACACTATAGTATTCCTTCTCACCATCGGCATTGCGAACGCCAAGGAATTCTTCTGCATACGAAGCCTTGGGTTTCTCGTTCATGACGGACACATTGAGAATCGAACGTTCCTTGTCCTCCCACACACCACTCAGAATACCATAATGGCTCACCTCGGTCAAAGGTACTGCATGAATGCTGACCATCAACTGGTTATAGCGTTCATACTCCTCTATCAACTGTAATGCACAGGGCTTGTTCGACTGGCTGCGATAGAGAGTATCGCCCAATAACAGCAAGACGGGTTCGTTGTTTGCAAACTGTGCTGCCTGATAGACGGCATGTCCGAAGCCTCGTTTCTCATGCTGGTAGACATAGTGCAGGCGCTTGCCGATGTCAAGAATGCGATTCTCGTATTCCTGAGCTTCACTGTTCAACTTACGCAGATGGTCTTCGCCCAGTGGCCGGTCAAAAAATTCTGTATACTGCATGCGTTCCTCTTCAGAGCCCAGCACCAGACAAATTTCCTCTACTCCACTCTTTACCAATTCCTCCAATAGAATGAGGATAACAGGTCGCACCATGCCATCGGCACAAGGAATAGGGAAGAAATCTTTCTTCAGCGCACGGGTAGCCGGATAAAGCCGGGTGCCAAAACCTGCCACAGGAATGATGGCTTTCCGAACTGTGTGTACAGGGCGAAGCGTCAGCGGATAAGCTTTCAAGCCCTTCGCTTTCAGATATTCTATGAGTCTTTTCTGGTCTTCCTCACTACGGGCCAGGAATTGCACTGAGCCGTCACCATGCGAACCAACTCCCTTACCTCCATAAACCATAGGAAGTATCTGCGGGTCATGAAGCACCTCGTGCAACTTGGGAGCCCAGAGTGCCGACGACATTGGAGCCACATACTTGTCAAACATGGCTTCGGCTTCTGTCATCAACCGTCCGAGAGACTCACGGTCACCATTAGCCAAGTACTTGACAGCGCGCTCAACCATCTCCTGATTCCATTCGCCCAAAGCTTTGTGGAGATTTTCCTCAGCCTCATTAGAAGCAAACGGATAAGCCTTGTTCAGGTCTGACAGAATCTTGATGGTATCCTTTTCAGCACAAAGATCGGCAAAGACCCAGTACAGCTGTTTCTTGACATTGAGAGACTTGACCTCAATCTCGTCACCGTCAAAGGTCATCAGGTTCGGCTTCACGCCAAAGGCACAAGCCTGGTCCAGACGTCCGCAACGGCTTGATGTGCGGAGTTCACCCAGATAGGCGATATTCATTTCGCCCAATGTATTCAAGTTCAGATTATACAATAAATTGAACGCGCGCGCAACCAAGACACAGATAGCAGCAGACGACGACAGTCCGCTCTTCATGGGCAGGGTCATATCAGTAATACGAATACGGACGCCACCAACTTTGTACCACTCCAACATGTAGGATGCTACACCAGCGCAATAGCAGAAGAACGAACCAGACTTGGCCACACTCTTCAACTCGGACTCATCCATGCGGCATGAGAAGTCATGCCACACCTCTGCTATCTCAGGGGCATCACTTTGCAATTCGAAAATGGTAGATTTCTCTACTTCTGCGTAGATACCCTGTTCAATACCAGTCACAATAGAAGCTCCAGGCACGATATCGGCATTCATGGTGCGATAATGCCCTGCCCAGTCAGTGTGTTCTCCAAACAAGCACAAACGGCCGGGAACGAAAAGTTTTTGCATTTTGTTACTTATTAAGTCGTGAATCAAGCACAAAGATACGACAAAATCCACAAAAGCAGCATTTTTTGCCCCAATTATTTGGCTATTTTGAGATTTTTATATACTTTTGCTGCCGAAATAACAATAAAAGTTAATAACCATTATCTAAAAAAGACTGCCTATCGAAGCAACTTCTACTTCATAACAAAAACAAAACATATGAAGAAGTACAATAGCTTGACCGACGAAATGTTGGCTTTGCGCTATGTAGAAGGAGACGATAAGGCGTTTGATGAGTTATTAGCTCGCAACCAACAGAAGCTCTACAATTACATTTTGTTCGTGGTCCGCGACCCCGAACTGGCGAACGATGTGTTCCAAGACACTTTTGTCAAGGTTATCACGAAGTTGCAGGAAGGCAAGTACACAGACTGCGGCAAGTTCTCATTCTGGCTGACACGTATTGCCCACAACATCATCATGGATGTCTACCGCCAGCAGAGAAGTGAGCACCTGGTGGAAACAGGAGCAGATAACGACTTGAGCAAGCTGAAGAGTGAAGACTTGATGGATGGCAACCGCGAGACGGAGTTTGTCAACACGCAGATTATGAGTGATGTGCGCAACATCATGAATGCCCTGCCCGCAGCCCAGCGCGAAGTGGTCTACATGCGTTTCTATCAGGATTTGTCGTTCAAGGAGATTGCGCAGATAACCGGTGTCAGCATCAATACGTCACTGGGCCGCATGCGCTATGCGCTCATCAACATGCGCCGCATAGCCAAGCAAAACCAGATTCAGCTGAACATGGAGCTTTAGAGCGCGCAGAGCTGATGAATGGTCTGTTCGGGAGTTGGGCTCTTGAACACATAGCTGCCACTGACCAGCACGTCGACTCCAGCCTGTACCAGCCTTGGAGCCGTTTCTGCCTGTACCCCGCCGTCAACTTCAATGAGCACGTTTGCCCCTCGCTCGTCAATCAACCTGCGCAGGCGCTTTACCTTTTGAATCGTGTTCTCAATGAACTTTTGTCCACCGAAACCTGGATTGACACTCATCAGCAACACCATGTCTACATCGTCAATGATGTCCTCGAGCAACGACACCGGTGATGCAGGATTCAGCGTGACGCCCGCCTTCATGCCGGCATTGTGAATTTCCTGAACGGTACGGTGCAGATGGGTGCATGCCTCGACATGGACGTTCATCATCATGGCACCAAGCTTGGCAGTCTGTTTGATGTACTGCTCTGGATGTACAATCATGTAGTGTACATCAAGCGCTTTCTGACACTTCTTTGCCACAGCTTCCAGCACGGGGAAGCCAAAAGAGATGTTGGGAACGAAGACGCCGTCCATGACGTCCAGATGCAGCCACTGTGCTTCGCTGCGGTTAATCATTTCGAGCTCGCTGTCCAGGTGCAGGAAGTCAGCAGCAAGCAATGACGGAGATACTATTGTAGCCATTATTTACTTTCTTGTTTGAATTACACATACGGGCAAACTGTTTGATAAACAGAATGGTCGATGGTTTTGGCTTCAATTCGTCTTGAGTAAAATGTTGCATAGGCAAATATATGTTTAGCATTATTTACTTATATAACGAAGAGCCAATATGTTTATTATGTCTTTAACCTTTATTTTTATTTTACATGACACAGGTCGGGATTCTTCATCCCGTTCAGGAAGTCTCTGGCAGCCATGCGTTTCTTACCAGCCAGCTGCAACTCAACGATTTCGAGCAGTTCGTCCTGTGCCGCGATGTACAGCGACTTGCCCTCAACGCTCAGCGTCCCTACAGCACTGCTCCCCACCCCAGTCTTCCTGGCTTTGTAAATCTTCAGCACGGTTTCCTTACCGTCGGGGGTCACCAGAGTGGTCCAGGCGCCAGGCACGGGCGACAGTCCACGCACGAAGTCGTAGACCTGCTTGGCGGACTTGGTCCAGTCAATCTCGCAGGTTTCCTTGAATATCTTGGGGGCAGGCTTGATGGGGGAACCATCAAGGACTGAGTTCTGAGCGACAGATGCCGGATGGCCGTCGGCAGCGATGATGGCATCGAGGGTCTCCAGACACAACTGAGCACCGAGGTGCATCAGTCCGTCGTAGACATACTCGACATCGGCATCGTCAGGAATGGCGAAGGTTTTCTTCCGGATGATACGACCGGTATCGATGTCATGGTCCAGGAAGAAGGTGGTGACACCCGTCTCGGTCTCGCCATTGATGACGGCCCAGTTGATGGGTGCCGCGCCGCGATACTGTGGCAGCAGTGCGGCATGGACGTTGAAGGTGCCGAACTCGGGCATGTCCCATACGACTTCGGGCAACATGCGGAAGGCCACCACTACTTGCAGGTTGGCATGGAAGGAGCGTAGCTGCCCGACGAACTCCGGGTCCTTCATCTTCTCGGGCTGCAGTACGGGCAAACCATGCTGCAGGGCGTACTGCTTGACAGCTGAGGGCTGCAACACGCTTCCGTGCCTGCCGACAGGTTTGTCGGGCTGTGTCACGACAGCCACGACGTCATACTGGTTCTCGACCAGCGCCCGCAGCGTCTCCACCGCAAACTCCGGCGTCCCCATGAATACTATTCTAAGGTCTTTTTTCTGCATGGTGTTGTTTCGATGTTTTTTTCGTTGTTTTCGATATTTCGACGTTTCGATATTTCGATGCTTCGACGTTTCGGGGAATCAGTCTTGGCTGAAGTCGTGCACCATCTTGCGATACATGTCGTACATTCGCTTGCGCGAGATGTAGCCCTTCAGATGTTGGTTGTCGTCGAGCACGGGCAGCCAGTCAGCCTGGGTGCGCTCGAAGGTTTTCATCACCTTGTTCATGGGAGTATTGTCGTAGAGGATGGCGTCGGGCTGTACCATCAGCTGCGAAGCTGTGAAGTGGTGGTATAGCTCGGTGCGGAAGACGACGTGGCGTATCTTCTGTATGTTGATTTCGCCGAGCAGCGTGCCGGCAGCGTCGGTGACGGGCAGCACGGCATGGTGCGAGCGGCTTATCTTGTGCACCATGCGTCCCAGCTCCATGTCGGGGTCGACGGCCTGGTAGTCGCGGTCGATGACGGAGTCGAGGCTCATCAGCGTCAGCACGGCGTGGTCGGTATGGTGGGTGACCAGTCGTCCCTGCTTGGCCAGTCGCATGCCGTAGATGCTATGCGGTTCGAAGATGATGATGGTGAGGTAGCTGGCGACAGAGACTATCATCAGCGGCATGAACATGTTGTATCCGCTGGTAATCTCGGCAATGAGGAAGATGCCCGTCAGCGGTGCATGCATGACACCCGACATGACGCCGGCCATGCCCAGCAGGGCGAAGTTCTTCTCCGGCACGTAGATGCCTATCTGGTTGATGTTCCAGAGCCGTGAGAACAGGAATCCCGTATAGCACCCGATGAACAGCGAGGGTGCGAACGTTCCGCCGCATCCACCACCGCCGTTGGTGGCCGAGGTGGCGAAGACCTTGGTCAGCAGCACCAGTGCTATATATATAATAAGGTATTCGGAGTGTCCGTAGAAGAGCGAGCCGTCCATGATTTCGTCCCAGTCGGCCACGGTCTTGCCGTTCAGCAGCAGGTTGATGCTGTTGTATCCCTCGCCGTAGAGCGACGGGAAGAGGAATATGAGCAGGCTGAGCATGGCGCCGCCTATGAGCAGTCGCACGTAGGGCTTGTCCTTGAAGCGGGCGAACATGTCCTCGCAGGCGTTCATGGTTCGGATGAAGTACAGCGACACCAGTCCGCAGGTGATGCCGAGCAGTATGCACGCCGGCACGCGCTGGACGGTCCACCCGGAGTCGAGGTGGAAGGTGAAGAGTGCCGCGTCGCCGCGCAAGATGTAGGTGAAGCACGTCGCCGTGACGCACGACACGAGGATGGGCAGCAGCGACGCCATGGTCAGGTCAATCATCAGCACCTCCAGCGTGAACACCAGTCCGGCGATGGGGGCCTTGAAGATGCCAGCGATGGCTCCCGCGGCACCACAGCCGACGAGCGTCATCAGCGTCTTGTTGTCCATCCGGAACAGCCGTCCCAGGTTGGAGCCTATGGCCGATCCGGTGAGCACGATGGGTGCCTCGGCTCCCACCGAGCCTCCGAAGCCGATGGTGATGGCTGAGGCGATGACGCTTGACCACGTGTTGTGGCCCTTCAGCCGCGAGCGGTTGGACGATATGGCGTAGAGTATGCGCGTGATGCCGTGCGAGATGTTGTCCTTGACGACGTAGCGCACGAAGAGCGAGGTGAGGTAGATGCCGATGACGGGGTACACCAGGTAGAGCCAGTTGTAGGAGTCGGCGGCGAAGTGTCCCGTCAGCAGCGCCACTATCTGGTTGATCAGCCCGTGCAGCACCGTTGCCGCCACAGCTGCCAGCACGCCCACCATGAATGCCAGCAGCAGGAGGAACATCTTGTCGCTGACATGCTCTGAGCGCCATTGGTGCAGCCGCCCCAGCCACGCGGGATAAGCAGTTTCGTTAGGTCTGTTTTCCATTATGCCTGCAAAGTTAGTGCAAATCGAGCGAAAAACCAAATTTATTTGAGTTTTTCCGAGATGCCGCCTAACTTGACCAAGGGTCAAGGTTACGAATAAGTGAGAACAAAACCAAATAAAACTCGTTTTTATTTGTTTTGTCGAACGAGAGATTGCAACGCCACACTCTGCACCTTTAGGTCAGAGAAACTTCGAGCTTTAGCTCAAAGTTAGTGCAAATCGAGCGAAAAACCAAAGGATATTCAAAATTACTACAAAAAATGCAAACGCGCGTCAAAAAAAAAACGTTAAAACGCATGAGAAAGCCTAACATTTAGCAGAAAACCCGCCATTCAGCCCAAGTGCCCCCGCCCCGCTGCCGCAAAAAAATCCCGCAGGGACTCTCTCTCGCTCGAAGCGGAGAGAATCCCGGCGGAAAAGTTCTACACCTTATTATATATAAGGAGGGCAGGAACGCTGCCCTGCCCCCCGTGAGACTATTTGCGGATGATGGTCACCTCGCCGTTCGGACGCAGGCGGATGATGCTGCTGGGCGTGTGAGGCTTGTGCTCCTGACGACGCGACCAGCAGACATAGTCGACAGACTCGACGATGCGCGGGTCGATGTCGCAGTAGTTCTGGGCGGCAGGCTCGCCGCTGATGTTCGCCGACGTGGAGACCAGCGCCCGCTGGAACCGGTAGCACAACTCGCGCGAGAAGGGCTCGGCGGTGATGCGCAGGGCTATCGAACCGTCGTCGGCTATCAGGTTCGGAGCCAAGTTGACGGCACCGTCCAGAATGAGGGTCGTCGGCTTGGCGCCACTGTCCTTCAGACTGTCTATCAACTGCCACGCCACGTCCGGCACCTGGCGCACATAGCGCTGCAGGCGGGCATCGCTGTCCACCAGGCAGATGAGCGCCTTCGAGTCGTCGCGCTGCTTGATGTCATACACCCGGCGCACGGCCTCGGCGTTCGTCGCGTCGCAGCCAATGCCCCACACCGTGTCCGTCGGATAGAGTATCACCCCACCCCGCCGCAATACCTCAACGGCATTTTTTATATCTTCCTCTGTACGCATTCGCTAATTTATAATTTATAATTAATAATTAATTCTTCATTAGAATCAAAATTCACTGGTAAAGTGAAATTTGATTCGCTCAAAGTCTTGCTGCGCCATCGACAGCACGTAGCCCGAGTCGGCCAGGAAAACATCGCGGCCCTCCTTGTCCTTGGCCATGTACTGATACTTGCGCTTCTTGAAGTTCTCCAGCTCCTTCTCGTCGTCGCTCTCTATCCAGCACGCCTTATACAGGTGGACAGGCTCCCAGCGGCACTTGGCATTGTACTCGTTCTCCAGACGGTACTGGATGACCTCGAACTGCAGCTGACCGACGGTGCCGATAATCTTGCGGCCGTTGAACTGGTTGACGAACAGCTGGGCGACACCCTCGTCCATCAGCTGGTCGATGCCCTTCTGCAACTGCTTCGACTTCATCGGGTCGTCGTTCTCGATATACTTGAACAGCTCCGGCGAGAACGACGGCAGTCCGCGGAAGTGCAGCTGCTCGCCCTCGGTCAGCGTGTCGCCAATCTTGAAGATGCCGTTGTCGGGCAGTCCCACGATGTCGCCCGGCCAGGCCTCGTCGATGGTCGACTTGCGCTGCGCCATGAACTGCGTCGGCGAGGAGAAGCGCAGCGTCTTGCCCTGGCGCACATGCAGATAGGGCTGGTTGCGCTGGAACTTGCCACTGCACACCTTGCAGAAGGCTATGCACGAGCGGTGGTTGGGGTCGATGTTGGCGGTAATCTTGAAGATGAAGCCCGTGAACTTGGGCTCGTCGGGCTGCACCATGCGCTCCTCGGCCTTGGTGGGCTTCGGCGACGGGGCTATCTCGACAAAGCAGTTCAGCAGTTCCTGCACACCGAAGTTGTTGAGTGCCGAACCGAAGAAGACGGGAGCCACCTCGGCCGAGCGGTACGTATCCACCTCGAAGTCGGGATAGACGCCGCTGACCAGCTCCAGGTCCTCGCGCAGCTTCTCGGCATCCTGCTCGCCCACTCTCTTGTCCAGCTCCTCGCTGTCAATGTCCACCTCCACTTTCTCCGTCACGCGCTGCTTGTCGGGGGTAAAAAGGTCGAGCTTCTGCTCGTAGATATTATAGACGCCCTTGAACTTGGCACCCTGGTTGATGGGCCACGACAGCGGACGGACCTTGATTTCCAGTTCCTTCTCCAGCTCGTCCAGCAGGTCGAACGGGTCGCGGCCCTCACGGTCCATCTTGTTGATGAAGATGATGACGGGCGTATTCCTCATGCGGCACACCGACATCAGCTTGCGGGTCTGAGTCTCCACACCCTTCGCACCGTCTACCACGATGATGGCCGAGTCGACAGCCGTCAGCGTGCGGTAGGTGTCCTCGGCAAAGTCCTGGTGACCCGGGGTGTCGAGGATGTTCACCTTATACTCCACGTCAGAGCCCTCAGGAGTATAGTCGAACTCCATGACCGAGGTCGAGACGGAGATGCCACGCTGCTTCTCGATGTCCATCCAGTCGCTGGTGGCGGTTTTCTTAATCTTGTTGTTCTTGACGGCACCGGCCACCTGAATCTGTCCGCCAAACAGCAGGAACTTCTCGGTCAGCGTGGTCTTACCGGCATCCGGGTGCGAGATAATCGCAAAGGTTCTTCTACGTTCTATTTCTTGATTCATATTCCATTATATATTTTAGGCACGGCCCCGAAATCAAAGTTTTGCAATACACTCGGCCAGCGACTCTTCCCAGTAAGGAACCTCGATGCCGTAAGTCTGCTTCAACTTGGTCTTGTCAAGCACGCTGTAGTGCGGACGATGAGCCGGTGTCGGATACTCACTGGTATGCAACGGACGGACATGGCACGTGGTGATGCCTGCCAGACGATGGATGGCCTTGGTAAAGTCGTACCACGAGATGACACCTTCGTTCGAGAAATGGTAGACACCGGGCCGTATGCCCTTCTCGATGGCCGTCATGATAACGCGGGCCAAGTCACGGGCATAGGTGGGCGTGCCTATCTGGTCGAAGATAACGCCCAACTCAGGTTTCTCCTTGCCCAACCGGATCATGGTCTTCACGAAGTTGTTGCCAAACGTGCTGTAAAGCCACGCCGTACGGATAATCATCGAGCGCTTGCAGAACTTCGACACACCCAGTTCGCCAGCCAGCTTGGTTGAACCATAGACGCTGTCCGGACAGGGCGTGTCGGTCTCCACGTACGGCGTGTACTTGGTACCGTTAAAGACATAGTCGGTCGAAATCTGAATGAGCCAGCCGCCGCGCTTCTCCACGGCTGCTGCCAGATATGACGGGGCAACGGTATTCAGCGTCGTACACTGCTCCTTGTTGTCCTCGGCCTTGTCGACAGCCGTATAGGCTGCACAGTTCACGATGCCGTCTATCTGATGCTGAGCTACAAACTGCTCGACAGCCAGCTGGCTGGTAATGTCCAGTTCCTCCACATCAGTATTAAACCACGAATGCTGGGGATATTCCTTCTCCAGCAGTTGCATCTCGTTTCCCAATTGGCCGTTACAGCCCGTTACCAGTACATTCATATCACTCAAACTCTAATGGTTCTTGCTTATCTTTCAAATAATAGTCGTTCAGCATACCGATAAAGGTCGATATCTCCTTGACAGCATGCTGGGTGTTGGTCGTAATCTCCTTTTTCTGCAGACGCAGCAACATGACGCCATAGAGCGAATTGAAACACGTCTCAATCTCGTTCTCCTCTTTGTTGGCACCATGATTGCGCAGTTCCACAATATAGGGCAGCACCTTATAATACTCTGCGTTGTAGAAAGGAAACTTCGACGACGACAACAACTGTGCATGCAATTCCTGCAGCTGCTGCATCACCACCTTATTAATCTGTATATGCCCCTGCTCCCGGCAACCTTCCGAATTCATCATACGAATCAGATTGCCAAACCAGTCGGTCTCTTCCTCTTTCTGCTCATCAGTATAGTCAAAGCGGTCAATATACTCATGACGTATCCTTGACAAGGAACAGCCAAAGGCACGTATCGTATCCTCCACCTGCCACATGTAGAGCAGGTATTCAGCAATATTACTCTTGCGTAACTCCTGTGCTATAAACATATTCTAAATAAATCTCACAAGATTGGTTGTCGTACCCAGCAGCATGATGATAGAGCCCAGAATCACTGCCACACCGATGAACTGATTGATCAGACGAATGCCATATTCGTCAAACTTGGCGCGTATCTTGTCTACAAGCCAAGTCAGTCCCCACCACCACAACAGGGCTCCACCTACGATACTGGCAAATCCCACAATCATCTCAAAAGGATGGTCGGGAAGCACAAAGGCAAACTGTGCGTACATAGCCAGGAAAAGGAAAATGATGAGGGGATTGGAGAAGGTCACCAGAAATGCTGTCCACATATTGTACCACAACGAACCTTTCTGCGTACCAGACTGGTGCATCTTACGCGTCGGATCAGTGCGATAGGTATAGATTCCGAAACAAAGCAACAGCAGAGAGCCGACTATCTGAAGGTAGAAGCGATTCTGGTCATTGTTGATGAAGTCCATGACGAACGACATACCAAAACCGGCGAAGCCTGCATAGATAATGTCACTGATAGCAGCACCGATGCCCGTGGCAAGCCCATACCAGCGCCCTTTGTTCAGTGTGCGCTGCACACACAGGATGCCCACAGGCCCCATTGGTGCCGATGCAATCATCCCGATGAGCATGCCCTTGAAGATGAAATCTAATATATTAATAGGTACGTGAAACGGCATATCGACTGCAAAGGTACGAAATAAAATCGGGAAATCCTTGCCGATTCAGATATTTTTTGTACCTTTGTGGCTGAAACTTGAATTACATAACCAAAAACAGAAATAGATTATGAACGAACAACAAGGAATCAAGCCCTACGTCATTGGCTTGGACTTAGGAGGCACCAACTCCGTATTTGGAATCGTAGATGCCCGCGGTGAGATTAAGGCTACTACGGCTATCAAAACAGGTAATTACGAAAAGGCAGAAGACTATGTGGATGCCTGTGTTGAAGCACTGCAGGTCATTATCGACCAGGTAGGCGGCATTGAGAAAATCAAGGCAATGGGTATCGGTGCGCCTAACGGAAACTATTATAAGGGTACGATTGAGTTTGCTCCTAACCTGCCCTGGGCTCACAACGGTGTGGTTCCCTTGGCCCAGCTCTTCAGCGAGCGTCTGAACAACATCCCTGTAGCACTGACCAACGATGCCAATGCAGCAGCTATCGGAGAGATGGTCTATGGTGTGGCACGCGGCATGAAGAACTTTATCGTCATTACCCTCGGCACTGGTGTAGGCTCTGGCATTGTCGTCAACGGACAGTTGCTCTATGGTCACGACGGTTTTGCCGGTGAGTTAGGCCATGTCACCATGGTACGCGGTGCAGAAGGACGTAGCTGCGGATGTGGACGTACTGGCTGTCTGGAAGCCTACTGCTCTGCAACGGGTGTTGCCCGTACAGCCCGTGAACTGCTCGCCAAGACCGACCGCGCCAGCATCCTGCGTGAGATGAATCCGGAAGACATCACTTCATTGGACGTGTCCATTGCAGCAGGCAAGGGCGACGAACTGGCCAAGGAGATTTACGAGTTCACTGGCAAGATGCTGGGAGAAGCCTGCGCCGACTTTGCGGCATTCTCCAGTCCCGAGGCCTTCATCTTCTTCGGAGGCATGGTGAAAGCCGGTGAATTGATTATGAATCCCATCCGCGAGGCCTACAACAACCATGTGCTAAAGATTTTCAAGAACAAGGCACAGTTCCTGGTGAGCGGATTGGACGGAGCGTCTGCTGCTGTACTTGGAGCTTCCGCCATTGGCTGGGAAATTCAGTAAACAAACATACGAACATCAAAATGCCCGACGCTCACAAGCCGGGCATTTTTTCTTCCAATAGAAAAGAGGTTGGTGCAGGACGCTACCAACCTCTAACAATGAAGATAAGCCTTTGTGGCAAGTACCACGGGTGGGAAAAAGCTTATCAAGGCACAAATATAGGTGTTTTCTGTATAAAATGCAAATTTTTAAGCAACTTTTCTACCAAACACGCAAAAAAAGTAGCAAAATGTTTGCAGATTAAAATAAAAAGCGTAAATTTGCAACCGTAAATCAAAACGAAATTAGACTCAAAAAACAATGAAAGCAATGTTCAACATCTGGTGGTGGCGTAACTCGAGATTGTAAAAGTCGCGGGAAACGTAGCCATTGCATGTTGTCATGAAAGATAGAGGCTCGTCGGTAACGCGACGAGCCTCTTTTCTTTCTGAATCAGAATCATCACATAAAAACTATGAAATATATGAGTTACCAAGTAGACGAAAATGGATTTTACGGAGAATTCGGCGGGGCATATATTCCCGAGATTCTCTATGCTACGGTTGAGAACCTGCGCAAACAGTACCGCGGAATCATTGAGACTGAGGAGTTCAAGCGTGAATATCACGCTTTGTTAAAAGACTATGTGGGACGACCCAGTCCGCTCTATTTCGCCAAGAGGATGAGCGAGAAGTACGGCTGCCAGCTGTACTTGAAACGAGAGGACCTGAACCACACTGGTGCACACAAGATCAACAACACCGTGGGCCAGATCCTGCTGGCCAAGAAGATGGGCAAGACGCGCATCATTGCAGAGACTGGAGCCGGCCAGCATGGTGTTGCCACAGCAACGGTATGTGCACTGATGAACATGCAGTGCGAAGTGTTCATGGGGGCGACGGACGTAGAGCGCCAGCACACCAACGTAGAGCGCATGAAGATGCTTGGTGCCACAGTGCACCCTGTCCGCACGGGCAACATGACACTGAGCGACGCTTGTTCGGAGGCCATCCGCGACTGGTGCTGCCATCCTGCGGACACGTTCTACATTGTCGGTTCGACCATGGGCCCACACCCCTACCCTGACTTGGTAGCCAGAATGCAGAGCGTCATCTCGGAGGAAATCAAATGGCAGCTGGAGGAGAAAATAGGACGCGACTATCCCGACTACCTCGTTGCCTGCATTGGCGGCGGAAGCAATGCCGCTGGCACTATCTACCATTACATGGACGACGAACGCGTCAAGATAGTATTGGCAGAGGCCGGTGGACATGGCTGGGATACCGACTATACTGCAGCAACCATTCACCGCGGAACCGTGGGCATCCTGCACGGTGCGAAGATGCTGGTTATGCAGGACAATGACGGCCAGATACAAGAGGCATTCACCATTTCTGCTGGTCTGGACTATCCCGGTGTAGGTCCCATGCATTGCAACATGGCTCGCCAAGGTCGTACAGAAGTACTGAGCATCAACGACGACGAAGCCATCCGTGCGGGCTACGAACTGACACGCATGGAAGGCATTATCCCTGCCATCGAGAGCGCTCATGCCATTGCTGCGCTGAGCAAGAAGCAGTTTAAGCAGGACGACGTAGTTGTGCTGACGGTCAGTGGTCGTGGCGACAAGGATGTAGAAACTTATCTGAAGAACAAAAACTTAGCTGGAGAATATGGAAACTTTTAATTACAAGACAACAAGCCGGACCATTCTGGCAGACCTCTACACACCAGTGGGTGTCTACATGCGGTTGCGCGACCTCTATCCGCAGTCGGCTCTGATGGAGAGTTCGGACTATCACGATCAAAGCAACTCACGCTCGTTTATCGGCATCCATCCCATGGCCAGCGTTGCCGTCGGACACGGAACGGCCACCATTACATTCCCCAATGGATTGTGCGAGAAACACGAGATTGGTGATGATTTCGGTACGGCAGAAGCCATCCATGCCCTGACAGACCGTATTCACGTGGAAGGCGACGATGCCAGCGTCTGTGGACTGTTTGGCTATACATCGTTCAATGCGGTACGTTACTTTGAGCATATTGACGTCAAGGACGAGACACAGAAGAAGAACGATGCCCCGGACGTGCTCTATATATTATATAAGGTGGTCATCGTTTTCGACCATCATAACAACCTGCTGAAGGTAGTAAGTCTTGAGGAAGGCGAAACCTCTGCCATTGACGATATTCTGAAGGCTATGAACCGCGCCAGTGTTCCCTTGTACGACTTCCATCCTGTGGGCGACGTACGTTCGACGCTGACCGACGAGGAACACAAGGCGAACATCCGCCACGGCATTCAGCACTGTCTGCGTGGCGACGTGTTCCAGATTGTACTGTCTCGCCGTTTCATCCAGAAGTACGAGGGAGACGACTTCAAATTGTATAGGGCACTGCGCAGCATCAATCCCTCGCCTTATCTGTTCTACTTTGACTTCGGAGGTTTTCGCATCTTCGGCTCATCGCCGGAAACGCACTGCCGCATCGAGGGTCGTCGGGCCTACATCGACCCGATAGCAGGAACCACCAAACGTACTGGCGACGCAAAGGCCGACCGCGAGGGAGCGGAATTCCTGCGTCAGGACCCGAAGGAGAATGCTGAGCACGTGATGCTGGTAGACCTGGCCCGTAACGACCTGAGCCGCAACTGCCACGATGTCCACGTAGACTACTACAAGGATATCCAGTACTACTCACACGTCATTCATCTGGTGTCACGCGTCAGCGGCGAGTTGGACAAGGGTGCAGACCCCATCAAGGCATTTATTGACACCTTCCCGGCAGGTACGCTCAGCGGTGCCCCAAAGGTCCGCGCCATGCAACTGATTTCCGAATACGAACCGCACAACCGTGGTGCCTACGGCGGCTGCATCGGTGTCATCGGACTGGATGGCAGCCTCAACCAAGCCATCACCATCCGCACCTTCGTCTCGCGCAATGGTGAGCTATGGTTCCAGGCTGGGGGAGGCATCGTAGCCAAGAGCAACGAGGAGTACGAATTGCAGGAAGTGAACAACAAACTGGGTGCCCTGCGCAAAGCTATCCTCCAGGCAGAAATCCTTTAATCCCAATTGAAAACATTCGCAAAAACTCAAACACAATGAAAATAGTCATTATCGATAATTACGACTCGTTCACCTACAACCTGGCCCACCTGGTAAAGGAATTAGGCACAGAGGTGACCGTCCTGCGCAACGACCAGTTCCAGCTGGACGACCTTGAGGCTTACCATAAAATCATTCTGTCACCTGGTCCGGGCATCCCTTGTGAGGCTGGTCTGCTGATGGATGTCATCCGCCACTATGCAAACCGCAAACCCATCCTGGGTGTCTGCCTGGGCCATCAGGCCATCGGCGAGGTCTTTGGTGCACGTCTGGAGAACCTGAGCGATGTGTTCCACGGTGTCGCTACCCCATGCCGCATCGTGTCCGACGACCCCATTTTCAGCGGTCTGCCCACTAACATCACGGTAGGTCGCTACCACTCGTGGGTAGTTTCACGCAATGGTTTGCCCGACTGTCTGGAGGTGACCGCCGTCTCTGACGAAGGCCAGATTATGGCACTGAAGCACAAGACGCTGAACGTCCGCGGCATCCAGTTCCACCCCGAGAGTGTCCTCACGCCTGATGGCAAGAAAATGCTGCGAAACTGGATGTTCTTGTGACTCGTGCGCAACATCTGAAAACAACATCAAAAACATAAAAACGAAAGATATGGAACAGACTATGAAAGGCTATCTCTTCCGCCTGCTAAACCACGAAGAGCTCTCCCGCGAGGAGATGAAAAACATCTTGATAGGCATCACGCAGAGTGAATACCCCAACGAACAGATAACCGCCCTGCTGACCTGTCTGCAGATGCGCGGAGTCACCGTCGACGAGTTGCTGGGATTCCGCGACGGCATACTGGAAACCGGCGTACCCGTCCCCTTGCGCTGCGAACGTTACATTGACGTCGTAGGCACCGGAGGCGACCGGAAGAACACGTTTAACATCTCCACCACCTCCTGCTTTGTCATTGCCGGCGCTGGATACAAGGTGGCAAAACATGGCAACTATGCAGCCACCTCGACCAGTGGAGCCTCGAACGTCATTGCCCAGCACGGTGTCAAGTTTACCGATGACATCGACCAGCTGAACCGCTGTATGGACGAAGTGGGCATTGTCTACCTGCATGCTCAGCTCTTTGCCCGCGCCATGAAGTTCGTCGGTCCCATCCGCAAGGCACTCCAGTTCCCAACCATCTTCAATCTGCTCGGCCCGCTGGTCAATCCCAGCCAGCCCAGCTGCCAGCTTTTAGGCGTTGCCAACCTCAATCAGATGCGTCTCTACCAGCAGGTTTACCAGCGTCTGGGCATCGACTACGGCATTGTCAACAGCATTGACGGCTACGACGAGATTTCACTCACTGGCGACTTCAAAGTCACCACCAACCAGTACGAGCGCATCTTCTCACCCGCCGACCTCGGTTTCACACCAGCCCGTCCCGAAGAACTCGTTGCCGGAGCCACCGAGCTGGAAGCCAAGGAAATCTTTGACGCCGTACTGGAGAACCGCGCTCTGCCCGCTCAGAAAAATATCGTCCTGGCCAACGCCGCCTTTGGCATCCAAGTGCTGGAGCACGGACAGAAGTCGCTCGACGAGTGCATCGCCATTGCCCGCGAGTCCATCGACAGCGGCTCTGCCCTGCACACCTTCTGGAAGTTTGTCGAATTAAACAGTTAAGACAGAGCACACATCACACTGGTTATCACGTTATTACGCTATACCGCCATCACGTTATACCGAATAAAAAAAAAGAGAAAAGCAATGCAAGACATCCTACAAGAAATCGTAGCCCACAAACGTCAGGAGGTAGCGCGCTTCAAGCAACTTCTGCCCCAAAGCGAACTGCAGCGCCACGTAGAAGCCATGCTTGAATTTGCCGTACCGTCCATGGCCCAGGCGCTTGTATTCTCTGAGTCGGGCATCATCGCTGAGTTCAAGCGTCGCTCACCGTCGAAGGGCTGGATCAAAGAGGAAGGCCGGGCAGACGAGATTCCCCTGGCTTACCAACAGGCCGGCGCAGCAGCCATAAGCATTCTGACCGACGAGCACTTCTTTGGTGGCCGCGACGAGTTCATCACCACTGCCCGCCATTCCGGAGTACAGATTCCCGTGCTCTACAAGAATTTCGTCATCGACGAGTACCAATTGTTGCAGGCCCGTCTCTGCGGAGCCTCAGCAGTACTGCTCATTGCCGCCTGCCTCACTCGCAACGAGTGTTCCGCACTCATACGCTCTGCTCACGAGTTGGGTCTTGAAGTCCTCCTGGAAATGCACGCTGAAGAGGAGTTGGAGTATGCCGAACTTTCTCCTGACCTTTGTGGCATCAACAACCGCAACCTCGGTTCGTTCGTCACCGATGTCCAGACCTCTTTCCGCCTTGCCGAGCGCCTTCATTCCTTATGTAATGCACCCATTTATGGCAGTACTACGCACCGAAGTCCCATCCTCGTCAGCGAGAGCGGTATCAGCCTTCCACAGACGGTCCGCGACCTTCGCGCTGCCGGCTTCCGCGGATTCCTCATTGGCGAAACGTTTATGAAGACACCCGACCCGGGACTTACCCTTCAACAATTCATTGGCAAAGTAAATGACAATCAATAAACGGCCACAACACAAATTGGTGAAAGTATGCGGCATGCGCGATGCCGACAACATTCGTGCTGCAGAAGCATTGGGCATCGACTGGATGGGATTCATCTTCTGGCCCCAGTCCAGCCGGTATGTTGCTGCTCCCCCAACCTACTTGCCCACACGCTGCAAACGCGTCGGGGTCTTCGTCGATGAAGCGTTGGAAACAGTCAAACGAACAGCTACCGCCTATAGTCTTGACCTCATCCAGCTGCACGGCCACGAAACGCCGGAATATGCCGACCAGCTACGTCCATGGCAGGTTGTGAAAGCTTTCAACATCGCGACAGTTGAGGATTTGGCCCCGTCTTACGACTACGAAGGTCATGCTGACTATTTCCTCTTCGACACGAAAGCCCAGCAGGTTGGTGGCAATGGCAGCAAGTTCGACTGGTCTGTCCTCACGGCATATCATGGCCAGACACCTTTTATCTTATCGGGCGGCATTGGTCCCGATGATGCAGAACGCGTGAAGGCCTTCCACCATCCCCAGTGCATCGGCATCGACCTCAACTCCCGTTTCGAGCTCGCCCCTGCCCTTAAAGACATTCAGAAACTCAATCAATTCTTACAACAATTATGAACAAGATAAACCAGTTATTCGCCGAAAGGCCACAGGAAAAGAAATTCCTCTCTCTCTACTTCTGTGCAGGCTGTCCGACCCTCGACAGCACTACCGATGTCATCCTGACCATGCAACGCCGCGGCATCGACTTCATCGAGGTCGGCATCCCCTTCAGCGACCCGCTGGCCGACGGTCCCGTCATTCAGACCGCAGCCACCAAGGCGCTCCATAACGGCATGAGCCTTCAACTGCTCTTCGACCAGCTGAAATCCATCCAGCCCCAAGTTCATATCCCCTTGATTCTCATGGGCTATCTGAACCCCATCCTGCACTATGGCATCGAGGCGTTCTGCCAGTCATGTGTCGAAGCCGGTGTGTCGGGCATGATTATCCCCGACCTCCCATTTGCCGACTATTTGGAAACCGTCAAGCCCGTTGCCGACCGCTACGACCTGCGCGTCATCATGCTCATCACTCCTGAGACCAGCGAAGAACGCATCCGTTTCATCGACAACCATACCGATGGCTTTATCTATATGGTTAGCTCCGCTGCCATCACGGGAGCACAGAAATCATTCGACGAACAGAAACAGGAGTATTTCCGACGCATTGACCAGATGCACCTGCGCAATCCACGCATGATTGGCTTCGGCATCAGCAACAAGCAAACCCTGCAGGCTGCACAGGACAACGCTGCCGGTGCTATCATCGGTTCGAAGTTTGTCACCCTGCTCGATGAGTCCGGAGGCAACGCAGATTTAGCATTGGACCAACTCTTCGCAGCTTTGGAAAAATAATAAAATATGTAAAAGCGTGGGTTATCTCACGCTTTTTCATTATCTTTGCACTCAAAACTACTAAAACAAGACGAAATGAGAAAACTATTATCGTTGCTGACGCTGTGCATCGTCGCCCTGACTGCACAGGCAAAGGGCTGGGACGACCAGCAGTACAAGCAAATTGAGCAAAGCATCCGCATGCCACAGTTTGCTGACAAAGTGTATGACATCACCAAGTATGGCGCTAAGACAACCAACACTGCCGCCAAGAACCAGAAGGCCATCCAGAAAGCTATCGACAAATGCTCGAAAAAGGGCGGAGGCCGTGTGGTCATTCCCGCTGGGCAGAAGTTCTTGACAGCAGCCATCCAGCTCAAGTCGGGTGTCAACCTGGAAGTGCAGGAGGGCGCTGTGCTGGAGTTTGCCTTCGAGCCAGAGCTCTACCCCATCGTTCCCACTCGTTGGGAAGGACTGGACTGCTGGAACCTCTCACCGCTGATTTACGCCTATCAGGCCCGCGACATTGCCATCACAGGTAAGGGAACCATCGATGGTGGCGGTACAAATGACACATGGTGGCCCTGGTGCGGCAGCAAGAAATTTGGCATGAAGGAAGGCGGCATAGCCCAGAACATGGGTGCCCGTGCCCGACTGCTGAAGCAGGCTGAAGACGGTGTTGACATGGACCAGCGCCGTTTCGGACCGACTGACGGTCTGCGTCCCCAGATGATAAACTTCAACCAGTGCGAGGGCATCCTCATTGAGGGCGTTACCTTGCTGCGCTCTCCGTTCTGGGTCATTCATCCCCTGTTGTCGAAGGACATTACCGTACGTGGTGTGCACATCAACAACGATGGTCCCAACGGTGACGGCTGCGACCCCGAGTCGTGCGACCGCGTGCTGATTGAGAACTGTTTCTTCAATACTGGCGACGACTGCATTGCCATCAAGAGCGGACGCAATAACGACGGCCGCCAGGGTGGCCAGGGTCGTTTTGCCGGCACACCGTCGAAGAACATCATCATCCGCAATAGCAAGTTCAACAACGGCCATGGTGGTGTGGTGATCGGTTCCGAGATTTCCGGTGGTTGCCAGAATGTCTATGCCGAGAACTGCGAGATGGACTCTCCCTCGCTGGACCGTGTGCTGCGCATCAAGACCAACTCTTGCCGTGGCGGCATCATCGAGAACATCAACATGCGCAACATCACCGTCGGGCAGTGTGGCGAGGCGGTGCTGAAAATCAATACCGATTACGAGCCACGCGAGATTTGCTGCCGTGGATTCTATCCCACCGTACGCAACGTCACCATGGAGAACGTCACCTGCAAGAAGTCTAAGTACGGCGTCATGATTGTGGGCTACGAAGACCCGAAGCTGGCTTATACGGTAAACAACATCACCGTTCGCAACTGCCAGTTCGACGGTGTCTACAACAAGCCCATCAACCAAAAGGGTCTGGCTCAGGACGTGAAGTACGAGAACCTCATGATTAACGGTTCACTCGTTCTGCAGGAGATGCCTTACAAGCACTACTCCGAGTGGCTCACCTACTCCGAGATGAAGCGCGTTCCACAGTCTTACATGCTCGACTTCTCCAAGAAGCCCAAGTGGTCTTACGTCATGGGCATCGAACTGGAGGGCATGCTGGACACCTACCTCCGCTATGGCGGTCAGGACATCTACAACTACTGCAAGATGTACACCGACAAGATGATTGACGAGAAGGGCAACATCACTGGATATAACATGCTGGACTACAATCTCGACAACATCCGTACCGGACATTTCGTCACCCGCATGTATCAGAACTGGCCCGAGGCGAAGAACCTGCTGGCCATGCAGACCATGATGAAACAGCTGAACGACCAGCCACGCACCATTGCCGACAAGGTCTTCTGGCACAAAGCCATCTACGCCTACCAAGTATGGCTCGACGGCATCTTCATGGGACTGCCCTTCCGCACGCTGACAGCTCCTATCACCACTCCGGCAAAGAATAAGAAGAAAGGTGCTGTCACCAAAATCTACGACGATGCTGTCAATCAGTTGAAGATAACCTATCAGCGCACTCTCGATCCCAAGACAGGTCTGAACCGCCACGCCTACGATGAGACTCGCAAGGCCTTCTGGAGCGACAACGAAACCGGTTTGTCACAGCACTGCTGGGGGCGTGCCCAAGGCTGGTACTCCATGGCCCTCATCGAGGTGCTCGACGCACTGCCTGAGGACTATGCCCGCCGTTCGGAAGTCATCGACCTGCTTCAGAAAGACCTCGATGCCATCCTGAAGTGGCAGGACAAGAAGACCGGTCTGTGGTATCAGGTCATGGACAGCCCCGAACGCGAGGGCAACTATCTGGAGAGCACCTGCTCGTCCATGTTCACCTATGTCCTGCTGAAGGCTTACCGCAAAGGCTATGTTGGTGAGAAATACCGCGATGCTGGCATCCGTGCCTACAAGAGCATGATAGAGAAGTTCATCCAGATTCATGCAGACAAGACCATCTCGCTCACCCAGTGCTGCGAGGTTGCAGGTCTTGGCCCGGCTGTCACCCCCGAAGTCGAGTCAGCCATGAAGCGCATCAACCCCAAGGGCAGCGTCAAGGAGAACCGTCGTCGTGACGGAAGCTATGCCTACTATCTGTCGGAGCCCATCCGCGCTAACGATGCCAAGGGCGTAGGTCCCTTCATCTGGGCCTCCCTCGAAATGGAAGCGCTGGGCTACACCACCGAGAACATGTTTAAAAAGTAAAAGATAGAAATGAAGAGACAACTATTCACATTAGTTTTGGCCATTATTTCCATTTGCACAATGGCTCAGGCACCAGCATTCCCCGGAGCAGAGGGACACGGACGCTACGTCACTGGTGGACGAGGCAAGACTGTTGTTCACGTTACAAACCTGAACGATTCGGGGACGGGTTCATTCCGTACGGCAGTCAGTTCCTCCAACCGTATTGTGGTGTTCGATGTGGGCGGTATCATCGAATTGAAGTCTGACGTGACTATCAAGAGCAATATTACCATCTTAGGACAGACAGCACCCTCTCCTGGCATTACCCTGCGCTATCGTACCGTTCGCCCAAATGGCGATAATATCATTATGCGCTTCATCCGCATCCGACGTGGTGAGGAAAAGGACGTGAACGATGGTGCTGATGCCACGTGGGCCAGAAACTTCAAAGGCATGATTCTCGACCATTGTTCCTTCTCATGGAGCATTGACGAGATAGCCTCCTTCTACGACAACCGCAACTACACCATGCAGTGGTGTACCTTGGGTGAGGCTCTCGCCAACCCCGGACACTCAAAAGGCGAGCATAGCTATGGCGGTATCTGGGGTGGCAAGGAAGCATCGTTCCACCACAATTTCCTCTGCCACATGCAGAACCGTGTCCCTCGCTTCTGTGGAGCACGCTACAACTGGGATGGGTACGATAAGACAAAGTATAGCAATGCCATCCAGGCAGAAATTGTCGATTTCCGCAATTGCGTCATGTACAACTGGGGCAACGGAAACGGATGTTATGGCGGTACAGGCGGTGGCAATATCAATATAGTCAACAACTACTACAAGGCAGGCCCCGCAACTGTCAACAAGACACGTGTCACCCAGATTTCGGTAGCTAATGACGGCAATGCCGATGGTTCTCCATTCATGGGCTACTGCTCGCGGTACTATATCAACGGCAACTACGTCACAGCGGCAAATAGTCCCGAGAACTATGACTGGAGCGGAGTCATCTACGACGATGGTACCTATACTATCAATGGCGAAAAATACTGCACTGATGCCAACCACATGTATGGCGACCAGGTAGCATATGTGAAAAACAGCGGAGGCACAGACTGTGTCCGCATCAAGCTTGACGAGCCTGTAGCCATTGGTGACATCACCACCCACACAGCCCAGCAAACATACGAGAGTGTGCTGGCTAACGTGGGAGCTTCGCTTTATCGTGATGCAGTAGACGCACGATACCTGAAAGAAGCCTCTACCGGCACTACGACATACACGGGCTCTGCCACGAAGAGTGGCGACGGAAAGTCCGTCACCCATCGTCCCGGCATCATCGACTACGTCAGAGATCAAGGAACCTATGAGCTGGAGTCAACCAAACGCCCAGACGGATTCGACACAGACCAGGATGGTATTCCCGACGAGTGGGAATCTGCTAACGGGCTGAACCCCAATGACAAAAGCGACGGCAACCTCTATACGATAGACACCGAGAAAGGATGGTACACCAATCTGGAAGTTTATGCCAACTCACTGGTAGAGGACATCATGAAGGCAGGCAACGCCAATGGTGAAAGCAACTTTACAGAGTATTACCCCGCTTATCAGAAAACCACCGCTATCAGCGCTGTGCGTACTTCTGCCATCACGGCTACCGAGTACTACGACCTGAACGGACGTCGATTGGCTGAGCCTCAGCGGGGCATCAGCATCCGCGTGGAGCGCATGGCTAATGGCCAGGCCGTCACCACGAAGGTTATCAAGTAACAGTTCGGGGTGAACAACCCTCCATCGAGATACAACAGCAAACAGGGGAGGTGCCGCACATCACGTGCTGAGCACCTCCCCTCCGAGTTCTCTGGCCTGCCGTTTTTTATGGCTGTAAGTCGCGATATTCCTTCACGGCATCGAAGCACGGGCAGGCTTTCAGCGGGTTCAGGTTGCGGTGGCCTACGATGAGGGCGCGGGGGTAGCGCTCCTTCAGTTCCTTCAGCAACCGCCTGAGGGCCTGCCGCTGTGCCTCGGTGCGTGTGTCGGCGGGCTTGCCGCGGATGTCAAGCCCGCCCTCGTAGCAGACAGGAACGAGCCACTAATGGCAGTTAACACTGTGATAATCATCTGAATAATCTGTCTCCAAGTATCCTTCTTCATAACATTTTTGAACTTTGAACTTTGTCATCGACCCTTGGGTCGCTCTGTACCTTTAGGTCAGAGAACCTTGTCATCGACCCTTGGGTCGCTCTGACCTTTAGGTCAGAGAACTTTGAACCTTGAACTCTTAGTCTACTCATCCGAGTTAGTGCCGCCGTCCGGGTCAGGGTCACCGCCTGTTGTCGAACCGCCCGTGGTCGTACCGCCTCCGGTGTTACCGCCCGTTGAGCCGCCGCCCTGCTGACTGTTGCCACCGTTGGTGGTAGAGCCGCTGTCACCGCCGGTGCTGCCATGGGCCGTTCCATCCTCCGCGTTCATGGTGTTGTCATGGGTCTCCTCGAACACCACATCCTTGACCAGCGTCTTCACCACCACGTACTTCTGCTTCACCGCACC
>ONLU01000017.1:0-366 GCA_900318795.1 uncultured Prevotellaceae bacterium | reverse complement strand
GATACCGTCCAGCTTCACCTTCTGGCCCATCTCGAAGAAGTGCTTCAGCGCCTCGCCCAGCTCGTCGAGCACGGCCTTGATGTCGCTCTTCTTCACCGACGCCTGCGTCTGGATGAACGAGGCCAGCTCCTCGGTCTCGATGAACTTCTTGTCATACACCGCCGTGGCATAGTACTTGCCATAGGCGTGAGAATCCTCGTTGTTGTTCTTCACCTTAATGAATTTCTGACTCATAGATTTTTTGAAAAATTAAAAAGTTAAACATAGGCTTGGCGTGGGTTGTGGAGATAGGTCCCGTCAGCTATCCGGATAGTCTCTTTGCATCGTGCGGACGTCTCCCGTACCCCTATGCAGACCGTTCGCGTC
>ONLU01000021.1 GCA_900318795.1 uncultured Prevotellaceae bacterium | reverse complement strand
TTGCAAGCAAACTTCATGCTGCCCCTCGACTTGCATGTGTTAAGCCTGTAGCTAGCGTTCATCCTGAGCCAGGATCAAACTCTTCATACTAAATATTCTATTTCTTTTGTTTCTCTGTCTCAGAACGCCTTGTATCCGGTAGTATAGAATTTGACGGTTTCACTTCTCTTGTCTCTACCCAAGAACACTCTCACACCAGGCAAGAGCATCCTCGCTTCTTGTACTACTTCTTTCTCTGTCTATGTAAGTCTTTCAAAGAACTCTTTTAGCTGTGCCTAACGCTCACGTTTTTGAGCGAAAGCGGGTGCAAAGGTACGACTATTTTTCGAATCACCAAACTTTTTCCAGACTTTTTTTGAAATAAAACAAAAAGTTTTCGCATTTATTGACAATGCGAAAACCTTACACCTTATTATATTAAATAAAAGCTACTCTCTTTTCCCAAATATGCGCAGTAAATAGATGAAGAGATTTATAAAGTCAAGATACAGCGTAAGTGCTCCGAGTAGAGCCAACTTTTGTGCACCTTCCCCAGCATCGGGAGCCTGCAGCATCATCTGCTTAATCTTTTGGGAGTCATAGGCAGTCAAACCCACAAAGATGAGCACACCGACATAGCTAAGGATGAGTGTAAAACCAGAACTCTTGACAAAGAGGTTGACCAGCGTGGCAATGACCAAGCCGATGAGGGCCATAAACAGGATCTTCCCCATCGAGGTAAGGTCTGTCTTTGTCGTATATCCTACCAGTGCCATCGCGCCAAAGGTTCCTGCCGTAATGAAAAACACAGTAGCAATGGACGAAGCGGTGTAAATCAAGAATATAGACGACAAGAGCGCACCATTGATGACAGAATAAAGAATAAACATCAATGTTGCCGTGGTTAACGACAGTTTGTTAATGGCAGCACTGACACCAATGACAAGAGCGAACTCAGCAATAATCAAGCCCCACATGACAATGGAGTTGCCAAATACCAGTTGTTGAATACCAGGGCTAGTGGCCACTCCATAGGCGGTGAAGCCTGTGATTACCAATGCCAAAGTCATCCATACATACACCTTACGCATCAGCACGGGGAAAGCAGCTGACACGTCCCACTGCCTTTCAGCAGAAACTCCCCGAAAATCTAATTCCTTATAATCCATAATTTTTTCTTTCTTTAATTAAAAACGCGGCAAAGATACACATTTATTTTGGGTGAGAGAGCATCTTTTGTATTAAAAAAGAATAAAAACATTGCTTGCTCCAATATTTTTTCGTACATTTGCGGATGCAGTGTGCAAAGAGCACGTTTCTGCGACAACAAACTAAAACCAATAATGCTTATGACTTACAAGGTAATTGACATTGAGGGCGTAGGTGACGTATACGCCGAGAAACTGATTGCAGCAGGTATCACAACTGATGCAGAGTTATTAGAGAAATGTGCAAAGCCTGCTGGCCGTAAGGCTTTGGCCGAGGCAACAGAGATCAGTCCCAAACTGATTTTGAAATGGGCAAACCATTGCGATTTATACCGCATCAACGGCGTTGGTCCTCAGTTTGCCGAGTTATTGGAAGCCAGCGGCGTCGATACCGTCAAAGAACTGAAACATCGTGTGGCAGAGAATCTGCAGAAGAAGTTGGAAGAGGTAAATGCCCAAAAGAATCTGACCAACCGCGTTCCTGCCGTTGTTGAGATCCAGAAGATGATTGATCAGGCCAAAGAGTTGCCTGCCGTGATGGAATATTAAGACATGAAACTGCGATTATTAATATTGACATTGACGGCTCTGCTATGCGGAGCCGTCAATGCCCAAGGAACATTTACACATCCTTGGATGCAAAAACGCGTAGCCTATTTTGGCGACTCGATAACAGACCCCAGAAATAACGGTTCCAAACTAAAATACTGGAACTTCCTCCAGGACTGGCTAGGCATCACTCCTTATGTCTATGCAGTCAGCGGCCGTCAATGGAATGACATTCCCCGCCAAGCAGACAAGTTACAGTCTGAGCACGGAGACTCGGTAGATGCCATTCTGATTTTCATTGGCACAAACGACTATAATAATGGTGTACCCATTGGCGAATGGTACGACGTGAAAAAGGAGCAAGTCATGTATGGGCATGGACAACCCAAGCAATTGGTAGAGCGTGAACGCCGCTACCTTAAAATGGATCCAGAGACCTATCGTGGGCGCATCAATATTGCATTGGACAAGGTAAAGCGTATGTACCCCACCCAACAGATTGTACTGTTGACCCCTATCCACCGCGCCCAGTTCTACCGCAATGAAAAGAATTGGCAAATTACAGAAGACTACACCAACCAGTGTGGCATCTATTTAGAAGAATACATCAATGCCGTAAAGGAAGCCGGCAACATTTGGGCAGTCCCCGTAATTGACCTGAATGCTGTCAGTGGTCTCTATCCTATGACAGACGAATACGCCCAATACTTCCACGACAAAGACATTGACCGTTTGCACCCGAATGACAAAGGGCACGAACGTATAGCCCGTACCTTGATGTATCAGCTATCAGCCCTACCCTGCGGTTTTTAACTATTTTCTCTTTAGGGCGTAAAAACAAAACATATACCGATATGAAGATAGGTCTTTTCATACCCTGTTACGTGGATGCAGTCTACCCGGAGGTAGGCGTGGCAACCTACAAGCTACTAAAGCACCTTGACCTTGATGTCACCTACCCACAAGGGCAAACCTGCTGCGGACAACCCATGGCCAATGCCGGTTTCGAACAACAAGCAGTGCCATTGGCAGAGAAATTTGAGGACTTGTTCCATGACTTCGACTACGTGGTCACCCCCAGCGTCAGCTGCACAGCCTTCATCCGTCTGAACTATCCGCGACTGCTTCACCATGAGTGTCTGACGGCCAAGAAGGCTATGGACGTTGTGGAATTCCTGCACGACGTGGTGAAAGTTGACCGCCGTTTAGGCACCTTCCCCCACAAGGTCAGTCTGCACAATTCTTGTCATGGTGTACGCGAGTTGGGGCTCTCGAGCCCTTCCGAACAGCATGTTGAAAAGTTCAACAAAATCAAGGACCTGCTGCAGTTGGTCGATGGTATTGATGTGGTTGAGCCCGAGCGCCCTGACGAATGCTGTGGTTTTGGTGGCATGTTTTCTATCGAAGAGACTGCCGTCTCAGCACAAATGGGACGCGACAAGGTGGAACGGCACATCCAGACGGGAGCAGAATACGTGACAGGCCCAGACTGTTCGTGCCTTATGCACATGGCAGGCGTAGCCAAAAAGCAGGGGCAGAAGATTCAGTTTAAGCATGTCGTAGAAATACTGGGCGCCGGACTTTAATCAAGGTAAAAGGGTAAAAAAGAAAAAAAGGAAAGTTATGAGTACACAACATTGCAAAGCGGCCAAGGAGTTCCTGAAGAACCAGACGTATGCCCACTGGCACGATGCCACGTTCTGGGCCGTGCGCACCAAGCGTGACAACATGGCCATGGGGCTGGACGAGTGGGAACAGCTGCGCGAGAAGGCATCCGCCATCAAGCGTCACACCATCACCCATTTGGACGAGTATCTGGACCAGTTTGCAACCAATGCCGAGAAGAACGGTGTGGAAGTACACTGGGCCAAAGACGCTCAGGAGTTCAACGAGATTGTCTACGGCATTCTGAAGAACCACAACGTCAAGAAGATGGTCAAGTCGAAGTCGATGCTCACCGAGGAGTGCGAGATGAATCCGTACTTGGAGGCGCGCGGCATTGAGGTAGTCGAGACCGACCTTGGCGAACGCATCATTCAATTGAAAGGCCAGAAACCGTCACACATCGTGATGCCCGCCATCCACCTGAATCACGATGATGTGGGCGAACTCTTCGAGGAGAAAGGAATCTCCAACGAGAAAGGCAACCACGATCCCACGTACCTTACTTATATGGCACGCCTGTCGCTACGCAATGAGTTCCTGACGGCCGATGCCGGAATGACAGGTGCCAACTTCGGCATTGCCGAGACGGGCGACATCGTTGTCTGCACCAACGAGGGCAACGCAGACATGTCCACCTCGTGTCCCAAATTGCACATCGCCGCCATAGGACTGGAGAAGATTATCCCCAACTACGACTGTCTGGCCGTCTTCCAACGCATGCTCTGCCGTGCTGGCACGGGACAACCCACGACCACCTACACATCGCACTTCCGCAAGGCTCGCCCTACAGCCCACCACATGCACATCGTTCTGGTAGACAACGGCCGGTCTGAGTGGATAGCTAACCCTAAGCACTGGGAGTCACTGAAGTGCATCCGCTGTGGTTCATGCATGAATACCTGTCCCGTCTACCGCCGCTCGGGCGGTTACTCATACAGCTACTTCATCCCCGGTCCCATTGGCATCAACCTCGGCATGTTGCGCGACCCGCAAGCCCATAGCGGCAATGTCTCCGCCTGTACCCTCTGCAATTCGTGTCAGACCGTATGCCCCGTCAAGGTGAACCTAGGCGACCAGATATACCTGTGGCGCCAGCAATTGGACGCTTTAGGTACCGCCAATCCGCAGAAGAAGCTGATGTGCCGTGCCATGTCCATGCTCTATGGTTCATCCAGCCTCTACAACTTCGGCACTGGCATGGCCCACTGGGCGAACCTCATCCCCTCCCCCATCATCAACTGCAGCCTCAATCCTTGGGCCGAAGGACACAAGATGATGCAGTTCCCCAAGAAGCCGTTCCACGAGATGATCAAAGAACTTGAAAAGGTAAAAAAGTAAAAAAAGGAAAAACCATGTCCAGCAAAGAAGATATACTGAAGAAATACCGGGCGAACATCCGCGAGCAGTTCGACATGCCCGACCTGAGCGATATACAGGCCATCACCTACCCCGACCCGCTGTTGCAGTTCATGAACATGACCAAGAGCGTGGGTGGCAATTCCATAGAGGTTGACGCAGGACGAGACATCAACGAGTTGATTCGCGAGTTGTATCCTGACGCCAAGGAGATTGCCTCCAACCTGCCGGAGATTACCATTGCCACCCGCAACCCAGACGAGGTCGGCCGTGCCCGCGACCTGAACGGAACAGACGTTGGCATCATTCGTGGCAAGTTCGGTGTGGCAGAAAACGGCTGTGTGTGGATACCCCAGCAAATGAAGGAAAAAGCCGTCTGCTTTATCTCTGAAAATCTGGTCATCCTACTGCCTAAGTCACAAATCGTCAACAATATGCACGAGGCTTACCGCCGCATTGAGTTCAACGACTACGGCTACGGCACGTTCATCAGCGGTCCCTCAAAGACTGCCGACATTGCCCAAGTACTGGTCATGGGTGCCCAGGCTGCACGCTCTGCGACCATCCTGCTATTGCCGGAATAATGCCGCGATTGCAGGTCTTTTGACTGCTAAACCGTTACAATAAGCGAAGAATTCCTAAAAAAATGAGAATTATTCTTCGTTTATAAATAAAAATATGTACCTTTGCAACATTATTCACTAAACATTACTTTATTATCATTTTTAAATGAACAACATTCCTCAAATCAAAATCGGTATCGTGGCCGTAAGCCGCGACTGTTTCCCCGAGTCTTTGGCAGTCAACCGCCGCAAGGCTCTTGTAAAAGCATATGTAGACAAGTTCGGTGCTACCGACATCTACGAGTGTCCTATCTGTATCGTTGAGAGCGAGATTCACATGTGTCAGGCTCTTGAAGACATCAAGAAGGCAGGATGTAACGCCCTCTGCGTTTATCTCGGCAACTTCGGTCCTGAGATTTCAGAGACCATGCTGGCCAAGTACTTCAACGGTCCCGCCATGTTTTGCGCTGCTGCTGAGGAGACTCAGAACGACCTGATTGACGGTCGTGGTGACGCTTACTGCGGTATGCTGAACGCCAGCCACGCACTCTCTCTGCGCAAGACCCGCGCCTACATTCCAGAGGAGCCCGTTGGTGATGCCGCTCAGTGCGCTGACATGATTCACGAGTTCGTACCCATCGCACGTGCCATCGTGGGTCTGCAGAACCTGAAGATTATCAGCTTCGGTCCCCGCCCCAACAACTTCCTGGCTTGCAACGCACCCATCCGCGCGCTCTATGACCTCGATGTCGAGATTGAAGAAAACTCCGAACTCGACCTGCTCGAGTCGTTCCAGAAGCATGCCGGCGATCCCCGCATCGATGACGTTGTGAAGGATATGGCTCAGGAACTGGGTCACGGCAACAAGATTCCTCAGGTGCTGCCTAAGCTGGCTCAGTACGAGCTGACCCTCACCGACTGGGTAGAGGCCCACAAGGGTTGCCGCCAGTTCGTAGCCCTGACCACCAAGTGCTGGCCTGCTTTCCAGACCATGTTCGGTTTTGTTCCCTGCTACGTCAACAGCCGTCTCACCAGCCGTGGCATTCCCGTAAGCTGCGAGGTCGACATCTACGGAACACTGTCTGAGTTCATCGGTACCTGCATCACTCAGGATGCCGTTACCCTGCTCGACATCAACAACACCGTACCTCAGGATATGTACGAAGAGAGCATCAAGGGCAAGAAGTTCCTCTGCGACGAATACACCGACAAGGAAATCTTCATGGGCTTCCACTGCGGCAACACCGCTTCGTCAAAGGTTTGCAACTGCAACATGTGCTTCCAGCGCATCATGGCCCGCGCTCTGCCTGTAGAGGTAACTAACGGTACCCTCGAGGGCGACATCAAGCCCGGCAAAGCAACCATCTACCGTCTGCAGTCTACTGCCGACACCAAGTTGCGTGCCTACATTGCCCAGGGTGAGGTCATCCCCGTTGCCACTCGCTCGTTCGGTTCTATCGGTATCTTCGGCATCAAGAACATGAGCCGCTTCTACCGACACGTCCTCATCGAAAAGCACTATCCTCACCACTGCGCCGTGATGTTCGACCACGCCGGTAAGTACATGTGGGAGGTGCTGAAGTATATGGGCATCCCCGTTGAGGAGATTGACTACAACTTCCCCAAGGGCGACTACTACCCCACCGAGAATCCTTTCGCATAAGTTCTCCACACAGATGATAATAAAATCGGCTGACCATAGTGGCCAGCCGATTTTATTTGATTGGCAATATTAACGATGGTTACTGAATGATCAGTTCGGGTGAAACAAGTGCCAGTCCTTTCTATCATGAATTGTGGGAAGAGGATATGAAAATCTGCTTGTTCTATACATTAAAGAAATCAAAACCAACAATAGTATCCACAAAACGATGTACATAGTCGGTAGCAGTGGGTGGCCATCAGCGGGCGCAGGAAGGTCACTAAATCAGGATTCTCCATCATCTTCTCCAAGGCCTAATGCTGGATTAAGTTAATAATGGGATTCATATTCATAGTTTATTTCTTGTGCTATTGTTAATCTTTTTATTACCACTTTGTAGTAAACAGGCTGGGCGAAATGATTAATGAGAACCAGCCCCAGCGTGCTTGTTGGCTGCTGTCGTCTTGTTTCAGACGCTTCATTGTCTCAGTTCCCATCATTTGTGTATAGCCAGCCGAGATGGCGATGTCCTTTGAGAACTGATAGCTAGCCTGAATGTCGATGCAATGCCCCAGTGTCTTGTTGAGGTCACTAACTTTAGTAGCCACAGCCATATAGTGGTACGTAGCGCTGCAAGCGAACTTGGCATTGGGTTTGTAGTAAGGTCCGATGAAAAGATTCTGCAAACCAGGCGTGAAGCCGTGGACATAGGCACTCTCATAAAAATAGTCCATAATGCCGTAGAACTTCTTATTTGAACCATAAAGAGGCGCGAAACCATGAAATACTTCATGATTCGGCATGCCGAATTTGCCCCCGTAAAGGTCTGGCACAAAATCATCACCGCTCAGATAATCGTAGCCTACTGTTAAACCATATTTGTCAGTAGGAGCAACAGTCGCTTTCACACTGGCCATCCAGGCATCGATTTTAGTCGCCCCCATTTTTTTAGTTACAAACTTTCCTGTCTGCCGATAGTACGAGCCTTCAAGCGTCAGATGATTTGAGTTGTAGTTCACGTATCCACCAAACATCTGCTGATAGACGGTACGAGCCGAATTCGTTTTATAATCCCAATCCTTGAGGTTGTTCGTTCCTGCCTGCAAGCCCATGTTCATAAAGAGCAACGAGACACCCAACGGGAAGTTGGGCACATCGTAATGATACCACACGGTCTGCATGTTCTTGTAGGGCTGTGCGCCGTCAACATAATAGGTACCGTTATACACATTCCCACTATTTTGGTTATAAGCCAGTATGACATGCGCCTTGTGACCATGCCCCTCATAGCCCACTCTCGCCACATCATGCGTATTGGACGCCACAGCAAAGTCGTTAGGACCAATAATGCGCTCGTCATCATAAGACAGTGCCACACGGCCTAACTGTGCAAAAAGTCCGTTCTTGGCAGTCATCTTAGCCCAACCTTCATAAAGATTAAGTGTCTGGTTGCCGTTGGCGCCCCATACCGACTTGTTCTGAATGACAGCATGGACCTGCAGTCCCCGTCGCTGGTAGTCTGCGTTGATACGCACACGCCCTAAAAGGAAGTTTGAGCGGTCTTCCTTCTCAATATCTTTACTTTCAGAACGCGGCATTCCCCCACCGCAGATTTCACCGTGGGTCATCAAGTCCAGCCCCACGCTCAGTTGATTGACTTTGGATGAGTCTGTCTGAGCCCAACTTGTTGTAGATGCCAGCAATAGCAGCATCACACGACATACCTTCATAAGTCGCCACGGTTTATTCGAACTCGAAAATGCTGATAAGTCCCGTCAACTCAAAGACATTCTTGATGTCATCGCTCACACCGCGCATGATTACCTTGCTGCCAGTGGCCTGTGCTCCCTTCAGGATGCCCAGCAAGATGCGCAGGCCGCTGGACGCAATATACTCCAGGTTCGTGCAGTCTATGATGACATCCTTTCCGTTGCTCTGGTAGAGTGGTTTCAATACTTCTTCAGCCTCAACAGCTGCTGCAGTGTCCATCTCTCCTTCTAACGTGGCAATGAATTTGCCATTGATTTCTTCTATTGTTGTATTCATAATCAGTTAAATATTTTTTATTAATGTCAGTATGTTTTTACCTTTTTCACGTTCGTAGCTGATGGTATCCATCAGTTCTCGTACCAGCAGAATACCCAGTCCGCCTATCTGACGGTCTTCGACCGATAACGATGTGTCCACCTTCTCTTGCAAAGTGGGGTCGAAGGCCACCCCAGAGTCGATGATGACGGTCTTCAGCGTCTCACCATTGCACATGATACGTATCTCTATATCACCCTCTTGTCCAATAGGATAGGCGTAGTTGATTACGTTCACAACAGCTTCCTCGACAGCCAAGCGTAGCTGACGGCCTAGTGATTTCTCAATACCCGACTTTTCCACCACCGACTTCATAAATGTGCTGAACTTCGTCACGTCGTGTACGTCGTTCTTCATCTGAAGCGTCTCTTCCATCGTACTTTCGAAGATCTTCGGTGTATCACGGGTTGCCACCTCGGAAAGATTGTCATACATATGCATCGTTTATTATCAATTTCAATTGTCAAACCTGCATTTCACGGTGTAATGGCATTGATGCCAATGCCCATGTTTTTCCGCTTTAGCGGCATCACACTGCAAAGATACAAAAAAAATCTAAATAGCGCCTTTCCCAAAGAGAAAATATCCAACTAAATATAATAGCGACGTCCAGGAGTTGAACGCCGCTACTTCTTATCTCTTCATTCTACACTCCAAACATTCGGTCCTTCATCGAAGAACTCTGGCACCATAGGGGTGCCGCCACCGGGGAAACTTTTTCCACCGTTAATTGTCACCTCCGTACTCAGGTTGATGTTGTCATCCAACCTGATGTTGGCACCGTCGATGATATCTGAAGTTACAACATTTTTCAAATAACAATAAGATTTGAAGAAATTAACGTGACTATTGGCCCTAATCTCGTCAAAGGGCACTTACAGATTGACGCTGGAGATGTCGACCAAGCCGTTGACGATGGCGTAGATGGTGAGGCCTGCTGCGGAGTGTATCTGCAGCTTGCGGGCAATGTTGCGTCGGTGGGTGATAACGGTATTGATAGAGATGCACAAGTGGTCGGCGATTTCTTTGTTCTGCATACCCTGAACAACGGCAATGATGACATCGCGCTCGCGTTCGCTGAGGGTTTCGGCATTGTCCTGACCACCCTTGAAAACCATGTTTGAAATGTTCTTGGAGACGTCCTGCTGCTTAGTTTGCCGCTCCAGACGACGTATGGCAGGGGCAAAGATGTGGTCTTCGACCTCGGCGTGCTGTTTCAGCCACTCCTCATTATTATATATGTCGTAGAGGGTGGCAGTGAGCTTGTTGTTCAGGTGGGCGTCGGAGGGCAAGTACTTAATAATCATGAGCTTGACCTCGCGCAGTTTCTTGTCGGTCTGTTCGTGATGCTTGGAGAAGGTCTCGATGTTGTAGTCGCTCATGGGTTTGCCGTCGAGCAGCGACTGAACGTAAGGGAAAAGGGTTTTCTCCTCGTATTTCATGTGGCGGCGAATCTCCTGAGCATACTCGTCGTAGAGGCGCATGATGAGGTGTCCCAGATGGTCGTCCTTGCCCAGGCTCTCTTCCAGTTCGCGACGGATGAAGGGCAACTGGAAGTCGAGGTAATAGGCATGGCTGGCCTCCAGATAGTGGAGTAGCGTGGGTACGCTGATTTGTTCGTCATCCTCAAAATTAGTGAAGTCATTGATGGTGAAGTTGACGACGGCGAGGAAGGTGTAGGTGTCCACACCATTGTAGTCGCAAGTTTCCTGTACGGTTTTGTCGCCAAATCCGAGGTTGATGCCGAAGGAGCCGAGTGCCTGCAGCACGCTGTAATTGTCCTTGATGAGTGTAATCATCTTGTCTGCAGGCTCATACATCTTGAGATTCTTCATACCTATTACTAATTATTAGTGAATGTTCCGATGGTGCAAAAGTAACTATTTTTAATGACCTGTGCAATAGTTTGAGACGATTTCATCATTTTTAGGTATTGCCCAAAAGCAGGAAAGCACGTACCTTTGCAGCCAAAATAAACTAAAAGTTGTAAACCAAGATGAAAAGATTGTTTTATACCTTACTTATTTCCGCTGCGGTGGTTTGTGCAGCCCAAGCACAGGTTGCTGCAGGCGACAGTACGTTCACCCACGCCGGCGGGAGCCGTTTCACCATCGGTGGCTACGGCGAAATAGGCTACTCACGCAACTTCTATAGCGACCACGTAAGCCGCTACAGCCAACCCGAAGCACACAAGGACGACCCCTCGCACGGCCGTTTCGACATACCCCATGCCGTCATCTACCTGGGCTACGACTTTGGCAAGGGCTGGTCGCTGGGTACCGAGATTGAGTTCGAGCACGGCGGCAACGGCATTGCCTACGAGAAGGAAGACGAGGAAGGTGGTGAATGGGAACAGGAGACCGAGAAAGGCGGCGAGGTGGAGCTGGAACAGTTCTGGCTGCAGAAGTCGTTCGGTCGTTGGGCAAACATCCGTGCCGGCCACATTGTGGTGCCCGTGGGTCTGAACAATGCCCACCACGAGCCGCTGAACTTCTTCACCGTCTACCGTCCCGAGGGCGAGAACACCATCATGCCCTCCACCTGGCACCAGACGGGTGTGTCGTTCTGGGGTCGCTATGGCGACTTCCGCTACGAGGCACAGTTTCTGGCCGGCTTGAATGCCGACAACTTCACCAATACGAACTGGATCAAGAAGGGACCCAAGTCGCCACTGGAGTTCGACATTGCCAACAAGTACGGTGTTGCCCTTCGTCTGGACAACTACACCATACCCGGCCTGCGCATCGGTCTGAGTGCTTACTATGGCCACTCTATAGGCAACAGCTATCCCAACGATGCCAACGGCATTGGTGCGACGTACAAAGGAAAGGTGGCCATAGGAGCCATTGATTTCACCTACAGCGACCACAACTGGATTGTCCGCGGACAAGCAGACTATGGCTATCTGGGCGATGCCGACCAGCTGAAGTATATGTACAACCGCCTGAACTCGAAGTCCCCCTACAAGCACTCCGCATTTGTCAGCGGCAATGCCTATGCCGTGGGTATCGAGGCCGGCTACAACATCTTCTCGCAGATAGAATGCCTGCGCAAGCAGAATCAAAAGATGTACATTTTCGGTCGTTTCGAGACCTACAACCCCTACGCCAGTGCCACCAAGAACACCAACTACGACTACACCGCCATCAAGCGCATGGCACTGGGTCTGAACTACTACCCCATCAAGGAGATTGTCGTCAAGGCCGAGTATTCGAAGCGTTTCCTGAAGGGTCTCTACAACAACGAGCCCTCGCTGAACATCGGTGTGGCCTACGAGGGATTCTTCCAGCTGGGACACCGGCAGATAGCCCAGAAGGAGCAGGCTGACGTAGACCGTCTGAACGAGCGTATCAACGACCTGCAGCGGCAGCTGAACGAGCTGAAGCAGCAGAAGAACATGTAAAGTATAACCACATTAAAATAACAAAGCAACAATGAAAAAGTTTTTCCATCTCTCACTGGCTCTCTTGATGAGCCTCTCTTTCACCGCTTGCGGTAGTGACGACGACAACAAGAACAACGGTACGACACCTGGTGACACCAACGAGTCGACCATCTGTACAGACACCAAGTACAAAGACCCCAGTTACGGAACGGCGGCTGTCGAGGCTTGCGCAGCTGTAGTCACCAACTTCGAGGCAGCCAACCTGACCATCGCCACGGCTGAACTGAATAAAGAACAGGAAACCTATCTGCGTAACGTGCTTTCCGGTCTAGTGAGCAACGTCATCGTACCCACGTATACCAAACTGGCAGATGACGTGGAAGACCTGGAGAAGACCCTGAACGGTCTGACCACCAGCAATATCACCCAGGCCCAGATTAACAAGGCCTGCGAGGACTTCAAGAACGCCCGCGAGAACTGGGAGCGTTCTGAGGCATTCCTGATGGGTGCCGCCTCAGACTTCGACATCGACCCCACCATCGACTCATGGCCGCTGAACCGTTCGCTGTTGCTGAGCTACTTTCAGGGCGGCATGAAGCCAGAGATGCTGGAGGATGCCACCATCCTGGGTTTCCACGCCCTGGAGTTCATCCTGTTCCGCAACGGCCAGCCTCGTAAGGTTGCCGAGTTCCAGGGCAATGACACGTACAAGAACTTCGAGAAGATTACAGGTGCCCAGGAACTGAAGTACGCCCAGACCATCAGCACCCTGCTGAAGCAGCGCTGCTTCCAGTTGCAAGTAGCCTGGGAGGGCGAGAAGAATGCCAGCCGTGTCAGCGTAGTCAAGGCTGCCGGTCTGGACTATACCACAGAGACAGGTCTCAGCTATGGAGACAACCTGATCCTGGCAGGACAGGAGAACAGCAAGAGCACCTTCACCAGTCTTGAGGATGCCATTGCCCAGGTGCTGTCAGACGACGAGGGCTCGTGTGTAGGCATTGCCAACGAGGTTGGTACAGCCAAGATTGCCAACCCGTTTGCTGCAGGTGACATCTCCTACGTTGAGTCTCCCTACAGCTACAACTCCATCACCGACTTCCAGGACAACATCCGTTCTATCCGCAACGTATGGTACGGCTCTACCAACGGTACCCCTGCCAGCATCAGTTTCTATAACTTCTTCCAGAGCGTAGATGCCAGCAATGTGAACACCAGCGTCACCGGTGCCTTCAACGATGCCATCAACAAGATCGGCGCCATGCCAGCTCCCTTCGTGAAGTACTGCAGCACCATCTGGGGCATTGAGTTCACAGACGATGAAGACTGGGCAACAGAAGAATAATAACCTAAACGACAAACTCTATGATTCAACTATCAAAGCAAACCCTTATCGGGCTGTTGGCATGCACCAGCATGCTGACAGCCTGTTCTGACAGTAGTGACGACACGAAAGACTTGGGCAAGCTGACTCCTTCGAGCAGCGGTTTCGGCAAGGCCAACGACGTGTTCACTGCTGAAGAGTGGTATCCTGGAGGCCAACTGGGAACCACCGAGAAAGCCAGCTATTCGGCACCTGCTCCTGCCGTAGCAAACATCAGTGGCATGGAGGAAGACTTCAACACGGGTGAAGACTTCTTCGAGCATCTTTACACCTTCGACGTGGCTCCCCGTAAAGGTCTCGGTCCTGCATGGGTGCGCAACGGCTGTATAGCCTGTCACCCCTCGTACGGTCACGGCAAGCGCCAGACAGAATACCGTGCCAACACCATCGGCAACGGCTATCTGTTGGTGGTCTACCATCCCAACGAAGCCTACACCGAGGATGGTGTGCGCTACACCACCGCTCCGTCGAGCTACATCTCAGAGGTGACGGGTATGCCTCAGACGCAGGCCATGTCGCCCTTCAAGGCTCCTATTGACGAGAACCAGATCAAGATAGAATGGAAGAATGTCAGCCAGATGCCCAGCGGTCTCTCGATGACCTTCCCCGACGGCGAGCAGTACAGCCTCATCTATCCTGAGGTGACCATCCCTGCCACTGCCTTCAACACCAATCCGATACCTACTAATTATGAGGTACGACTGGAGTCAACCATCGGTGTCTATGGTACCGGTCTGCTCGATGCCATCAGCGATGACGACATGCGCGAGCAATACCGCAAGGAAGCTCCCTACGTCAACCTGAATCCCGCCATGTGGGACAAGGCAGCCAACGACTTCGCCCCCACGGCCTACTATAGTGCTCCTTACAACGACACCAAGAGCCACAACAACGGCAAGGGCATCGTGAAGAAGTTCACCTACGCCATGACGCGTGGTTCGCTGCAGGACGGTGCCGGTGCCAATGCCATCTGGAACATCACCAACGTCACCCGCAGCGACCGTCACTGGCTCTACAGCACTACCGCCTGGGCCAAGGCACAGAGTGAGGATGCCGCAGTCATCAGCTACATCAAGCAGCACGGCCAGTCGCCTCTGAGCATCCTGCATCCGTACTATGCCGACGGCACGGACGAAGGCATCAAGGCTCGTGTCTATGAGGTACTGAACACACCCAATGTGAGCTTCAAGAGCACGTTCGAGAAGTATCTGCTGAACGACGAATACTACAAGGGCGAAGAGGAGATGTCGGACAAGCAGTACTACCAGTTCATGGTGTGGCACCGCGGTCTGGCCGTTCCTGCCGCCCGCAATCTGGATGATGCCGACGTGAAGCGCGGCAAGACGCTGTTCACACAGATAGGCTGTGCACAATGCCACCGCCCGTCGTGGACGACAGGTACCGACAACATGTGGGTGGATGCTGCCACTAAGGCATACGCCGACGCCAACGGCCTGGCCAAAGACGGCGACTACACCAAGCTGCTGCCGAAGTATCCCAACCAGACCATCTGGCCCTATACCGACATGGTACAGCACCGTCTGTTCATGGAGAACGACATCCGCACGGGATGGTGCCGCACCACCCCACTTTGGGGACGTGGTCTGAGCCGTCGTCTAACGGGTGCCGACGACCGTCTGCACGACTGTCGTGCACGTACTGTCATCGAGGCCATCATGTGGCACGGCTATTCCAAGCAGTCTGACGGTTACAGAGCGGCAGCCAAGTTCTATCAGCTGCCAAAGGCTGACCGTGACGCCATCGTGAAGTTCATCGAATCCATCTAAACCCATGCTGAAAAAGACAGTTATAGCACTCTATCTGATAGTGGTGGTCGTCATGGCGGCCGCCACTATCATTGAAAAGTACCATGGCACGGACTATGCTGCCGACAACATTTACGGAGCCTGGTGGTTTTCGGCCCTTTGGGCATTGCTGACGGCTGTTGCTGTCTTCTATTTCATCCAACGACGTGTACGACGTCCTTCCGTTGTCGCCCTGCACCTGTCGTTTGTCATCATTCTTGCCGGAGCCCTGCTGACGCATCTCACAGCCCGTCAGGGAATCATCCATCTGCGCACCGGCGAGACCACCAATCGCTACCTGACCCCAGACATACAGGAGCATGCGTTACCCTTTACCATCAGTCTACAGCGCTTCGAAGTGCAATATCACGAGGGTACGCAGGCTCCTTCCGACTATCGCTCGCACATCGTCATCGACGGTCGTGAGCAGCGGGTGGTATCCATGAACAACATTGTCTCGTACAGTGGTGTGCGCCTCTACCAGAGCAGTTATGACGACGACCTGCAGGGCAGCATCCTGGCCATGAACAGCGACCCGTGGGGCATCCCCGTCAGCTATGCCGGCTATGCCTTGTTGTTTGTGTCGCTCGTCTGGATACTCATTGACCCTCAAGGAAGCTACCGTCAGTTGCTGCGCCGTGCAGCCGCCTGCCTTGTATGCTGCTATGGAATGGCAGCATACGCAACAGCAGCCAGCGCTTCGCCCCGCGTGCTGCCCCAGGAGACGGCAGACCGCTTTGGCCGGCTCTTTGTGGTCTACAACGACCGTGTCTGCCCCATGGAGACCTATGCCCTAGACTTCACCAAGAAACTCTATGGCAAGCGTTCCTACGAGGGGTATAGCGCCACACAGGTGCTGACGGGCTTTGTGTTCTTCTATCATGACTGGACCCGGGAGCCAGTCATCAAGATAAAGGGCAGCGAGATGAAGCAACGCCTGAACCTGCCCGACTATGCCAGCTTTAACAGCCTGTTCAACCAGCATGGCTACATTCTCGGTCCGCATCTTCAAGACAAGGATGTGCGCAAGACGGACGAGAAGGTGTCACTCATCATGGAGCTGCACCAAGGCACACCGCTCAAGATTTTCCCCTACACTCTCCCCTCCTCCACCATCACCTGGTATTCCCCCACCAGTAGCCTGCCCGATTCGATGGATGCGGAGCACAAGAAATACATCCGCGAGGTGTTCACCCTGCTCAATGGGGAGATACAGGCAGGCCACTACGAGCGTGCCAACCAGTTTCTGGACAAGATGCTGCAGTATCAGCAGACCTTTGGACAGCGTTCCCTTCCCAGTCCGACACGTGTAGAGGCTGAGCATATATATAATAAGGTACCCTTTGCCACCATCCTCTTCATGGTATGCCTTACCATAGGCATACTGGCTTTCGCACTACAGCTGTTCGGAGTAAATGCAACGCCACACTTCGACAGGAGGTCGAAGAATGCAACGCCACACTTCGACAAAAAGTCGAAGAATGCAACGCCACACTTCGATAGGAAGTCGAAGAATGCGTGCCTCACGCTGCCCTTCAGGCTGGAGAAAGGGCTGCTGGCAGTAGTGTTTCTGGCACTAACCTGCTGTCTGGCGCTGCGCTGGATCATCACAGGGCACGTTCCCATGGCCAACGGCTATGAAACCATGCTGTTCCTGGCTTGGGCTGTCATGCTGCTGGCCTTCGCCGCCAGCAGGAAATTTCCGGTCATGCTGACCTTCGGTTTCCTGTTGTCAGGCTTCTTCCTGCTGGTCAGCCACATCTCGCAGATGGACCCGCAGATTACCCACCTCATGCCCGTGCTCAACTCCCCGTTGCTGACCATCCATGTCAGCATCATCATGATGGCTTTCGCCCTGCTAGCCCTGACCTGTGCCACCTCGCTGACAGCCCTCTGCATGCGTCGCCAGGCTGAGCACCTGCAACTGTTGTCGCTCCTGCTGCTCTACCCTGCCCTCACCTGTCTGGGCTTCGGCATCTTCATCGGTGCCATCTGGGCGAATGTGTCGTGGGGCACCTACTGGTCGTGGGACCCCAAGGAGACGTGGGCGCTCATCACCTTCATGGTCTATGCCATTCCTGCCCACCAAAAGACCTTTCGCTTCTCACTTTTCACCTATCACCTCTACATGTCGCTGGCATTCCTGACCATCCTCATGACCTACTTTGGCGTCAACTACCTGCTTGGGGGCATGCACTCGTATGCCTGATGACAAAACAGCCGTTTTTCAGTCTTTCTTATATCATTAAGGAGAATAACTATGAGAAAGATTATTGTGACCGTGGCTCCAGTGTGCCACGTGGGCAAGGAGATACCTGCCGAGTGTAAGAATCCGCTGACTCCCGAGGAGATTGCCGAGGATACCATCAACTGCTACAAGGCCGGTGCCTGCGAGGTGCATCTGCACACCCGCGACCTGCAGGGCAATCCGACGTTCGACTTGGACGTGTTCCGCCAGACCATCGGGCTCATCCGTCAGGAAACGGACATGATTGTGCAGGGCTCTACCGGCGGGCTGTCGACGCTGACGCTGGCCGAGCGCTGCGTCAGTCTGGACGTGCCTGAGGTGGAGGTGGCATCGCTGAACATGGGCAGCGTCAAATGACACCAATGCGGTCATAGTTCTGTACAGCCTCGGCAGCCATCGGCTGGTCAATACGAAACACGGGGATGCGGGCATACTGGTTGCCATAGTCAGCGACATCGCCCACGCTGGAGCATGTGTTGAACACTACGTCAGCCCCCGCATCAGCCGCCGCATTATAATAGGACAACAGACGGCGACGAACAGCAGGCGTCACCTGGTTGTTGGCTATCACCTCCTTGATGAGCGACGAGTCGGCAATATGGTTTACTGTTACCTCAGGAATCAGCTCCTGGAAAATCCTGGTCAGCGGCTCCACCAGAGCCATTGCTGTGTGTACACAAATGACGTGTTTCATAATTCTATGTTTTAGCGATTGGGGTTTAGTCTGGCTGCAAAGGTAAGAAAAAAAGTTAATAACAACGCATGATTAGCAAAACTTTTCGTACCTTTGCAGCCGTGAACGCAAAAACGAGAAGAATGCAACGCCACACTCCGACAGAAAGTCGAAAATCGTATCGCCCCACTCCGGCAAATAGTCGGAGACGGATAGCATCCAGACTGTTGTTGGCAGTTTTCCTGTCAATGCTGCTCTTCTCGTCGCTGCACATCCACCCGGACCAGGCGCTGACGCAAGACGAATGTACTGACTGCGTAGCCCACCATTGCGGCGGACACATCGGCCAGCAGACGCTGTCGTTTGACGACTGTGTGCTGTGTCAGTTCCTGACTCTGCCCATGGCCATAGCCAGTGTAGCCGCAGTAGTTTTTATAAATATAATATGTAAGCAACGCCCCAACACACACAGGCCTCTGGTCTGGAATACGTTTTGGGGCCACATCGTCACTCGCGGTCCTCCCTTTGCCTGATGCCAAGCTAAAGAAGAGAGAGAGAGATTGCGAGACATCCACATATACTATTTATAAAAAGTCATTACAGAATGAAAAGACATCATATCATTCTGCTACTGCTGTGCCTATGTACAGCGGTGGCAGCACAAGACAGTATAAAGACAAATCATCATCACCACCACACAGAGGACACGACAGACGTGTTCTTCCGCCACATGAAGCTGAACGAACTGGTGGTGACAGGCGTCACAGGAGACACCAAGTTGAAGCACTCGACCGCGCCAATCAACATCGTGAGTGCAAAAGACTTACACTCTACCGCATCAACCAATGTCATAGATGCCATTGCCCATCAGCCAGGCATGAGCCAGCTGACCACAGGCAGCGGAATCTCCAAACCCATCATCCGTGGTCTGGGCTATAATCGAGTCGTCGTCATGAGCGAGGGTGTACGGCAGGAAGGCCAGCAGTGGGGCGATGAGCACGGCGTGGAGGTTGATGGCGGTGCAGTCCACTCGGTAGAAATCTTGAAAGGCCCCGCCTCGTTGATGTATGGCTCGGACGCCATGGCTGGTGTAGTCATCCTGCACAGCCAGCCTATACAGCCCGAAGGTGGACTGAGCGGTAACATAAGTACTGAGTACCAGACCAACAACGGCCTCTTCAGCTACTCGCTGAACATGGCGGGCAACCAAAAGGGATTTGTGTGGGACGCCCGTTTCAGCGACAAGATGGCCCACGCCTACAAGAACAAATACGATGGCTATGTGCCTGGTTCGCAGTTTCGCGAAAGGGCCGGCCGGCTGATGCTGGGACTGCAGAAACAGTGGGGACACTCACGACTGACAGGGTCAATCTACCACCTGACGCCAAGCATTGCCGAGGGCGAACGCGACGAGGACACGGGAGAACTGGTGCACGCCAAGGGATGGACAGACCACCAGTACTCGAAATCGCTACCCTTCCAGCAGGTTAAGCACTACAAGCTGGTATGGGACAACTCGCTGAATCTGAAAAACGGCTATCTGAAAGCCATTGTGGGCTACCAGCAGAACCGTCGTCAGGAATTTGAGGAGCACCATCATGAAGGTGAAGAAGGAGAGGAAGAGCACGAGCATGAGCACCACAGCTCTGACGAGCCATCACTTTTCTTCAAGTTGCATACACTGACATACGACGTGCGCTACCTGACCCACGAGTGGGATGGCTGGAAACTGTCGGCAGGCATGGGCGGTATGTGGCAGCAGTCGCAGAACTTAGGCGTAGAGTTCCTGATACCGGCATACCGGTTGTTTGACATCGGCGTATATGCCACCATGAGCAAGAGGCTGAACCAATGGACGCTGAACGGCGGACTGCGCTATGACCACCGCCGTCTGCACGGTGACGAGCTGCTGGAGGACGGTGCGGTGCGCTTTGCCGACTTTCGTCGCCACTTCAACGGAGTGACGGGCAGCGTGGGAGCCGTATGGAACATGAACGACCATCTGAACCTGCGACTGAACGTGGCCCGCGGATTCCGCACACCAAACATGAGTGAGCTGGCATCGAACGGTGTTCACGAAGGCTCTCTGCGCTACGAGGTAGGCAACCAACAGCTGAAGGCCGAGTACAGCCTGCAAGCAGACTTGGGACTGGACTTCACCTCGCGCTATGTGTCAGCCCAACTGGCTCTGTTTGCCAACCATATAGACAACTACATCTTCATCAAAGGCGAGCAACAGACCATTACCAGCGAAGACAACAACTATCCGCTTTACGCCTACACACAGGGCGATGCCCGTCTGCTGGGTTTCGAGGCAGGCGTTGACTTCCACCCCATCCACTCACTGCACTTCGGCAACACGTTCTCGTACGTGAACGCACAGCTGCTGCACCAGCCCGAGGAAACGCGCTACCTGCCCTTCACCCCTGCCCCACGCTGGACGTCTGAACTGAAGTGGGAACTGGCCCACCACGAACACACCACCGTGGGCCACCACCACGAGCAGGACCACCGCCACTTCACGTCGAAGATTGCGTTGAACAACATCTACGTTGCGGCAGGACTGGAGTGCTATCTGCGTCAGGGCAACATCTATAGCGCTGACAATACCGAGACGGCTACTCCCAGCTACACGTTGGTGAATCTGTCGGCAGGCACGGACATCCTGTGGAAGCACAAGAAGGTGGCTGAGTTCTACGTCTTGGCCAACAACCTGTTGAACCGTGCCTACCAGAGCCACCTGAGCCGTCTGAAATACACGGACATCAATCACGTTACCGGACGACAAGGCGTCTACAACATGGGACGCAACGTGACGTTTAAACTGGTCATCCCCATACAATTCTGAAAAGAAAGGCCAAAATCTTTGGCCTTTTCTTTTTTTTTGATTACTTTTGCATCCATATTTACTAATGACAAAGAAATGGATATTACCACAAGATTTCTAAATTACACTAAATTTGATACCCAGTCGAGCGAAGATAGCGAGACTGTACCCAGTACCAGCAAACAACTGCTGTTTGCGGAATACCTGAAGAAAGAATTGGAACACGAAGGATTGGACGACGTCGAACTGGATGACAAGGGCTACATCTATGCCACGCTGAAAGCCAACGTCAAAGGCAACATTCCCACCATCGGTTTCATCTCGCACTACGATACCAGCCCCGACTGCTCGGGAGCCAACATCAAGCCACAGATAGTGAAGAACTACGACGGTAGTGACATCTTGCTGTCGGAAGGTATTGTCAGCTCACCGAAAAAATTTCCCGAACTGTTGCAGCATGTGGGTGAAGACTTGATAGTGACCGACGGCACTACCCTGCTGGGGGCTGACGACAAGGCCGGCATAGCCGAAATCGTTCAGGCTATGGTATGGCTGCAAGAACACAAAGAGGTGAAGCACGGCAAGATTCGCATCGCCTTCAATCCAGACGAGGAAATCGGCATGGGCGCCCACCACTTCGACGTAGACAAGTTCGGATGTGAGTGGGCCTACACGATGGACGGGGGCGATGTGGGCGAACTGGAGTTCGAGAATTTCAATGCCGCCTCGGCCAAGATTACCATCAAGGGCGTCAGCGTTCACCCAGGATACGCCAAGGGCAAGATGGTGAATGCCAACGCACTGGCTGCAGAGTTTGCCAAGATGTTGCCTGAGGATGAGACACCTGAGACCACCGAAGGCTATCAAGGGTTCTATCACTTGCTGGGCATCCAGTCGAACATTGAACAGGCTAAGCTGTCGTACATCATCCGCGACCACGACCGCGACCGCTTTGAGGACCGCAAGCGCTTCATACAGAAGTGTGCAGAGCAGATGAACCAGCAATACGGCGAAGGCACTGTTGAGTGTCTGGTCAACGACCAGTACTATAACATGAAGGAGAAGATAGACCCTCAGATGCACGTCATCGACCTGGTGCTGCGTGCCATGCAGGAGGTGGGGGTCTCACCAAAGGTAAAACCCATCCGCGGTGGTACGGACGGTGCTCAGTTGTCGTTCAAGGGACTACCCTGCCCCAACATCTTCGCCGGCGGCATCAACTTCCATGGTCCCTACGAGTTCGTACCCGTCCAGTCGATGGAGAAAGCGATGCAGGTGATTATCAAGATCTGTGAACTGACAGCTGGATATAACGATTAGTTGACAATCACATTATGGCAGAAATTCCTCCCCTGATCAATGACCTTGCCTACATTCTCATGTCGGCAGGCTGTGTCACGCTGATTTTCAAGAAACTGAAGCAGCCTTTGGTATTAGGCTACATTGTTGCAGGTTTTCTGGTTAGTCCCCACATGCCTTATACGGCATCAGTCGTAGATACTGAACACGTACAACTATGGGCAGACATCGGTGTCATGTTCCTACTGTTCTCGTTGGGTCTTGACTTCTCATTCAAGAAGATTCTGAAGATGGGTGCCTCGCCCATCATCTCTACCATTACCATCATCTTCTGCATGTCCATGTTAGGAGTACTGGTAGGAAAACTGTTCGGCTGGTCCAGAATGGACTGCATCTTCCTGGGAGGTATGCTGGCCATGTCGTCAACGACGATTATCTATAAAGCCTTCGACGACCTGGGGCTACGCCAGCAGCAGTTTGCCGGACTGGTCATGTCGGTACTGATACTGGAGGACATCCTTGCCATCGTCATGATGGTGATGCTGAGTGCCATCGCCAGCGGCAACAGTCCCGACGGAGGACAGATGCTGGGATCTATCCTGAAAATCGGATTCTTTCTGATATTATGGCTGGTAGTGGGTATCTTTGCCATCCCCGGTTTCCTGCGCAAGGTACGCAAGCTTATCAACAACGAGGTGCTGCTGATCGTATCCTTAGGACTCTGTTGTGCTATGGCCAACATCTCCTCACAAGTCGGTTTCTCAACGGCCTTCGGTGCCTTCATCATGGGTAGCATTTTGGCCGAGACTATTGAGGCGGAACGCATAGAGAAACTGGTAGAGCCTGTCAAAAACCTTTTCGGAGCCATTTTCTTCGTGTCCGTTGGTATGCTCGTAGACATCCAGATCATCATCAACTATGCCGGACCTATCTTGCTTTTGGTGCTGACCATTCTGATTGGCCAGAGCATCTTCGGTTCGATAGCCTTCATGCTGGGCGGTGAGTCGTTGAAGTCTGCTATGCGCTGTGGATTCTCGATGGCGCAGATTGGTGAGTTCTCGTTCATCATAGCTTCGTTGGGACTGTCGTTGGGTGTCATCAGCGATTTCCTCTATCCGGTAGTGGTGGCAGTATCAGTGATCACCACTTTCCTGACACCTTATATGATACGTCTGGCGACCCCCGTTTACGGTGCCTTGGAGAAGCGCTTGCCCAGCAAAGTCATCAAACTGCTGAACCAGTTCTCCATGAGCCATCCCAGTTCGAAAGAACAAAGCAAGTGGAAGCGACTGGTGAACCAGATGATAGTCAACACCATCGTCTACTCCATCCTCACATCGGCCGTCATTGCCACCATGTTCACCTTCTTCCTGCCGTTCATGCGAGAGCTGTTCCATAGTTGGGAGATGCACTGGTATGCCAATATCATCACTGGTGTGCTGACAGTGCTGTTCATCTCGCCCTTCCTGCGTGCCATGATTATGAAGAAGAACCGTAGCGAGGAGTTTCAGGCCCTCTGGAACGAGAGCAACATCAACCGATTGCCCCTGCTGTTCACCATTCTGGTACGTGTGGTCATCGCCGTAGCCTACATTTTCTACATCTGCCACCATCTCAGCCAGCTTTCCAGTGCCATCATCATCACCATCGGACTTGTAGCCGTAGCACTAATCGTCGTCTCGCGCTCCATCAAGCAGCGTAGCATCAAACTGGAGCGACTGTTCATCACAAACCTGCGTTCCCGTGAGATTGAGGCCCAGGTGCACGGCAAGAAGCGTCCTCTGTACGAGGGTAAGCTGCTGGACCGTGATGTCCACATAGCCGAGCTGACCATTCCCATGAACTCACAATGGATGGGAAGCTCGCTGAAGCAACTGGATCTGGGCAAGAAATATGGTGTTCATGTCAGCAGCATCCTTCGTGCAAACTTCCGTCTGAACATCCCTGACGGCGACTATGTCATCTTTCCTGGCGACAAGTTGCAGGTCATCGGTAGCGACGAGCAGCTGAGCAAGTTTTCACATGCCATTGAGACCGAAGTCATCGGTGAAGACTTCGACATGGAGAATCGCGAGATGAAACTGCGTCAGCTAATTCTGGCAGAAGACAGTCGCTTCGTGGGAAAGACACTGATAGAAAGCGGCATCCGTAGTTTGTTCAGCTGCATGGTCATCGGATTGGAGGAAGGGAAGGAAAATCTGTCACCAGTCAATCCGAAACGCCCGTTCCAGGCAGGCGACATCATCTGGGTGGTAGGCGAACAAGAGTCGCTCAACGCCCTGATGCAGGCTTAGCCTCTTAATACCACTGTACAGCATTTGAGAAGCTGCTACGCTTGTCGTATTTCAACGCATCGGCAAGCGTGGCGGCATTGCATCGGAACGAGAAGTTATAGCTGGTATACGGAGCAAGGGTAATCTGACACGACATATTGAAGCAGTGCAGGTCGCGCGAAAGACTGGCCGTTGTCATGGAGATTTTCTTGTTCTCAAAGTCATAGCCTGATGCAAAATTGATGTTCCAACCCTCAGACAGGCGGACACTGCCCGACACGTTCAGGTTCTGGGTGAACTTATACGGATAGCGCATGGTGTCATAGTTAAAGTTACCTGCCGTATTCTCTCGCATGGTGATACCATACCCGAAGTGCAGCGACCAAGGAATGTTGAATGTCATGTATCCGTCTTCATCAGTTTCAGCATTCACCGTTTCACGCTCTGCTGCGTGTTTGCCGGCCTCCAACTTGTCGTCCAGGTTGGTATCCAGTCCGGTGTCATACTTTTCGTTTTCCTTGTTTTTATCCTTGTCTTTATCCTTCTTGTCGCGCTTCTCGCCACGCAGCCACTTGAAGAAGTTGGCCACTTTCTTGTTGTCCAGCGTATAGTCCAGATTCTGCGACATACCTTGGAAACGGCCGAACCTACCCTTGCTATACTCTGTACGGGTACCGATATAAGGTCTGGCCCCCACGGAGTCTGCTTCGTAGGCATAAGTAGCAAAGACGGCATTCATGCTAAACGTATAACTTTTGGTAACCTTGACACGCAACGTGGTGTTCAAGTCACTCCACGGACGCTCCTTGGCGGCAAAGTTGTACGACATGGTTGCACTCAGGTCGTCAATAAGGCTCACCTTCTTGAATCCCGTCGAGTCATCGTCCGACTTGACCTTCATCTCCAGGTTGTTCGACAACGTCAGTGACATGCTACCTGCCATACCCTGCCCCGGTGCACCATACACCATACCTTGATAGCGATTGTAGTCCACCGTCGTCTTATTGCCTTGAGCGTCCACCTTGTCATAGGTATCCCAGACGCCATAGCGCGATGCCGAGAAGTCCGGATGGTAGTTAAACGACAGCGAAGGGGTCAGCACGTGGCGTATGGCCTGTATCTTGTCTCCGAACAGTTTGCGGCTGGGCACGTAGAATCCGTAGAGTTTCGTAGATGCCGACAATGACATGTTCCACTCATAGTTATTGTAGAATCCCTGTACGGTATCCACCACCTCACGTTGCTTGTCCACATCCCATGAACGGCGTTGCTGTTGCAAGTACATGCGGTCTGTAAAGTCGAGCGAAGGATTCAGGTTCAAGTAGTTGAAAGCCATGAAACTGGCAGACATCCTCACCTTATGCTGCATACCGTTCTTCCAATCCCGACTCAGGCTCGACTTCATGATTTTGTCCTCCTTGGTGTTGATGCTGTTAGTCATGCTTCCCGTGTAGTCCATCGAGATTTTTTCATACCACCGCTCGTCACCCACCATTTTCTTGCGCTTGAAGGGATAAAAACGGGCTATGGACACCGTGACGTCGGGAAACTTGATACCGATAGTCGAGTCGCGCATATTCTGCTCCAAGTTAAGGTTGGTAGACAGGTGCATCCCTATGCTCGAGAAGTCGACACCCAGGGCTACAGACGACGTACGTGTCGACTGGGTCAGGGCCTGCGGGTTGTACAGCGAGTTCAGGTTGTTGCGATCAAAGCTCGTCGAAGCATAGTTGACGCTGGCCGTCAGTGTCCTGTGCGGATTGGCCTTCGAATCCTGCGTATGGTGCCACTTCACGGAGAAACTGGTGGTTTTCGAATAGTCTTGCATATTCTTGTCGCCAGTCTTCGTGACCTGATAGTCAAAACTGAAGGTACCGTTGTAGCGGTAGCGTTTGCGGTAGTTCGTCAACCCTCTGACAGCCCATGAACCCTTGGTATAGATGTCGCCCAGCAGTTTCAAGTCCATCTTGTCACTGATGGCAAAGTAGTAGCCACCATCGCGCAGATAGAATCCTCGTGAGGTCTCGTCACCGTAGGTCGGCATGATGAAACCACTGGAGTAACTCTTTGTGAAGGGGAAGAATCCATAGGGGATGGCAAAAGGCAACGGCACATCGGCCACCACCAGATAGGTCGGTCCGAACACCACATCCTTGCCTGGGCGCACCTTGGCACGCGACATGGCAAAGTAGAAGTCCGGATGGGGCTGGTCACACGTGGTGTAGCGTCCGTGGTAGAGAAACATCTCGCCATTGGCATCACGCTTCGACTTCTCGGAAGTCATGAAACCGTCGTCCTGAGCGGTATAGACATTGTTGATGAGTCCCTTCTTCGTCTTGAAGTTGAAAGACATCGTATCCGTCTCATACGTATCGTTACCCATCTTGAATACAGGCAATCCGTACTTCTGTCCCGTCGAGTCTTGCGAACCCATAGCATGTACCAGGCTGGAGTCCATTGACATCTGTATCTGGTCACTCTCCAAGTCCATGTTCTCATACTTCACATGCGAATTACCGAAGAGATGAGCCATCTTGGTGTCACCCTCATAGACCATCGAGTCCTCAGCCGTATATTCCACGGGAGCGTCGATACCATTTTTTCGTTGACGGTTCAGTGAGTCAGCCCTCAGCGAGTCGTCGATTTGCTTATTGTGCTTCCAAATGAGTTTCTGCAGAGAGTCCATCTGTGCCGTATCGCTCTGCAGCGAGTCACGGCTCAGCGAGTCCGCCACGGATGCCACTTTCTTGCCCGACGTTTTCTTGCGTGAAAGCTTCTTCACCGAGTCTGCCGGAATGGAATCTTGGGCAATGGAGTCGCTTGCACTTCCTCCGCTGAGCGAAAAGCGCAAATTATGCACATCCGCCAGTGCAAAAACAATGACGAACAGCAGTAGGAATACAAGGGTCTCTTTTTTCACGGCTGCAAAATTACTAATAATTTATGGAAATCCGCGTCCCTTTCCCGCATTTAACGTAAATTATTACGAAATCAACGTCTTTTATCACTCGAAGCGTTCTGCCCAAGCCAGAAACTTCAGCACACCCTTGTGACCGAACTTCTCCAACGACTGAGCCGTCTCTGCCACTGTCAGCACACGGTCCAGCCGGGACTTCGAATAGAACTTGTCGGCATAGCAGATTATCTGCTCCTCCAACGTTTCCGGCTCATAGCCAGGCAGACCTGTGCCGGTATGGCGTTCTGCCACACGGGCATGTCGGGGAAGTCCCTCGGCACGGAGTATCTCGCCACCTATCGGGCCGTGCCTCAAGTAGGGCTCTGTCCCATGACAATGGATGCTGGGGGCGTCACAACGGTAGATGCCGATGTCGTGCAACATCGCCGCCTCCTCCATAAACTGTACGTCCACTGGCAGTTCCTTGTGCTTTGCCACGATAGCCAGACAACGGTCAGCAACCTGTCGCGAGTGTATCATTAAAATCCTGCGGAGCTCATCGTCCGCAGGATAATATTTATCAATAATAGAAAGGTAGTCCATTTTACTTTTCACTTCTCTCTATCCAGCCCAGGTTGTCGCCGCGACGCACCTTTGCGCCCTGCTTGGCTGCCACCTCAACCAGTTTTCCGCCCAATGCTGCCTGGATGGGGACAATCTCGCCCCACGGAGCCTGAATGTAACAGAAGGTGTCGCCCTCCTTGTACTGCTGTCCCACAAAGGGTTCCAGACAAGGCTCACAAGCACCCTCGCCCGAGAACTCGTAATACACCTGTCCGGCAATAGGAGCCGTCAGAGCATCGGCCTTGGCGTGCTTGAAGGCAGCCAGTTCCTCTGCGCTGAGCCGGGTACCCAACTTGGCATCACGGGCCTTCTGCAGGTCAGCCAGGAAGTTCTTCTTGGCCTGGCCACTCTTGAACGGACGATACTGCTCGGGGTGCATAGCCAGTTCGAACAGCTCTTCGTTGTCCTTGCCGTAGTCCCAGCCATTCTCGTCCATCTCCTTCTTAAATCCGTCAAGTGCATTGGGAATGAGGGTGTGTGGATCAGCATCGGTGAACTCACGGCCCTGCTTCTTAGCCAGTTCCACGAATTCGGGATCGATGGTACCAGGCACCTTGCCGCTCTTGCCAAGAATCATACCCCAGATGGCATCGTCCATCATGACGTAGCGTCCCTTGCCCTGCTCCATAGTGAGCAGGTTCATCAAGGCAATATTCTTGGTGTACTGCGAGAATGGCGTTACCAATGGGGGATAACCCACACGCGGCCATACATACTCTACTTCGTTGAACAGCTTGACCAGCATGTCGTCCATAGAGAGTGTGGGTTCTCCCTTCTTCTCACGCAGCTTGTTGATCATCGACTGAATGGGACCGAGGTCGGCCATCATAGAGCCCATCATGCCACCAGGCAGGCCACTGCCGAGCAAGAGGCTCGACATGTGCTTGTTGGCAGGATTGATGAAGCAGCCCAGCCAGTCGTCAATGAACTCCTGGGTCAGACTGCGAGCCTGCATATAGGCATTCATATTGATGTCTGCCACCTCAAAGCCCTCGTTCTTCAGCATCGACTGCACGCTGATGATGTCGGGATGCACCTTACCCCACGACAGGGGCTCTATGGCTGTGTCGATGATGTCGGCACCGTTGTTGCACACCTCCAGGATGCTCGCCATCGACAAGCCCGGGCCAGAGTGTCCGTGATACTGTATCACGATGTCGGGATGCTTGGTCTTGATGTCCTTGGTCAGCGCGCCCAACAAGGCGGGCTGTCCTATACCTGCCATATCCTTCAGACAGATCTCCTCGGCTCCGGCAGCTATCACCTCGTCGGCTATCTTCGAGTAATATTCTACCGTATGCACAGGCGATGTGGTGATGCACAGCGTGGCCTGGGGTATCATGCCTGCCTCCTTGGCCCACTTGATGCTGGGAATAATATTGCGCGTGTCATTCAGACCGCAGAAGATACGGGGAATGTCCACGCCCTGAGCCTTCTTCACCTTGTACATCAGGGCACGCACATCGTCGGGCACGGGGTACATGCGCAACGCATTCAGGCCACGGTCCAGCATGTGAGTCTGGATACCGGCTTCATTGAAGGGCTTACAAAACGCGCGAACGGCGTCGTTAGGGTTCTCGCCAGCCATCAGGTTCACCTGCTCGAAGGCACCGCCGTTGGTTTCCACACGGCTAAAGCACCCCATGTCGATGATGACGGGAGCTATACGTTCTAACTGGTCCTTGCGAGGCTGGAACTTTCCTGACGACTGCCACATGTCGCGGTAGACGAGACTAAACTTAATTTTCTTTTTCATTGCTATTATAAGGTTCTTGTTTACTCAATATTTCTGCAAAATTACAAAATTATTATGAATATCCCATGAAGAATTCTAAAATATTTTCGTACCTTTGCACAAAATTACTCGAAAAGCGATGAAAAAGGCTCTATTTCTGCTATTTGCCTGTTGCTTGTTTGCCGCCTGTGGCAAGAAGCCGCAACCCAAGCCGCTCAGTCAAGCCATCAGCGCCTTCCGCAACCTACCTGGCGACTCGACGGTGTACGGACTGGCCTGCGACGGCTCGACAGACTCCATACTCATACTGTTGCCCCTTACAGGCACCGACCCCGACACGTTCGACATCATCAACGCCTTCCAGGAGCACCGTCTCATGGGACGTCCACATATTGGCGACCGCCTGGCCGTCATCCTTAGCAACGACAGTGCCCGCGAAGTGCTGACCACCATCAACATAAGCACCCTGACAGGACAGTGGAGCTACATGGTCACCCCCACCCTGCGCCATCAGGAAGAAGCCTCACGGGTCATCCCAGACAGCATCCTGCAGCGCCTGCTCGCCCCACGCGAGTACAGTCTGCGCTTGCGTGACGGAGGCATCGCCCTCACCTTCGGCAACTACCAGCAGAAGTCAAACACGATGAGCCCTGTAGACTATCCTGCCTTGAAGCGCTATACCCAGTGGCACCTCTACAACGGACGGCTCGTGCTCGTTCCCGACAGTGCCCGCAGCGAGGCTCCCGACACCGCCACCATCGTACTGCTGCGTCGCGACTCGCTGGTATTGCGCTTCAACGACCACGAACAGGCATACTACCGCAACAAGCAAAAGACGACAAAACAATAAACCCCAAAAACAAAAGAAAATGAAAAAACTATTGATTCTTGTCATGGCCGCTATGACCACCATGACAGCAAGTGCACAGATTGAAGACGGCAACTGGTACGTCACTCCCAAAGTCGGTGTGAGCGTAGCCGACATGACCAGCGCCCTGTTTAACAGCAAGCAAGCTGAGGTTGACTACAATGCCGACCTGAAGCCCATCGTATCGTTCACCGCCGGTGCCGACTTCGAGTACGGTCTGGCCGACCAGCTGGGACTGGCCTTCGGACTCACCTACGCCCGTCAGGGTTGTAAGACCAAGGACGACCTGTTCAAGATCAAGCTCGACTATCTCAACATTCCCATCACGTTCAACTACTACCCCATCGCCAATTGCGGACTCGCCATCAAGGCAGGTGTGCAGGTAGGCTTCACCATGCGCAAGCGCATGACCCTCGACGGTGTCGACTACAATGCCGACGAAACCGCCACATGGGTCAGGAAGACATGGGTCAACCGCTGGACCGGTCACGTCATCTCCGCTCCTGGCATAGCCTACATGGAGAACGAGCTCTCCAAGAAGTTCAACAAGGTTGACTTCTCCATCCCCCTGGCCGTCAGCTACGAGTACAAGAACTTCCAGGTCGAGGCACGCTACAACCTCGGACTTACCAAGGTCATGAAAGAAGACCCAGAGTCCAGCAAGCACAGCGTCTTCCTGTTCACCCTGGGTTACAAGATCAATCTTGACAACGATTAAAAGAACTCAAATCATCTGTCGTTCCATCATACGCTGCTCCGCAAGGGCAGCGTATTTTGTTCCCGGCTTGCCGTAGTTGGCATAGGGATAGATGCTGATGCCTCCACGAGGCGTAAACAGCCCCACCACCTCAATATACTTGGGATCCATCAGCGCCACCAAGTCCTTCATGATGATGTTCACACAGTCCTCATGGAAGTCCCCGTGGTTGCGGAACGAAAAGAGATACAGCTTCAGACTCTTCGACTCCACCATCCGCTCGTCAGGCAGATACATAATCTTAATCTCGGCAAAGTCCGGCTGCCCCGTGATGGGACACAGCGACGTAAACTCCGGACAGTTGAACTGAACCCAGTAGTCGTTGCCCTTATGCTTGTTCTCAAACGTTTCCAGCACCTCCGGAGCATAGTCCATCCTGTACTCCGTCTTCTTACCCAGGGTCTGCAGCCCCTCATGTGTCCTATCCATAGTCAGTCGTTTTTACTATTTTGTTAAAACCATCATATTTTCAGGATGTTGAATATGTTATAGTTAACATCCTTGTCGAACACATCCTCGTGGTCGTGCCTCTTCGCAAACTCCACCACACGGATGGTCACCGGCAACACCGCAATCTCGTACAGCGTCTTCAGCGTCACCTGACTGATCATCAGCGACGGCATCTCCTCCCAGGGTATCACACCACCCAGCGCCAGCGGGAAGAAGATGATGGAGTCCACCCCCTCGCCGAAGACGGTGCTCAACACCGCACGGGCAGAGAAGTTCCTACCCCCAGACGACAACTTCATACGCGACATCACATAGGCATTGGTGAACGAACCCGCAATAAATGCGATGAACGACGCCAGCGCAATGCGCGGAGCCAGGCCGAAGATGACGTGGAAGCCCTCATCCCCGTGCCAGTAAGGCGCCCCCGGAATCCAGTCCGCTATGGCACCCATGATGACGAAGAAGAAGTTCATGGCGAAACCCATCCATATCAGCATACGCGTACGCTGATAGCCCCACACCTCGCACACCACATCATTGATGATGTAGCTGACGGGGAATACGATGATACCCGCTGTCAGGTTGACCGGTCCAAACGAGAGTTGCTTTGTCTCCAATACGTTTGCCGTAATCAGGCAGACGCAGAACAGCGTGCCGAAAAGCATAAACAACACACTGACTTTCCTTTTGTTTTCTTGTTCCATAATCATTCTTGTTTTGTTAAAGGGGGTCCGCCCACGATTGGGTTTCGCAAGTACCCCTACAGCCGAGAGCAATCAAACGTGTTTGAATTGCCGAGGCAATCGGTACTCATGGATCCCATCCAAAAGTACCCCTGCCATTTGCGGGTGCAAAGGTAATGCAAATCGAGCGAAATACAAAACAAAATACCCACTTTTTTGTTTTTATTTACGAGACGCAGCCTACCTTGACCAAAGGTCAAAGGTTGTGCAAATCGAGCGAATGCAAAAGGCGCTCATCGCTTAAGACACAGCCACATGATTGTCTTTAGGCTGAGAGATGCGATAGGAGACAATGAGGATGAGAGCCATGATTCCAAGCAATTCGAGATGAAAAAGTGACATATGCCTGATAGCGGTTACGCATTTCTTGATGCAAATAGATATCGTTATTTGCAAACTTTCAAGTTGGTGAATACCATGGCAGGTAGCTGCTATCAGCGGTTGCCGGGAGGACGGCTCATGGGGTGCGGACGGTAGTTCATGGGGTTGTCGCGGTCGCCCCAAACCAATGCCTTGAGTATGGATCCGAGGGGCAGTTCTATCTTGGAGTCCTTGCCAAGCTTGATATAGGGGTTGACAATGGGCTCAGTGGTCCACTTGCCGTTCATGGGGTTGACATAGCGGCGCACACCGACATTGGCACCAAGAATGCTGCTGAAGCGCACATCGGCATAGCCGCCATAGGTGGTATTGTTGACATAGGGACTCATGGCAGGGCCTACCTGGATGCGGTTGGCATAATAGTAGCCGAAGGCATGGAGCGTCACCGTCTCGCTGAGATCGTAGGCCACCGTACCTCCTAAGCCATACTGGGTGGACAGGGTGCGCTGCCAAGGCATCCAGTACTTGTTGGCAAGACCAGTAGCGGTGAAGTGCCAGCGTCCGAGGTCTTGATGCAGCATCATGCCACCTGTCTCGATGTTCATCAGTCCGGGCAGCTGACTCGTGGTGCCATAGAATCCCACATAGGCTCCCCGCCATAGTCCGAGGCCGGTAGCTCCTTGCTTGGTCAGCTGGGTATAGCTCTCGACAGTAGGGTTCCTGGGTATGGTCAGCTGGGGTTTCATCAGGTCGTGCTGCAAGCGGATGGAGTCGGATGCCAGTTGCCTGACCACCTCTGCCTGGGGGCCGTCGACAGCCGTTCCTGACAACCGCTGGCCGTCAGGAGTTTCCGTCTGTCCCATCGCCGTCAGGGGCAGGAGGAAAGTGAGCAATATCATACACGCATGTCTCATTCCAGGGGCCAAAGGTACAAATAAGCGAGCAAAAAACCAAAAGATATTCCTAAAACTGAATTCGTTTTCACAAATGTTTTGTATCTTTGCAGGCGAAAGATCATCATAGACATTGAAATGGAACATAAGAAAATCACTTTCGACACGTTTATACGCGGCTGTCTGTCCATAGCCATCCTGGTAGGTATCATCATGCTGCTGAACCGACTCAGTGCGGTGCTGTTGCCGTTCTTCCTGGCGTGGCTCATCTCCTACCTGCTGTTCCCGCTGGTAAAGTTCTTCCAGTACCGCTGCCACCTGAGGTTCCGCATCGTGGGCATACTCTGCACCTTCCTCGTGGTGGGCGGCGTGCTGACTGGGCTGTTCTTCCTCATGGTGCCCCCGATAGTGGATGAGACCATGCGGGTGAAGGACCTGCTGGTGGCCTACGTGTCGAACCACAGCAATGTGCACAACATACCCAATCTGCTGCAGGACTTCATACACGAGCACCTGACCAAGGAAGACCTCAAGGCGCTGATTACCCAGGAAGGATTCATCGACTCCATCAAGCAGGGCGTGCCGAAGATATGGACCGTCATTTCACAGTCCATCAGCATTGTCAACAGCCTGTTCTCGGTGACGATGGTATTCCTCTATACGCTGTTCATCCTGCTGGACTACGAGAAGATATCGACCGGATGGGTCGAGTTGCTGCCGCTGCGTTATCGCCGCTTCGCCGTCCATCTGGTGGACGACATCAGGCAGGGCATGGACCTCTACTTTCGCGGACAGGCCTGTGTGGCACTGAGCGTGGGCGTGCTGTTCAGCATCGGATTTCTGATCATCGATTTCCCGATGGCGGTAGGACTGGGCATGTTCATCGGGCTGCTGAACATGGTGCCCTACCTGCAGCTGTTAGGATTCATCCCCACCATCCTGCTGGCGGTGGTCAAGGCGGCTGACACGGGAGAAAGTTTCTGGATGATCATACTGATGGCGCTCGCTGTGTTTGCCGTCGTACAAATTATCCAGGACACCATCCTGACACCGAAGATCATGGGGCGCGTCATGGGCATGAACTCTGCCATCATCCTGCTGTCGCTCTCCATCTGGGGCTCGCTGCTGGGCATCATGGGCATGGTGATTGCCCTGCCAGCCACGACACTGCTCATGACGTACTATCAGAAATATATCGTCAAACTGAGAAACTGAACATACAACAATGAAAAAACTATTCCTCACTCTTTGTTTTGTGGGTTGTGCCCTGAGCGCAACCCTACCCGTCCGGGCACAGAACCAGACGGATGTGCTGAAGACTCCAAACGGCAAGGAAGTCAAGTTTACGTGCATCAAACATGCCAGCATACAGATAGAGTACGACGGCATGTTCTTCTACTTCGACCCCGTGACGGGACTGAAGCCTCAGACAGACTTCACCACCATGCCCCGGGCTAACTACATCTTCATCACCCATGAGCATGCCGACCACTTTGACCGCATGGCGCTGACCCAGCTGGTGTCTACCAACACGGTGGTGTTCAGCAATCCGAATGTGGGGCAGAAGTACCGTCAGGCACGCGTAATGAACAATGGTGACAAGGTGACGTTCGGCAACGACATGTCACTGGAGGCGGTGCCTGCCTACAACACCACACCGGGACGCGAAAAGTTCCACCCCAAGGGACGCGACAACGGCTACATACTGACCCTGGACGGTCTGCGCATCTATGTGGCTGGCGACACGGAGGATATCACTGAGATGCAGGACCTGAAGGACATCGACGTGGCCTTCCTGCCCTGCAATCAACCTTACACGATGACCACCGACCAGCTGGCGCGTGCCGCCAAGACCATCAAGCCCAAGGTGCTGTTCCCCTATCACTACAGCGACACGCCCGTCAACAAGGTGAAACTGCTGCTCAGCGGAACGGGCATCGACGTCCGCATCCGCAACTACCAGTAATGTCATAGACAAATAGGTTCGTAAGTGATGGCAGTTGAATACCATTGCATCAGAAACTGAAACAATAATCAATGAAAAGAATATTTACATGTCTGATATCCCTCGGAATCGTTGTGACTGTTCAGGCCAAAAAATGGACTGTCGATGAAGTAAAGAGTGTGATTAAGAAGGTGAATACCTGCTGGCAGACCAACCATCCTGCCGAGGTCCGCGCTTTCTGGGACCATGCTGCTTACCATACTGGTAACATCGAGGTCTATAAACTGTTGAAGGACCAGAACATGCTGGATTACAGCATACGCTGGGCAGAGCATAACCAGTGGAAAGGAGCAACGGAGTCGGACCCGTCCAAGTGGAAATACAAGAAATATGGGGAAGGCCAGGACTATGTGCTCTTTGGCGACTGGCAAATCTGTTTCCAGACATACATTGACTTGTACCAACTTGCTCCTGATGAGAAGAAGGTGGCACGTGCCAAAGAGGTGATGGGTTATGAGGCAGACTCGAAGGTAAACGACTATTGGTGGTGGGCTGATGCTTTGTATATGGTGATGCCTGTCATGACAAAAATGTACAAACTTACCGGCGATACCAAATATCTGCGTAAACTATATGAGAACATCCTCTATAGTGATTCTATCATGCTTGACCAACAGACAGGCCTGTATTTCCGTGATGGGAAGTATGTTTATCCCAAACACCAAACGGCCAGTGGCAAGAAGGATTTCTGGGCGCGTGGTGACGGATGGGTCCTGGCAGGTTTGGCCAAGGTGTTGCAGGATATGCCTGAGACCTATGTCCGCCAACCGTTCTTCGTAGAGAAGTATGTCAATCTGGCCCGTGGCGTGAAGCGACTGCAGCAGCCAGAAGGTTATTGGACACGTTCGATGATGGATGCGAAACAGGCTCCCGGCTATGAAACCAGCGGTACAGCATTCTTCTGCTACGGACTACTTTGGGGCGTGAACAAGGGCTACCTTTCAAAGAAGGAATTTGCCCCTACCATTGAGAAGGCATGGAACTACCTTACCACGATAGCCCTTCAGGAAGACGGCAAAGTGGGTTATGTGCAACCCATTGGAGAAAGAGCGATTCCCGGACAGACCGTCAGTGCCGATTCGCAGGCCAATTTCGGTGTGGGCGCATTCCTTTTGGCAGCATGTGAATATGCAAAATATATCAGTCGATGATACAAACAATATGCAGATGAAAAAAACAATCATCCTTTTGGCAGCTGTCTTGCTGTTATTGCCGGCACAGGCTGCAAGAAAAGTCAAGCAGTCACAGCAGACCGACCGCGAATATTGGTGCTCGCTGGCCTACAAGATGGCTCAGCCGGTACTTGAGAATATGGCGCACGGTAAGTTGCAGAAGAACATGAAAACGGAGTTCTCTCCATCGTTTGACAATCGTGACCGCTCCGTAGTCTATATGGAGACCTTTGGTCGTCTGATGGCAGGCATCGCACCCTGGCTCACCCTGCCTGACGACGATACGCCAGAGGGGGTGCAGCGCCGTCAGCTTCGCCAATGGGCACTGGCAGCCTACAAGAACTCTGTAGACCCCGATTCGCCAGATTATCTCTGTTGGGGCAGGACCGGACAAAATCTGGTGGATGCTGCCTATATAGCCGAATCGTTCCTTCGTGCCTGGGATACACTGTGGGTCCCGCTCGACGATGTCACCAAGCAGCGCTATATCAAGGAGTTCCTGGGCATGCGTAAGATTGACCCACCATACACCAACTGGTTCCTTTTCTCATCTACCATCGAGAGTATGCTGGCTAAGGCGGGCGCTCAGTATGATCAGTTCCGTGTCAACACCGCCTGCCGCAAAGTAGAGGAGTGGTATGTAGGCGATGGTTGGTATGCCGATGGTCCTGTGTTCGCATTCGACTATTATTCAAGCTATGTGTTTCATGCCATGTATCTGGAGACCCTTCAGGCGATGGTTGATGCCAAGGCCAACACCCGTATAGATTATAAGAAGTATTACGATCGTGCTTTGAAACGTGCCCAGAAGTTTGCCATTATCCTGGAGCGTTTCATCTCGCCTGAGGGCACCTTCCCAGTCATAGGTCGTTCAACGCCTTACCGTATGGCAGCCATGCAACCTCTGGCCCTGATGGCATGGTATCAGAAACTGCCGGCTGATCTCAGCAACGGACAGGTGCGTGCAGCCTTGACAAAGGTGCTGCATCGAATGTTCGACACGCAGGAGAATTTCAATGACGCCGGTTATCTGACAATCGGTTTCTGCGGTCATCAACCCGAGACAGCCGATTGGTACACCAACAATGGTTCGCTTTATATGACTTCACTGGCTTTCATGCCCCTCGGACTGCCGGCAAATCATCCTTTCTGGACTGACGCAGCGCAGCCTTGGACGCAGGTGAAAGCCTGGGGAGGACAGCCATTCCCGAAAGATCACTATTGGGAGGATACGATTCAGACAAAAGACAAATGGTAAATAAACGTATCACGGCTCCATGGCTTGGAAACTAAAATATCGCTGCTGCCAGTGTGGCTATGAAGCCGAAGTGTACGAAGGGCGTGGGCTCTTCCGCCAGGAAATACGCGCCATGTCTTGTCCGGACTGCAAGAGCATCCAGAACATCGTTGTGGGTGGGATTATTGCTGACGTAGCACCTTCTTACAGAAGCGAGGTAGGCCGGCTGTGCCTGCAATGCGGTAGCGACAACATCAAGCTGTGGGACGGACATTCCTGCCCACAGTGCCAAGGTAAGATGCAACAGACTGGGGATAAAGAGTTTTGGACCTGAATCCGTTACTTCATAAGCTTCCGCATAGGGCGATGCACCCTACAGTTTAGCATCACTGCTTCACGGCTTTTGGAGTCCAGTTCTTGAAGAAGCGCAGCACTTTCTCCCGGTTGTAGCCTTTCCCCTCTTCCAGGAAACTCGAATCTTGGATATGGATGACCTTGCCCTCTTCGTCTAACACCACAAAGACTGGGAAACCGAATCGTCCTGCGTTATTCAGGCGTTTCATTAGAGTCTTCCCTTTCTCCATGTTCCCTGCCCCGTTTGATTGACGAGGATTGTAGTTCACATGAATGTACTCGAAATTGCTCTCAATGGTTTTGCTGATTGCAGAATCATTGGTGATGAAGTCGGCAAAGCGCAGACACCAAGGACACCAGTTACCTCCCACCTGACAGATAACAAACTTCCCTTCAGACTTAGCTTTCACTAATGCCTGGTCTATCTGCCCAATAGGGTCGATGCTCTCGTTATAGACCTTCTTCAATGCCGTCTGTGCGTTTACCGACAGAGCAAAGAGACCGGCCAGCAATGACAGGAAGAACTTCTTTCTCATACTTCTGCAACGACTTCGATTTCAACCAATGCACCTTTCGGCAGAGTCTTTACAGCAACAGCAGACCTTGCAGGGTACGGCTCTGCAAAAAACTCCGCGTAGACAGCGTTCATATCGGCAAAGTCATTCATGTCTGCCATGAAAACCGTTGTCTTCACCACATGTCCCATGGTCAGTCCAGCCTCTTCCAGAATAGCCTTCACGTTGAGCAATGACTGGCGGGTTTGCTCCTTAATACCACCCTCTGCAAATACGCCAGTAGCAGGGTCGATAGGTATCTGTCCCGAGGTATAGACGAGATTCCCTACTTGTACGGCCTGGCTGTACGGGCCTATGGCTGCAGGAGCCTTTGATGTACTAATTACCTTTTTCATCTTCTTGTCCTTTTGTTATCGTTTAATATGTTGTAAAGTGATACTTATCTCATACTTGCCATAGTCTACTATCCTGATAGCGAGGCCAAAATTACAAAATATCGGGGAGAAATCATTCATTTCGCCGCTCTTTTAAGAGAATTTGTGAAGATAGTGAATGTAAAAGTACGAAAAGTGGAGAATTATCCGTAACTTTGCCCATGATTTAGCTAGCGAGTTAAACGCATCTTGAACTTTCTGCATCCGCAACTGTTTGGAGGAATCTTTACTTTCATACTTCTATTTTCACAATTTGGCGACAAAATTACACAAAAATAAGGAAAAACATTCAATTCAGTAGCGGAATACTTTAAATATTGAGAATCAACGGTTTACGTTTTAAATGATAGAAAGGTGTTTTACTGAAATTACTAATGTGAATGAAAAGGGTCAAGTTTTACGTATTTAACTTTCTTTTTGGAATTGCAAAAAAGCTATTAACGACGTTCACCAGAGCAGATAGTCCGTCTGGGGGTTGCCTATTTCCTGATGCTCTGCTTCAGCTTCAGGATGCGACGCACGCTCTCGTCAATGCGTTGCTCTGTGACTTCACCGACTTCCACAGCCTTGATTACCGCGTCGAAAGCCTCCGTGAACACTTGCGGACCGAGCACGACATCTACACCAGCCTTGATGCAGCCCACGGCAGCCTCGCCATTGGTGTACTGCTGGGTGATGGCTCCCATCTCCATCGCATCGGCGATGATGAGGTTCTGATAGCCCAGTTCACGGCGCAGCTTGTCCTGAAGTATAATCGGCGACATTGTTGAAGGGATGTCGGAGCCCGTCACGTTGGGCGCGCTGATGTGAGCCGTCATAATGAGTTGACACCCCCACTGGATGCCTGTCGCACGAGAGCATCTCCTCCCACGTCTTCTGCGAGCTGGCATAGCCGAAATGCGTGTCGGCCTTGGTGTCGCCGTGGCCTGGGAAGTGCTTGATGCACCCCGTGATGCCGGCATCCTTCAGTCCCTGCAGATAGTTGGTCACCATCGGGGCGGCTATCTCAGGCTTGTCGCTGAAGGCACGAGCCCCGATGACGATGTTCTCAGGATTTGTGTTTACGTCGGCCACAGGGGCGAAGTCGATATCGAAGCCGTAGCGGTGGAGATAGGTGCCGATGGTGTTGCCGCACTCGTAGGCATTCCGTGGGTCGCCCGTGGCACCGATGGCCCCCATCGACTCGTAGGTCTTCACCTTGAAGTTGCTGTTGCGCCCTATGCGAGCCACTCGCCCGCCCTCCTCATCAATGCACAGCAGGGGTGAGCCTTTCAGCGCACGAATCTCAGGGATGAAGCGTGCCAGTTGTGCTTCGTCCTCGATGTTGTGCGCATAGAGGATGATGCCGCCCACGGGATATTTCTCGTTCACCTTCCGCATCATCTCGTTGACGGCCTGCAACTTGATTTTGGTGAGGTCGTCGACACTCTGGTCAATGCCGCCGGAGCGGTTGAAGTGGATGGTGGTGTCGAGACATTCTGGTCGCACATAGAACATCTGTCCCACTTTTTCGCGCAGCGTCATCCGCTGCAGTTGCGACTCCACCTCATCTGTTGGAGGCGTATCTGTGTTGTCTTCATTCGAACACGAACTGAGCATCATCAGGCCACAAGATGTAAGGATGGTGGCCAGCATCCATAGTTTTATTTGTTTCATGGCTGCAAAGGTACT
>ONLU01000038.1 GCA_900318795.1 uncultured Prevotellaceae bacterium | reverse complement strand
AGTGTTATTCCACAGCAATAAGTTCACGGCCTATTTTGTGCAGACCTTCAACGATGCGACGGCGCTGTTCTGGACGAGGCTTTTTAATACCGTTGGCATAGTGGCTCAGCTGGTGCTGATTGATACCTGAAACACGGCTGATTGCAGCAATGGAGGCATAAGGAGAGCACATCTGCAGCAAGGCTGCAGCATCCAGATGATACTCGAATTCGTAGTCGCCATCGCGAAGCCACTGGGGAACATACGTTCTCGCTCAGAGCTGCACCATAATTCTTGTCACACCAAGATACATTTACAATAATTTTTTCCATATCCATTCCTTTTTTATTATTTCCAACCTGCCTGTTTCCAAATACTATTCAAGAGAAATTGGCTTAACACCTCATTTTTATGTCCTCTGATAGTCACCTTGCCTTTCTTCTGAGGATGTTTATATTGTCGATGGTCACCTTTGGTGGCTACAAGGACCCATCCGTCAGCTTCAAGCTTTTTGATGACTTCAATGACCTTATACGCTTTCATGTTTATACTTTATGTTGGCGCAAAGGTAATAAAAAGAATACCATTTTGCAAATAAAAGCATCAGGAAAGTATTCTTTTTAATACTCTTTAAGAAAATAGCATTCGTACAAAACTCAAGAATCTTTTGTTTTTATGCTCATTTAATCGTATCTTTGCACCGATTAAAGAACGTAAAGCAGAAGAAACAGAAAAAGTGATATCGATGGGTGATACGAAAGAATATATCAAGGGCGACAAGCAGGAGGCATACGTGAAAGAAACCTTGACCCGCGCACTCAACGAGGTAAAAGCCGCCAAGCGCGGTGAAGTGAAAATGATGACAGAAGAAGAATTCTTAGAAGGGCTAAAATCTGAGGGCGTCGTATGAACGTAAAAATTATACCTTCTGCCGAATTCGACCGTCAGTTCAAACGACTTGCAAAGAAATACAAGTCGCTGTTGGATGATTACCTTTTTCTGAGTAAAGAACTTAAGAAAAATCCTCTCCAGGGCAGCGACCTTGGTGGCGGTGTGCGCAAGATTCGCATGGCCATTATTTGGGCTATTCCACCCATTTCACGACTCTGATACTGACTTCATAGAGCAGATAGAGTGGGATGGTGACAAGAATCAGTGTCATCAAGTCTGGCGGGGTGATGATAGCAGCCACCAGCATAATTACAATGAGGGAGTGTTTGCGATAGTTGGCAAGCATTGAAGACGTAACAACGCCCATCTTTCCAAGGAAGAATGCTATCACTGGCAGTTGAAACACGACACCCATAACCAACGTAAGAGAAACGAACGTAGAGATATACGAGTCCAGTGTGATGTTGCTCACTACCTTGGCCGACACGCTATATGTGCCAAGGAAACGGAAGGAGATGGGGAACAGCACGAAATAAGACATCAGCACACCGAGCAGAAATAAGACATAGATGATGCCTGCCACCTGTACCGAATATTTCCGCTCGGTCTCATACAGCGCGGGCGATATGAAGCGGAACAGTTCATATAATATATAAGGTGAGACTCCAAGTAATCCCAGATACACCGCCGTCGTGATGTGCGTCATAAACTGACTCGACAGGTCGGTGGCAATCAGATTCACATGGTACTCTTCGAAACGGAAGTCTATGCCCATTGCTTGCATGACCGACTCCAGCCAGCGGTAGGTATAAAAGTCCCACTCGCTCGGCGCCAGCAACACTTCCCATGTCGTTTCCTTGAAGCAAAACACAACCATTGCGATAGCACCCGCTACCGCAATGATACGGAAAAGCATTCGGCGAAACACCTCAAGATGTCCGCCGAATGTAAGTAGTTCGTCATTCTTTGATGACTTCATCAATGTCTTTCTTGGCTCCTTCTATTTCAGTTTTGACTTCCTCGAAAGGCTCTGTAGCTTCCTTGGCACCTTTCTTGAACTCACTGATGCCACGTCCCATGCCACGCATCATCTCCGGCAACTTCTTCCCGCCAAATAATAACAGGGCAATGCCAGCAATGAGCATCAACTCAGTCGTGCCAATGAACAGTAATTGTGCAGCCATCATGCTTCGCTCGCAACAAGAGTTATTTCACATGTCTGGAAATTAATCTCCCAGTTTCCTTTGGGATGACTCTCCCAGCCATATTGTTTGGCTTTCTCGTCCCACCACTGTTGGAATTTACTGCCAGTCTCGCCCATGTCCTTTACCAACTTTTCGTATAGTTCGTTGTTGTCGGCTGTAACAATCTTGGCTAATTCTGTCAAACCATTCTTGCGCTCAAAGAGTGCTTGAATCTCATTTCGCTCTTCTGGGGTAACTTTTCCCACAATCTTTCTTATTTCCATTTGTTCAAAATATTAAAGGGGTCTAAATAATCTATTTCCTTAATCTCGTGGCTGTCTCTTAACACCATGCCTCTTTCCTTCAGTTTTGCCAACAAATTGCGTGAGGCATTCCGCTCAATATGTGCTATTACACACTGCTGGTGTGAAGGCGTGTTTGCGTCAAGTGTCAGTCGTTGGTTCATCCATATGCAGCGTTTGCACTGGTAGGCATCACACTGTCGGCACAGCGGTGCATGGTCAAGCCTTAGCAACTGCTGGTTTTTGATGTCTATGCCGTCCTTAAGATTTCCAATGCAGTCCTCTTCATCATCAAAATAAAATGCAGGGCAGAGGTAGAAGCAACCGTTTGGTGCCAGCGTTATGTTATTGTCCCCAGCATTACAGTTATTCATTTCTGTCAACAGCAGACGGTCTGTCAGCAAATTCACTTGTACCTGCCTGTTGTTCGCATACATGTCGGCAATACAGTCACTCAGTTCGTCCAGCAAAGCTGTATAATTGTCAATGTCGCTATCCTTGAACGCTTCAGTATCAGTCAGTACGATGTTCAGTCGGTTGACTTTCTTTAGCCATTCCTTTGCCGTCGCCATGTGTTTGGCCAAGTCCTCACGACTGGTACGTATGATGCAAGTGCTACCTTCATTTACGGTATCGTTCCATCCGCTCAATACTATCACATCTGCCTTTTCACAATTTGCAGAAGGCATAATCTTTGTGTGGTCTATTGACTCAATGGCTTTAAGATATTCTACTGGCAGCTCATAGTCGGGATAGACAAACTGGATATTCAAGTTCTCCTTCATCGCCCAGATGATTCCCTCGTGTAGGTCTTCAAGGCTGATAAGTCTACGCGGTTGTGTCCAGACTTCATAGTGGCAGTATGAAGTGCTTGAATCGTCCAATAATATAACAAGGTATGTCAGCATATTTGTCTTAGCATTTAGGTTCCTTCATTTTTGCTTTTTGCTTCTCATATTCCTCCTGCTTCCCTTCCAACTCCAACTTTCGGAACAGTTTGTTCCAATAGTAGTTGTTGGCTCGCACCCGTGCCTTGTGCATTTTGCAGATTGCCGTAGCTCGTTGATAAACGGTATGCGTATCTGCCGCATCATAGTTCTCTCCCTGACACCAAGCACAACCACTGGCCACTTCGCAGTCAATACACTCAGGTTTGCTTTGTGTAGTACGGTCCAACATCAGGAATGGGCGCAATTTATTCTGGTCAATGCCATCGTGGATATTGCCAATTATCCAAGCAGGTTTGTTTCGTAGCGAGTAGGCCGCAAAACGCATACAGGGATAAAAATTTCCCTTTGCGTCAATTGCAAGCATTAGACCAGCACCGCACCAATTTTGATTGTCGCGTTCCCTGTCTAAAGGCTTGCCTATATGCTCCATAAAGAAGGAACAACTATACTCTTTATATAACTCCCCGTCGATAATAGCATCCGCTAATTTTATTAGTTGGCTTTCAAACAGAGCATCATCACCCTCATTCCAAACTTCTTCAAAAACACAGTTAATATTCACCTCCTTGATTCCTAACGAATACAAATGTAAAACGCTTTCAACTATGTAAGGAATATCAGCAGAACTTATAGTAACCTTGGTGGACGCTTCAGGAAATTGTTTTAACCATAATGGAATGTTTTTTACGACATCGTCATATGAGCCTTTCTCTTCCTTAGGTAATGGGACTATCCCCTCTTCCATCTTTTGGGTTTTCCATATTCTGTTTAAATCGTGTTTTCGTTTTGTGCCATCTATAGTTATACCGATGCTCAGATGATTTTTATTTTTCTCAATATAGCGTTGAACTTTCTCAGTATGATAGTTAATGCCATTTGTAGAAAAAGAGAATCGATATGAGTTGAACCAATGGTGATTCCTTCTATACATTTCTACTTTAAGATAATCACATATTTTGTCTATCAAGTCTATCTCCAAGAATGGTTCCCCACCTATGAAGTCCCATATTACGGACTCTTGACGATATTCCTGTTCTCTATTGAGAATGAAGTCTATAGCCTGTTTGGCCACTTCAAAGGTCATCCTCTCCTTGGAATTCTTACCTACTAAGTAGCAATACTTACAAGCTAATTGGCAGTCTTTTGTAACAATAAATGTGATGTTTCTTGCCATTCCAGCCTGCCACACTCCTTCCGACTCTTTTATCAATTCTGTTGCCATATCTATTTCATCCAACCTCTACAACTACCTGTGCACAAAGACTGGCAAGCAAAAGTTCCGCATGACTGAATGCATGTCGTTTTACAACCGCCTATGCAACCTGTTTGGCATCCTCCCTTGCAACCAGTCGTACAATCATCTCTACAGGAAGCTGTACAATATTGCAGACACTGGCCGCTGCAATTTCCAGTACATCCATCTCTACAAACTCCCGAACAACTACCAGAACAACTGTCTGCGCAATTAGCCGTACACGTGGTGTCACAATCGCCAGAACAAGAAGACGAGCAATTGTCCTTACAATTTGCAGTGCAACTAGTGCTACATCCACCCTTGCAATCCCCTTCGCAACCGCTTGTACAGTCATTCGCGCATCCTTTTGAACATGAGGATGTACAGCCTGTACTGCAGCCATTGTCACAACCACCAGTACAAGTTGTCGAGCATCCGTTTTGGCACCCTCCTGTGCAAGTTGTGGAACACTCACCGCTACAAGTAGAACTACATCCTGTAGAACAACTACCAGAACAGGTATTGCTACATCCAGAACATCCACTGTTTTGTGAACTCCCTTTACATGTATCGGTACAAGTAGAAGAGCATCCGTCAGAACAATATGACGCACAGTCAGTACATCCAGAATTTTGTGTTGATGTATTCTGACATCCATCATTACAACTTCCACTACACGTATTGCTACAAGCTGCAGTGCAATTGTTTTCACATGAGTCCATGCACCTTCCTTCACAACCGCTGCACCCAGCACTATCACCACCACAGGAGGCTAAAGTACTAATGATAGCGGGCCCAAAAGAAAAAGCACCTATCATAGGAAGCACCATCCGTGCTGCCTTTTTGAAAAAAGATCTTCTGCTTAATAGTTCTTCCGATTTCATAAATTTGTTTATTTAGTGTTTGTAAAATGTAATATATCCCGGCAAAGATGTCTTTCCATTATAACTATAATAATAATACCAAATCTGGAATTGTTCATCAGTATGAACGTATGAACTTGGGATCACATAAAGATCATTTAAAGGGCACTCTGCTGATGGTTCATATAGCATGATCCACTCGTTGGTAATACCATATATCCCGTTATAGGTCTTGTTTCTATCAGTAAATTCAAATGTGCCGTTATTTTTAAATACTACTTCGTAATCTGCTTCGTGATTTTCGTGTTTAAAAGAACATTTCCATTTTCCAAGAATAATCTTCCTATAATTTATGTCATCTTTCTCATTCTGAAACTGAGAATTATACGATCTCTCTCCTTCATAAATATAGTTGTCTACTGATAAAGTTATGAATCCCTCGCTAATTTGATTGGTATTACACGAGAAATTGTCACTATAGAAGCCTCCTGTAGCATTGCAAGATTTAAGTTTTAACTCATTCCCTTTCACAGTATAAAAGCCTGGTTCTCCACTATGATGGTATCTGTCTATCGTAGAACCATATTGCTCATAGAACATCCCGTTGTCAAAAAAAACAATTAAACTTCTACGGTCTCCCTCATAGGGAGTTATGTTAAAAACCCATTCACCTACTATCGTTTCCTTCATGCTTTTTTGATTCACTAGCTTAGATTGATCTTCTCCATCACCGCCACAAGAAGCGAACCCAACACTCAACAAGCTAAACATTACGATGGTTAACATGTTAAATAGAAAATTCTTCTTTAGCATATCTGTAAATTTTAAATTGTAAGACATAATCTGTTGTTCTGATTGGTTTGCAAAATGTAGAAATATGCAAAGGTCAGAGTATAAAGAATGGCGTGGCCATCCTTATGCACTTGACCTAAGGGGCAGACGTAGGAAATTGGAACCCCTCCATACATTTATAAGAATGCTACCACGCCAATGAAGGCGTGAGCATAGCTAATGCTTGTACGGAAGGAAGCCTTTCCTCGGCTTTCCCTTGCTTTCTTAAATCGAACTATTCCAAAACAGATTTCCTACGTCTTTTCAGTCAAGTGCGACATAATAAGCTAATGCATCATCGACTCCGGATTTCTCCCCGAAGTCGGTGGCAAAAATACATAAAAATTTTCAATTCACCAAAAAAAGTGCTAAAATTTGTGCAATTGTAGAAGAAATTTATTGTGTAAGGAAGAATGGCTTTGTTTTGTATGTAAATTTTCCTGCAGGACTTGTGGTGAGTTATCGCAGATTTTTTGTACCTTTGTAAGCAAGATAACCGAAACACTGATTTTGCAAAGCCAAATCAAAGAGTACAAGGATTTGCATGATATTAAGTACATAGCGAGATACATATGGGAATAAAACGAAACGAAGGCACTGAACCTGAATGGCGAATGAGCAATTATGCCATGATTATCAAGGAGGATTTGTTTTGCGACGAGGTGTGGAAACGCAGCATCCATTGGAACACCTTGCTGACTCAAGTCAGGAAGGCTGAGCATGCCTGCCAGCTGATAGATCATTATAGCTATCCGTCAAGGATGTTCTGCGCCTATACGGATATACTGGAAGCCACCCTGCTTATACTTGACGACATCTTCTACTATGAGACGAGGATAAGATTCGGCGTTTCTAATAACTATACTGCGACATCTAAGGTCATATTCGATTTGAGATTATGGATTTTTGACTACTACAAGGAGGTTGAAGAGTTTTGTGAAACCCTTGAGCGCATCAGAAGTCATCTGATGGAATGCCTCAGCCATCAGTCAGTATTGGAAGTGGCAGACAGGGTTAAAAAGCACAGCCTGTATGCCTATCACTACAAGAAGCCGCAAAAGCCCTGTTCTTCAGAATATTTCGAGAAGCCCATATTCGCTTATGCCTATGGTGCCTACAGAGGATCAGGAAAAGACATCGATACGCTGTCGCAGCAAATTGTAAACATACTGCGCATCGTGGAGAATTATTTAAGTATCGGTAAGTGTCTTAAGCCCATGGCTATACATGCCCTCAATTTTGAAGACTTGACAACGGACTTTCGTCACAGCGAGAAAGGCCAGAATTACATAAAGCCCTGGAGAATAGAATACGGTGGGACGCGCGACAGTCTCATCAGCAGAATGGAAAGAGACCCCGAACTGGGGCCGTGGGTGAATAGATACATACATTGCAGAGCAGACAAAGACATCATTGAGCACCTGTTTCTGGATGAACACGACATGATCAAGAACAAGGAAGAGGTTTTCAATACCGACAACTGGATCCGTCTGCTGACCATCGCTGCCGTCTTGCAGGAATATGACGAGCATCAGAAGGCCCCCGACAGCAGTGAGGAGAAGGAAGAAGAGAAAGGAGAGGACATCCTCCTGCTGAAGCTGTCTTTGTATTTCAAGGACGAAGACACTGCACGACGATTCCTGAAGTCTGTCCGGCAAATGAACAATACAGAAATCACCACTTTGGTAAACAATTATCACAAGGCCGGTCTCTGTACTGACGTGTCGAAAAACCTGTGGAAGGCACTGCACGATGCCGGCCTCTACAAGCCTGGATATACCAACTGGAACGCACAGGTAAAATAGCCTGAATGGACTGGAACTGGATAAACGCTGGATTAATAATGGAGTGCTGAAAAGTACTCCTTTTTTGTGTCTGTCGGTTGCAGAACAAATGCGTATCTTTGCCGTCGAAAGGTCTCGTATTGGAGAATACACGGTCAGACCCTTTGATTGCTCATGACGAGTTCATGTTGCTCTCATACAGAAGTCATGTTGAATTCATACAGAACTCATATTCGGCGCCTACTGAGCTCTATCAGAACTCTATCAGACCTCTATCTGGCCTCTATCAGACCTCTATCAGGTCTCTATCTCCAAGGGAAGGATCAATGTTGTTTCTTAAACACTAATTAAAAGATGAAAACAATTAAGTTAACGGTTGATGGTACCACAAACCATCGTGTCAAAAATCCTCAGACAGCAGCTCAAACAGTTCAAAGGATTTTTATTTTGGTGGTGGCTTTTGCTTATGCTAAGTTTAAGTTCATTGCGGGTCATGCTTTTGAAGGGTTTTCTTCTGGTTTGCAGTGCATGAACAAGTTTCGCAAGGCTAACCTTCGCTATCTTCGCGAGCGTGCGGCAGCACTACAGCACTCGGGACAATCATTGTCTCAATTCTACCAGTTCATGCCGCTTCAGAGTGAGAAGTGGTCTCCTTATGCCGTCATTATCTCGCAGGGGCAACTGCCTGCAGTATCGGTGGGCATTGATGCGGAAGACGGTCACAAGGCGTATGTCAATGCCCCCAGTCGCAGCTATGCCGACTTTATCACGGCGTGGGGGCTTCAGCGTGGCGACCAGTTGACGTTCGTAACTGTCCAAAAGCGCCAAGGCGAGTATGAGGTAAACTACGCCCGTATTGTGCTGAATCCTCGCAATGCAGATGGCAGTGGTGCTCCTATGAGCACGGAAATTGTGAACAGCGAGGGCGAGTTCCCATGCTCGAACTGGAAAAACAAGCTAAACTTTTCGACTTTCGAGTTCGACACCGACCACTTTAGTTTCGTGCTGGGCCGTGGAGGCGATGTTGTTGCAGCGGGCATCATTGTCAGCCGCAAGGACAAGAGTGGTGACTGGTTCCGCAGCAACTGTCAGCTGGTGCTCAACGAGGCTGGCTTTGGCAGCGACCTGTGCAGTCTTCAGCAGGCCGTAGATAACAGCTACACAGTAAATGAAATCGACATGGAGTCAGAGTTCTATCTGAACAATGCCGGTGTGAGCGGTACGGGTACTACCGACGACGTCACCCCAAGTGGCGGCAGTGGCGGTGTGACTCCCGGCGAGCCTTCCTACAATACCACTGCCACCATCAATGGTGTCAGCCAGAGTATTGCAGGTGGCAACGTGACAGCTACAGCGCCCATCACACGTGTGGCAGTCAGCGGCAACAACCTGGGTGATGTGACCTTCACGGCCAAGGTGGACGGCACGGGCGACGCCATCAACCCCACCAGCCACGATGCCAGCGGTGCCACGTTTACGGGCCTGAACGTGACGGCTGGCCAGCGCTTGGTGGTCTATCATGGGGACGAGTAGGCTTGAACGGAGTCGGAGAATGGTTCTTTTAGCAACGAAAAATCCCTTCGCACTGAATGCGAAGGGATTTTGCTGTGTGTCGACACTTGGACTCGAACCAAGGACCCCCACCATGTCAAGGTGATACTCTAACCAGCTGAGCTATGCCGACGTTTTCAATTTTTTTTTGTCTGTTTTACCAAAACTACCCTTAGTCTGGTGCGCCTGACAGGACTCGAACCTGCACGCCGTGAAACATTAGATCCTAAGTCTAACGCGTCTACCAATTCCGCCACAGGCGCGCAATCGACGAAGTCAATTCCTTTGTTGACGTGATAAACGTCAATTCCTTTGTTGACGTCGTAAGCGTCAATTCCTAAATAATTAGGTAATCTTTTCGAAACGCGGGTGCAAAGGTAAGGAGTTTTTTTGAAACCACCAAATTATTCGGTTAAAAGTTTTCGTGCTGTTTCAATTATGGGGTCGATGCCTTGTGCTGTAGCCTCGTCGGTGGGGGCAGCGGGGACGTCGGCGGGGATGCCGAACTCGGTCTGCTGGCGCTGGGCGTCGTACATGGGGCAGGCTGAGAAACGCACGCTCCAGCCTATGGGCAGCGAACTCGACATGGGCAGTCCGGAGCCGCCGCCAGTATGGTCGCCCACCAGTGTGACGTTGGGCAGAGTGCCCATCCAGGCGGCAAAGGCGTTGGCGGCACTGTAGACGCTGCGGTTGGTGAGCACGCAGACGGGCTTGTGCCAGCGCACGTTGCTGGAGGGCTCCAGGTAGCAGGGCTCCATCGCGGAGAAGTCGCTGTGGCCGGTACCTGTCTTGTGCTGCATGTATCCTACCAGTGTCTTCTCCTGTACGAAGCGGCCTGCCAGCCGTTCGGCGGTGGTCAGGTCGCCGCCGCCATTGTTGCGGATGTCGATGATGAGTCCGCGGCATAGGGCAAAGTAGATCAGCACGTCGTCCAGATTGCCTTCGCCCACGGGCAGTGAGAACGACCCGTAGCGCAGGTAGCCGATGTTGTCGTCGAGCACGCGGTAGTTGATGCCGGCAGATATCTTGTAGTCAGTGCCCATGTAGCGCCGTTCCAGCGTGTCGCTGTAGTTCTGGGGATAGGCCTCGTGCCACGCCCAGTAGCGGCCGTAGTCCATGGAGTAGGAGAGGTTGACGTGTCCGTCGCGCAGCTCGCTGAGCATGTCGGTGAGCACCTCGAAGAGCTGGCCCTCAGTCATCTTGTCGCTTACGCGTACCTTATATTTGTTATACACGTCATTCCAGTCGAGGCCGTATTCGTGCTGTTTGTAGTCGAAGAAGCAGTAGTGCTCGTCCAGGATGTGCCACAGAGCCTCGAAGTTGCCTGTAGGCGTGTTGGGACGCTCGTCGGTGTCGACGCAGGAGAACAGCGTGACCAGGACGACTGCTTGTAGTAATTTAAATAGATATTGTAGAGACCTTTTCATAGGGCGTGGGGAATGATGCTGAAGCGTTTGGTCAGTCCGATGAGCAGGCGGTGGGTGTAGACGTGCTGGCGCAGGCCGTTGACCTTGTGCTGCTGCATGTTGCCAAGATAGCCCACCCGCAGCGTCAGGCGGCTTGACAGTTGGGCGTCGAGTGTCAGCATGTGGCGCCACTCAGGAGCCGAGACAAAGGTGGTGGGCACGATGTTGTGGTCGTAGTTGCCGCGTGAGAATATTTCGTAGTAGGACTGTCCGTAGTTGGGCGAGAACATGATGCCGGCCAGTGGCAGCGCGAGCTCGTAGCGGGCGGCAACGGGCCGCCGGAAGAGCTGGAAATGGTAGGTGGCGATGCCGGTGGGCATGAGGTTCAGGTGCAGTCGGGCCTGGGCGGGATTGTTGGAGTTGGCGGTGTTGTAGATAAAGCCTGCCGAAACGTTGACCAGTCCGCCGGCCTGCAGCTTCAGCCGCCGGTCGAAGAGATGCCAGGCATAGAACTTGCCCCAGTAGAAGTTGTAGGCACCCTCCAGTTCCTGCTTGGAGCGGACACGGTCCTTGACAAACGAGAAGTTGGCCTCGTGCTCCATGAGCGTGCTCCAGCGACGCGTCGGACGCTGCCGCTCGACGGTGGCCAGAAACGAGAATCCGATGCCGCTGAAGTGCTCGTCAGAGAGGTAGGTGTCCAGCACCTTGGTGCCGCCGATGCCCAGCATGTGGCTGCGCGTGATGACCTTCAGCGACATGTCGTTGGGGCATGGTTTTGCTGCCAATGAGTCGTTTTGTTGCGCAAAAAGCGTAACACACGGGAGCAGTAACAGGATGGAGAGCAACTTATTCTTCATCGTTGGGGAAGAGGCTGAGTTGTCCGGTCAGTTCGTCGAGTACCTGCTGTTGGCTCTTGCCGGCATCGGGGTCGAGGTTTTCTTCTTCCTCCTCTTCCTCCTCAGGCTCTGGTGGCTCAGGGAAACGGAGAGGCTCCAGTTCGGTGATGCTGTCCACCTGCCAGGTGGTCAGTCGCTTGCCCTTGGCCTTAAAGCCCTTGACGCTGATGAACTGTTCGACGTCTATCTCTTCTGTTCCGCGGAACTCGTCGTTGCCACCATAGGTGACCAGCAGACGAGGGTAGCAGGTGTCAGTGAGCAGTATCTGCTGGGAATTGGGATTCTCACCTAAGAAGTTCTGCTTGCGCTTGGAGGCCTCCATCAGGAAACGCTTGACGTAGGGATAGCCCTGATTGTCGGCATCGTAGAGCACGCAACTCCAGACCTTGTCGGCCTCGTACTTCTCCAGTCGTGCAATGTTGTCCTCGAAGTGGACGTTGGCATCGAAGCCGCTCAGGTAGTAGTCGCCGTTCTTGAGGATGACCAATATCTGGTCGCCGTCGTTGAACTCGCCCAGCAGTCGTCCGTGCTCGTCGTAGTTCAGACGGTTGACGTCGGGGTCGTACCATACCTTGCGTCCGCCCAGTGTCGAGTGTCCGTGCGACTTCAGCCCGATGCGGTGCACTTGGTACTTGGTCAGCAGGTTGCCCTTGGCGGCGCGGCCCTTGATGAGCACGTCGCTGAAGTCCTTGTCGAAGAAGATACGCTTCAGCTTAGGTGCCGGGTCGAGGGTCACCTTGATGACCTCTGCCTCGCCGTTGGGGTTGGCCGTGAAGTAGAGCACGCGCGAACCTTCGGTGCCGATGGTCAGGTCGTACTCGCGGTCTCGGGTGATGGAGGGAACGTTGAAGCGCTTGATGTAGTAGTAACCCTTGCGTCCGTCGCGATAGACGGCATTGTAGATGGTTCGCTGGTCGTTCTTCTTGAAGACGCCCAGCCACATGACGTTCTTGCCGATAAACAACTTGTCGGCAACGCGGACTACCTTGAACTTGCCATCCTTATAGAAGATGATGATGTCGTCGATGTCTGAGCAGTTGCATACAAACTCGTCTTTCTTCAGACTGGTGCCGATGAAGCCGTCCTGGCGGTTGATGTACAGCTTCTGGTTGGCCTCGACAACCTTCGTGGCCTCGATGGTGTCGAAGTTGCGTATCTCGGTCAGTCGCGGGTGGTCCTTGCCGTACTTGTCCTTGAGGAACTGGAACCAGTTGGCGGTCACCTCTACCAGATTAGCCAGGTCACGGTCTATCTCCTCTATCTCGGCCTTGATGCGCGCCATCAGCTCGTCGGCTTTGTCCTTGTTGAACTTGAGGATGCGCTGCATCTTGATTTCCAGCAGACGCAGGATGTCGTCCTTGGTGACCTCGCGAACCATCTGAGGATAGAATGGTGTCAGCCGTTCGTCAATATGTTCGCAGACAGAGTCGATGTCTGGTGCCTGCTCGAACTTTTTGTCCTTGTAGATGCGCTCCTCGATGAATATTTTCTCCAGCGACGAGAAGTGCAGCTGTTCCAGCAGTTCGCCCTTACGGATTTCCAGTTCCTGGCGGATGAGGTCTTTGGTACGGTCTACTGAGTGGCGCAGCACATCGCTGACGGTCAGGAACTGTGGCTTGTTGTCCTCGATGACGCAGCAGTTGGGCGATATGTTGATTTCGCAGTCGGAGAAGGCATACAGGGCATCCAGCGTCTTGTCCGACGACACGCCAGGAGCCAGCTGTACCTGTATCTCCACCTTGGCTGCCGTCAGGTCTTCTACGTGGCGAGCCTTGATCTTGCCCTTCTCGATGGCCTTCAGGATGCTGTCAATGATGGTCTCAGTGGTCTTCGAGAAGGGAATCTCGCGGATGACCAGTGTCTTGGGGTCCAGTTTCTCTATCTTGGCACGTACCTTCAGCACACCGCCGCGCTGGCCGTCGTTGTACTTGGATACATCTATTGAACCACCCGTAGGGAAGTCGGGATAGAGGTGGAACTCCTCGTTGTGCAGGTACGCAATGGCTGCGTCGCATATCTCGACGAAGTTGTGGGGCAGAATCTTAGACGACAAGCCGACGGCGATACCCTCGGCGCCCTGTGCCAGCAGTAGGGGATACTTGACGGGTAGGGTGATGGGCTCCTTGTTGCGGCCGTCGTACGACATCTGCCACTCGGTGGTCTTGGGATTGAACACCGTGTCCAGGGCAAACTTAGAAAGTCGGGCCTCGATGTAACGTGGGGCAGCCGCCTTGTTGCCAGTCAGGATGTTGCCCCAGTTGCCCTGTGTGTCGATGAGTAAGTCTTTCTGGCCCATCTGAACCAGTGCATCGCCGATAGAGGCGTCGCCGTGAGGGTGGAACTGCATGGTATGGCCCACAATGTTGGCCACCTTGTTGTAGCGGCCGTCGTCCATGCGCTTCATAGAGTGCAGGATGCGGCGCTGGACGGGTTTCAGTCCGTCCTCGATATGGGGTACGGCACGCTCCAGAATCACGTACGAGGCATAGTCCAGAAACCAGTTCTGGTACATGCCGCTCAGATGGTGTACGGCAGCAGCGTCGAAGCGGTTGACAGGTTTGTAGTCAGAGTGAGCCTCAGAGTTCTCGGTGGTCTCGGAATTTTCGGAGTTCTCGGAATACTCTGGGTATTCTGAATTCTCGGGGGTCTCAGAGTTGTTGATATCCTTTGTTTCGTCGTCCATTAGGTGTATTTTATTAAATAATGTTGCAAAGATACTAAATAATTATCAATTATGAATTATGAATTATGAATTTTTTAGTACCTTTGCAGCCATAATTTCGAAATTATTATAGTTTTTATGGCACAAGAAGATGTTTTTAAGAAAATCGTGAGTCACTGTAAGGAGTATGGTTTTGTGTTCCCCTCAAGTGAGATTTACGATGGTTTAGGCGCTGTCTATGACTATGGTCAGAACGGCGTTGAGTTGAAGAATAATATCAAGCAGTACTGGTGGAAGGCCATGACAATGCTGCATGAGAATATCGTTGGTATCGATTCGGCCATCTTTATGCACCCCACCATCTGGAAGGCGTCAGGTCATGTCGATGCTTTCAACGACCCCTTGATTGACAACCGCGACTCTAAGAAACGTTATCGCGCTGACGTCCTGATTGAGGATCAGATTGCAAAATATGACGAGAAGATTCAGAAGGAGGTCGAGAAGGCACGCAAGCGCTTTGGCGACTCGTTCGACGAGGCCAAGTACCTGGAAACCAGTGAGCGAGTGAAGGAAACCAAGGAGAAGCGCGACGCACTGCATGCCCGCTATGCTGCTGCCATGCAGGGGCCCGACTTGGACGAACTGAAGCAGATTATCCTGGACGAGGAGATTGTCTGCCCCATCAGCGGCACCCGCAACTGGACTGACGTGCGTCAGTTCAACCTGATGTTCTCTACCGAGATGGGGGCTTCTGCTGATGGCTCCATGAAGGTCTACCTGCGTCCTGAAACGGCACAGGGTATCTTTGTGAACTACCTGAATGTCCAAAAGACCGGTCGTATGAAGATTCCCTTCGGTATTGCCCAGATTGGTAAGGCTTTCCGTAACGAGATCGTGGCTCGTCAGTTCATATTCCGCATGCGTGAGTTCGAACAGATGGAGATGCAGTTCTTCGTACAGCCTGGCACAGAACTGGATTGGTTCCCCAAGTGGAAGGAAACCCGTATGAAGTGGCATCTGGCCCTGGGCTTCGGTGCTGAGAACTACCGCTTCCACGACCACGACAAGTTAGCCCACTACGCCAACGCAGCTACCGACATCGAGTTCAAGATGCCGTTCGGCTTCAAGGAGGTGGAGGGCATCCACTCACGTACCAACTTCGACCTGTCGCAGCACGAGAAGTACTCAGGAAAGAGCATCAAGTACTTTGATCCTCAGACCAACGAGAGCTACACACCGTATGTCATCGAGACCTCTATTGGTGTCGATCGTATGTTCCTCTCTATCATGTGTCACGCCTTCGAAGAGGAAAAACTGGAGAATGGCGAGACGCGCACCGTGCTGAAACTGCCTGCAGCTCTGGCACCTGTGAAGTGTGCTGTGATGCCGCTGGTCAAGAAAGACGGACTGCCCGAGAAGGCTCGTGAAATCATCGACCAGCTGAAGTTCCACTTCAACTGCCAGTATGACGAGAAGGACTCTATCGGCAAGCGCTATCGTCGTCAGGACGCCATTGGTACACCATATTGTGTCACCGTGGACCACGATACACTGAACGACAACTGTGTGACGCTCCGCTTCCGCGACACTATGGAACAGGAGCGTGTACCCATCAGTGAGCTCAATGGTATCATCGAAGACAAAGTAAGCATTGCAAGCCTTTTAAAGAAACTGCAGTAAAGAAATGAATATCAAGCATTACCTTTTCATCAGCCTCTCAGTGCTCGGCCTCGCGTCGTGCACTGAGGCTGACGATGATGCATTCGATGAGGCAGGATGGCGTACGCTGAACGAAACCTATTTCGAACAGGCGTATCAGACTCATACCGCAAAGACGGCGACCTCGTTCATCCTGCCCAGCTGGTCACAGCCTGAAAGCTTGACACTCAACGAGATTGCCCATGAAAAGTGCATTTTGGTTGACGTCCTCAAGAAGGGTGAGGGTTCTCAGAGCCCGTTCTATACGGACACCGTTCAGGTGCACTATGTCGGACGACTCATACCTACTCAGAACTATTTCGCTGGCTTCGAGTTTGACAAGAGTTATCTGTCTACTTATGACCCAGATGTCGACGTCCCTTACAAAGTCTCTGTCAGTGGCGTCGTAGAAGGCTTTAGTACCGCCTTGCAACACATGAAACGCGGAGACAAATGGCGTGTCACTGTGCCCTATCAGTTGGGCTACGGAACCGCAGGGTCGGGAACTGTCGTCATACCAGGCTACAGTACGTTGGTGTTCGAAATAGAACTGGTAGACTTTTGGTCGAAGAAAAAGGGTGACCGTAATGAATAGTCACCCTTTTTCTTTTTTTACTTATTTATCCTTTCTTTTCCTTTTCTGATTCCATGTCGTGTCGTGACTTGGACTTTGTCACGAGCCATACACCACTGAACACCAATACCACTGCCAGTGCGTGTGTCGGCTTCAGCACACCGATACCCATTAGCAGTGAGGCTGCTACCGAGACGATAGGTTGCACGTAGTTATATACCGATACAACGGTGGGGCGCAGCGTGCGCTGTCCTATCATGGTCAAGATATAACCGAGGAACGTGCCCACGCATACTACATAGGCTACCTCCCACCAAGTCTTGACGGGAATGGGTTGTGCCACTACTTCGCTGACATGCCCGAAGGTAAACGGTAGCAATATCAGCGTGGCCCATGAGAACATGTATTTGTTGATGGTGAACACATTATAGCGGCGGATGAGCGGATTGAAAAGCGATAGGTACAGAGCGAACGAGAACTGCGCAAACAGGCACAGCACATCGCCACGGATGTCGCCCACCTTGTCGCTGGCATGAACTGCTGATGTCAGAATCAGAATCAATGCTCCCGAACAGCCCATCAGTACACCCAGGGCCTTCTTTCCCGTGATGGGCTCCTTCAGAATGAGGGCCGCCAGCAGCATGGCAAAGATAGGCATCGAGGTAGTGACAATGCTGGCGTTAATGGGCGATGTCATGCTCAGTCCCAGCGTATAGCAACACTGGTTGCACACCAGTCCGAAGATGGCTGCTCCGATGAACATAAATTTGTCTTTTGTCGGCACTCTTTCCTTCTTTGCGAACAGCGACGCTATCAGAAACAGCGCACAGGCTCCGACTACCCGGAAGGTCACCATCGTGATGCCGTCGAACCCATGCGTCATGGCGTCCTTGCCGACGGGAGCCATCAGTCCCCAGCCCGCACAGGCTCCGAACATGCTCAGATGCGCTATCAGCGCTTTGTTGTCTCTCATCTTGGATTTGCTTTGTCTAATACTTAGTTGTTTGTAAAAAAATACAAAGTGACCGAGATTGCTCAGCCACTTTGTTCCTTTCTTGGTCGGGATGAGGCGACTCGAACGCCCGACCCCTACGTCCCGAACGTAGTGCGCTACCAACTGCGCTACATCCCGATTTCTACAATTGTGGCACTACACAATCGTAGATGGTTTTCATAAACCGGGTGCAAAGGTACGCTTATTTTTTGAATTACGTGCACTTTTGGAGGAAAAAATTTGCGATTGTGCTTAAAAAGAGTTATCTTTGCACTCAAATTACTAACTGGAATGAAGCGATTATTTGTTGTTTTTACATGTGTGTTGATGGCGTTGGGATGTCTTGCCCAGCGTGTGATTTTGGTCGAGAAGGGTAGTACGCAAAGCCTGTTGGATGCCATCAGTCAGGCTAACGAGTTGAATGCCGACAAGGATGCCAAGCCACTCTACATCCTCATTCCCGACGGTTTCTATGATCTTGGCGAACGTGTGCTCACCCGCATTACGGGACATCACATCGCACTTATAGGACAGAGTATGTCGGGTACAGTCATTCAGAACAAACCCGACGTCAAGAACGAAGGACTTAGCAAGACCGCTGTCATCCAGAACCGTGGCTCAGAAAACTATTTTCAGGATCTGACCTTGAAGAACGCCCTCGACTACTATGCTGCAGGTGCTGCCGGACGGGCCGCTACTCTGCACGACAAGGGAACTCACACCATTTGCAACCGCGTGCGACTGCTTTCCTACCAGGATACCTACTATTCCGACAACGACCAGTGCCAGCTCTACTTTCAGGACTCGGAGATTCACGGCACCGTCGACTTCATTTGTGGCGATGGAGACGTTTGGTTCGAGCGTTGCCGACTGGTCACCGAGAAGCGCACCCTCGACGGCAGCGGGCGCAATGTTATCACCGCCCCCAAGACGTCGAAGACCCAGTGGGGCTACATTTTCAACCATTGCACTGTTGAGAATATCGTTTCTAACTTCGAGTATGCACGAGGCTGGAGCGGTACCCCGCATAGCATTTGGCTCCATACCACTCTGCTGACGCCTGAGAGACTCAATCCCACACGCTTTGACAGCCATGGTATGCGCACCATCCAAAATGACTTCAAAGAGTATGGCACCATCGACGCCCAGGGCCGCGACATCACCCCTCGCAGCAATGTCGTCACCTTCACCCTCAAGGACGAGAAGAATCCTGTAGAGACCATTCTTACAGCCGACGAGGCCAAGCGTTACACCGTCAAGCGAGTCTTCCTCGACTGGAATCCCCAGAAGGTCATCAGGCAGACAGAAAAGAAAGCCAAAAAACTAATGAAGCGCCACTTATAAGAGGCGCTTCAATTCGTTAAGGTCTTCATCGGTCGTCGCCCACGAGGTGACGAATCGGCAGATGGTATGTTGGATGTCTGCCTTGCCCCAATGGCTGAAGTCAATCTTATCCTGTAGGCGTTCTACAGTATTGTTGTGCAAGATGACAAACTGCTGATTGGTGGGTGAGTCGATGTAGAACTCATAGCCTTTTTGTTGGAAGATTTGTTTCATCTGCATGGCCTTCTCAATGGCATGTCGTGAGATGTCAAAGTAGAGATTGTCTGTGAACAATGCATCAAACTGTAGGCCAATGAGAGCTCCCTTGGCTATAACGGCACCATGCTGCTTTTGGATAGAGAAGAAGTGTTTGTGCGCCTGGCGACCGCAGAATACGACGGCCTCGCCACACAGGGCACCAATCTTTGTGCCGCCAATGTAGAATACGTCGCAATGGCGAGCCAGCCAGGGTAGGGTGATATCGCATTCGTCGGCCATCAGGCCATAACCCAGTCGCGCTCCGTCGATATAGAGGGGAATGTTGTACGCTTGGCATACTTTATATATTTGGTCCAGCTCCTGAGCAGTGTAGAGCGTACCATATTCCGTTGGGAACGTGATGTAGACCAGTCCGGGATAGACTGCATGCTCTCTGCTGCCGTCGTGCATGTAATCGTCAAGATACTTCTCGAGTTCTTTGGCATCTAGACGTCCCTGATGGTTGGGCAACGTAATAATCTTATGTTCTGTGAACTCAACGGCGCCTGCTTCGTGGACATTGATGTGTCCAGTGTCAGCACAAATGACGCCCTCATACTGATAGAGCATGGAGTCGATGGTGGTGGCATTGGTTTGCGTGCCGCCTGTCAGGAAGAATATCTGGGCGTCGGGCATTCCGATGGCCTCGCGGATGCGCTCTTTGGCGCGGTCGCTGAACTCGTCGAAACCATATGGTGTCGGATTGGCACCATTGTATTTCATGAGGTTCTCGAGCACCTTCGGGTGCGCCCCGTTGTTATAGTCGCATTCAAAGGAAATCATAGGGTTTCGAGCATTCGTTTGATGACCACTGAACAGCTGATTTCGCGGTTGGCAGCCTCTGGGATGACAATGGAATTTTCAGACTCGATGACGTCGTCGGTGACGATAAGCCCGCGGCGAACGGGCAGACAGTGCATGAACTTGCCATTGTTGGTCCACGACATGTGCTGGGTGTCTACCGTCCACGACATGTCTTTAGAGGTTATCTTACCATAGTCGGCAGGATTGGTAACACCGGGGTTCGACCAGTTCTTGGCGTAGATGAAGTCAGCACCCTCAAAGGCTTTACGCTGGTCGTACTCCACACATGCATTTCCCACGAAATTCGGGTCGAGCTCGTATCCTTCTGGGTGAGTGATGACGAAATCCACGTCAGCGGCATTCATCCACTGGGCAAACGAGTTGGGCACAGCCTGAGGTAGTGCACGGCAGTGGGGGGCCCAGGTCAACACGACCTTTGGCCGTTCTACCTTTTTATACTCCTCGATGGTAATGAGATCGGCAAAGGCCTGCAGGGGATGCACGGTGGCCGTCTCCATAGCGAAGACGGGCTTGCCGCTGTACTTGATGAACTGCTGAAGTACGGTCTCTGCATAGTCGTACTCGCGGTCGGTGAGTCCTGCAAAGGAGCGTACACCAATCATGTCGCAGTAGCATCCCATGACGGGAATGGCCTCGAGCAGATGTTCTGACTTGTCGCCGTCCATGATGACGCCACGCTCAGTTTCCAGTTTCCAAGCACCTGCATTCACATCAAGAACGATTACGTTCATGCCTAGGTTCATGGCAGCTTTCTGCGTGGACAGACGAGTACGCAGACTGTTATTAAAGAAAATCATCATCAGCGTCTTGTTCTTACCCAGATACTGATACTTGAAACGGTCGTTCTTAATCTCAAATGCTTCGGCCATCGCTTTATCTAACGGGCCGATGTCTTGTACGTTTATAAATGTATGCATATCTATTGGTTATTACTACTTTTATTTGTTCTTACTCATCTCTTCCTCGGGGAGATTGGAGGAATATTATTTCCTCACTTGTCCCTCGCCTTCGATAATCCACTTATAAGTGGTGATTTCCTCTAAGGCCATAGGACCGCGGGGGCCAAGCTTCTGCGTGGAGATGCCTATTTCAGCTCCCAGTCCGAACTGGGCTCCGTCGGTAAACGAGGTGGGTGCATTCCAATAGACACAGGCAGCGTCGACAGCCTGCTGGAAGCGACGGGCCGTAGCCTCGTTCTGCGTGATGATGGCCTCACTATGGCCAGAGCCATAGCGGTCGATATGAGCGATGGCTTCGTTCAGTGACGATACGGTTCGGATGGCCATTTTATAGTCCATGAACTCTGTGCCGAACGAATCGTCCGTGGCGGGCTCCAGCAGGATGGCGGGATAGTGACCCGTAAGCAACTGATAGGCAGGACCGTCGGCATAGAGAGTCACCTTGTGGTCGAGCAGGGGCTTGACGAGTTCGAAGAGGTCGCCCAGACGTTCTTCGTGGATAAGCAGACAGTCCAAGGCGTTGCAGACGGAAACACGGCGGGTCTTGGCATTGCAGACGATAGCCTTGCCCATCTCGAGGTCGCCCTCTTTGTCAAAGTATGTATTTACTACACCGGCACCAGTCTCGATGACAGGAATGCGTGCAGTGTCGCGTACGAAATCGATGAGACGACGGCCGCCACGGGGAATGCAGAGGTCGACGTACCCAACGGCATTGAGCAACTCGCCGGTGGCCTCATGGGTGGCAGGCAGCAAGGTGGCGATGTCTGGGTTGACACCATATTGTTGCAGTACCTCGTGAATCAGTTCAATGGCAGCCTGATTAGACAGGTCGGCATCTGAGCCGCCTTTCAGTACGCAGGCGTTGCCACTCTTGAAGCAGAGCGAGAAAACATCGAATGTGACGTTGGGGCGGGCCTCATAAATCATGCCGATAACTCCGAAGGGAACGGATACACGGTGTAGGCGCAGACCGTTAGGTAGTGTCTTCTCTTTGGTGACGTGTCCGAGTGGCGAGGGCAGCGAGGCAACATTACGCATGTCGGATGCAATGTCTTTCAGCCGTTTCTCAGTCAGTTGCAATCGGTCGTAAAGCGGATTTTTAGGGGCCATCTTGGCCAAGTCTTGCGCATTGGCGACCAAAATACGTTCCTTGAAGTCTATAATGGCATTGGCTACAGCTTGCAATATTTCATTGCGCTGCTGGTCAGTCAGGGCAGTGAGACTTTTACTGGCTGCCCGGACTCTCTCAAAGGTTTCTTTTAGTTGCATGACGGTATGAATTCGGTGTGTGGTACATGATTCTTTTTCTCTATCAAATCTATGAGTATGTTGTCACGTTTGCCATTGGCAATGATGACGCGGATGCTTGCTTGTTGAACACTGATGGCTGTGGCATATTTTGATTGCATGCCGCCACGTCCTGCAGAACTCTTTTCTGTCTGAATATAGTCTGACAAGTCTGTTCCCGGCAGCACCTCCTTGATTAGTTGCGATTGCGGGTCGGCAGGGTTTCCGGTGAAGATTCCGTCGATATTTGACAGCAGAATCAGTGTGTCGGCTTTCATCATTTGGGCAATGAGTCCACTGAGCTCGTCGTTATCGGTAAACATCAGTTCGGTGACGCTGACAGTGTCGTTCTCGTTGACGATGGGCAGTACACCATTCTCCAGCATGACCTGCATGCAGGCCTGCTGGTTGCGGTATTGTTCGCCAGGTTCGAAGTTTTCCTTCATGGTCAGTACCTGGCCGACGTGGATGTGGTATTCGCGGAACAGGTCGTAATACAATCCGATGAGCTTGGCCTGGCCCATAGCCGAAAACAGCTGTCGCTGCTCCACGGAGTCCAGCTCGTGGGTGGCTTTTAGCTCGCGACGTCCACAGGCTACGGCTCCCGACGATACTAGTATGACCTCAAAGTCCTGTTGACGCAGCCAGGCAATCTGATCCACCAGTGCCGACATACGCGTCACGTCGAGTCGCCCGTCTGGACGTGTCAGTGCGTTAGAACCTATCTTAACAACTATTCTTTTCTTCATTTAGCGTCTTTTTCTCTGATTTCCACGCGGCGTATCTTGCCTGAGATGGTCTTGGGCAGCTCATCTACGAACTCCACGATACGGGGGTATTTGTATGGAGCGGTTTCCTTCTTGACATGCTGCTGCAACTCCTTGATGAGGTCGTCGCCAGCCTTGTCCTTCCACTCCTTGCCCAGTACGACGGTAGCCTTGACCACCATGCCGCGAATGTCGTCGGGGACGCCCGTGATGGCACACTCCACAACGGCGGGATGGGTCATCAGCGCACTCTCGACCTCGAACGGACCAATGCGGTAGCCGCTGGACTTGATGACGTCGTCAATGCGACCTTCAAACCAGTAATAGCCGTCCTCATCGCGCCAGGCCATGTCTCCGGTATGGTAGATGCCGTCGTGCCAAGCCTCCCGGGTCTTCTCATCGTCGCGATAATAGCCTTTGAACAGGCCTACGGGCTTTTTGTCGCCCACGCGGACAACAATCTCACCCTTCTCACCGTCCTCGCACGAGGTGCCGTCGGCACGCAGCAGATCGATGTCGTACTGTGCATTGGGAATACCCATGCTGCCGGGCTTGGGCGTCATCCAGGGGAAAGTGCCCAGCGTCATGGTGGTTTCGGTCTGGCCGAAACCCTCCATCATCTGGATACCGGTCTTCTCCTTGAACTTGTCGAAGACAGCTGGGTTCAGGGCCTCGCCTGCTGTAGTACAATATTCAAGTGAAGAAAGGTCGTACTTCGACAAATCCTCGCGAATCATGAATCGATAGATGGTGGGAGGAGCGCAGAACGACGTCACACGGTACTTCTCTATTTGTCGCAGCAAGGTGTCAGCATTGAACTTCTCATGGTCGAAGACGAATACCGTTGCACCGGCAAACCACTGGCCGTAGAACTTACCCCAAACGGCCTTTCCCCAGCCTGTGTCGGCCACGGTCAGATGTAGCGAACCCTCATGCAGGTTGTGCCAGAAGACACCCGTTGTCAGGTGCCCCATGGCGTACAGGTAGTCATGAGCCACCATCTTGGGCTCGCCGCTGGTACCGCTGGTGAAGTACATCAGCATGGTGTCGTCGTTGTCGTTGACAAAGGTCGGCTTCACAAACTTCGGTGCCTGCTGCCATTCCGACTGGTAGTCGTGGAAGCCCTCGGGAATGGGCTTGCCGTGGTCGGTAATGGTGATGTACTGCTTGACGGTCGGACTTTCTGCCTTGGCAGCTTGTATCTGACTGACGACGTAGGGGTCGTCTACGCATACGATGGCCTTGACAGAGGCACGGGTGTTACGGTAAACGATGTCGTGCTTGGTCAGCATGTGGGTGGCAGGAATGACCACAGCACCAATCTTACACAACGCCAGCATGACAACCCACCACTCATAGCGGCGTTTCAGGATGAGCATGACGGGGTCGTTCTTGCCGATGCCCAGCGACAGGAAGTAGCTGGCAGCCTGGTCCGACTGTTCCTTCAGATCCTTGAACGTGGCACGTATCTCTTCGCCCTGGTCATTAGTCCACAACAGGGCCAGCCCCTCGGGCTTCTCTTCTGCCCACGCGTCCATCACGTCATAGGCAAAGTTAAAGTTCTCTGGAATGATGAACTCCAGATGTTTGTTGTAATCCTCCACAGACTCGAAATGGGTCTGTTTTAAAAATCTTTCTACCATAGTCTTTGTGTTATTCAACTGTAAATGCGAGGAATTTTACCGGTTTATTGCCTACGGCCAGCATGCCGTGGGGCTTTGTTGAGTCAAAGTAGATGCTGTCGCCCTCTTCCAGCACGATAGTCTTTCCACCGATGTAGAGTTCCATCTTACCCTCTAGAACGAGGTTGAACTCTTGTCCGGCGTGTGAGTTTTTGTACACTACGTGGGCTTCAGGTTTGGGCTCGACGGTCACAATGAACACATCTGCCTTATGGCCAACGAAACCTGACACCAACGACTGGTACTTATAAGCCTTGGTACGCTCGATGCTCACGCCTTGTCCGTCTCGTACTACGAAGTAGCTCTTCATGTGAGGTGTTTCGGCGAAGATGAGCTCCTCAGTTGATATGCCATACTTCTTGGCTATCTTCATCAAGTTCGAGATAGTGATGTCCGCCTCGCCTTTTTCTATCATTTCATACTTCTCCGAAGAGATACCGATGGTCTCGGCCATTTCGCTCACAGGAATGTCCAGTACGTCGCGTAGTCCACGCAAACGCTCGCCTATTTGTTTCAGTTGTTCGTCCATAATGTATGCCCCTATGTAAGGGGATGGGGTTTGAACAAGCGTTTATCAGACCCTTTTTTTGTTGTTGTTTTGGAGGTCTGCGCTTGTTCAGACCCCTGTTGTCTCTAAATTAGGGGGACTTATTTTGCTCCTGCTTTCAACCCACGTATCACACTGGATGTGAATCCGGCGTGCTCCATTTCGTTCAGACCTTTGATGGTCACACCGCCAGGAGTGGTTACCAGGTCGATGGCTGCTTCTGGGTGCAGACCGCTGGCTTCCAGTAGTTCTACGGCTCCCTTCATGGTCTGCATCACGATATTCTTGGCATCGTCGGCCTTGAAACCCAGTTCGACGCCGCCTTCTGAGGCTGCACGAATGTAGCGCATGGCATAGGCGATGCCACAACTGGCCAGCGTCGTACCGGCAGCCAGATGGTTTTCGTCGGTGATGATGCTCTTGCCCATGGAGTCAAACAGTGCCTTTACTTGCTCAGTCTGCTGCTGGGTCGCGTTCGCATCAGGGACGATGAACGTCATGCTCTGCAAGTGGGCGATAGCGATGTTGGGAATGACGAGAAAGGTGGGAATTGTGTCTCCTCCCTTGTCGAGCCAGGTGTTGATGTCTGTCGACTTGACGCCGGCAGCCACCACAATCAGCAGCTGGCTGCTGTAGTCGAGTACGTCCTTGATGCCTTTCAGTACTTGCTCTACGAGCCAGGGCTTTACCACTACGCACACGATGTCGGCACCCTGAGCTGCCAGCTGGTTGCTGGGCGTGGCGATGATGCCGAGGTTGGCAAAGTGCTCGCGGGAGTCACGCGAGGGATCTGCCACACAGATGTCCTCGTTCTTGATGTAGTCGCCTTTGATGAGACCTTCTGCCAGTGCGCCACCCATGGCGCCGGCTCCGATGATGGAAATTTTCATAATGTCTTCAATATTCTAGTCAGTTTGTCAATGAATTGGTCAGCTTCAGCCTTCGTGAGGCAGAGTGGGGGCAGCAGGCGCAGGATGTTCTGGCCGGCACAGCCCGTAAAGCAATGCTCCTGATAGATGAGCGGCTGGCGCACATCCTTATGAGGCACGTCGAGGTCGATGCCAATCATCAGACCGCGACCACGGATGTCCTGAATGTGTGGACTGTCTATTTTCTTCAGCTGCTCCATCAGGTAAGTCCCGACCTCGTGGGCATTCTCCACCAACTTTTCCTCTTCAAAGACGTCAAGCACGGCCAGTGCTGCTGCGCAGGCCAGGTGGTTGCCGCCAAACGTGGTGCCCAGCTGTCCATAGACGGGCTTGAAGTCGGGGGCTATCAGCACGCCTGCCATTGGGAAACCGTTGGCGATGCCCTTGGCCACGGTGATGATGTCAGGACGGATGTCAAGCCACTGGTGGGCAAAGAACCGTCCGCTACGACCGTAGCCACACTGTATCTCGTCACATATCAGGATAGTACCATACTGCTTGCACAAATTCTGCAACCCTTGGGCAAACTCCTTGGTGGCCAGCTTGATGCCGCCCACACCTTGGATGCACTCCAGAATGACGGCGCAGACGTCGCCTTTCTGCAATTCGTCCTCCCAGGCTGCCAGATCGTTCATCGGCAGGTAGGTCACATGTCCGTTGGCGTTGATGGGGGCTATGATCTTGGGATTGTTGGTCACCTCGACAGCCAATGAGGTACGTCCGTGGAAAGCCTTCTCGGCACTCAGCACGCGGGTGCGGCCGTTGGAAAACGAAGCGAGCTTCAGCGCATTCTCGTTCGCCTCGGCACCACTGTTGATGAGGAACAGCTGGTAGTCGTCATAACCGCTGATTTTACCCAGTCGCTCGGCCAGCTGCTGTTGCAGCTTGTTAATCACAGAGTTCGAGTAGAACCCAATCTTATAGAGTTGCTCCGTCACCTTCTCTACGTAGTGCGGATGAGAATGTCCGATGGAGATGACGGCATGACCGCCATAGAGGTCCAGATATTCCTGGCCCTTGTCGTCCCATACGTGGCAACCCTGTCCCTTCACAATGTTCACGTCGAACAGGGGATAAACATCGAATAATTTCATCTTGCTTAGTCTTAACGTTAAAAACGCTGCAAAGGTAGTGCAATTCGGGCAAATAACCAAAAGAAAATATGTTTTTCTTCGTATTTTCGGGCCGTTACGGCTTAACCAAAGGTTAAATACCGCGCCCCGTAGTTGGGATGGTAGACTGGCCGTCAGGGTCGTCGGCTCCTCCCCAGGACTCGGAACGGGGCTTTTTACTCAGAAAAAGGTATGTGTATTTGCTCATCATTCTATTGCATCCTCTGGAATTTATGTCCGTATGCCTGCGGATTTGTTTTTTCGTACCTAAGGGTTTTATGTTTCCAACTTAGAAACATCTGTTTCCAACTTAGAGACACATGTCTCCAACTTGGAAACATAAGTACCCAACTTGGAGACAAAACTTTTCTAACTAACTATTTTCTTTTTTCAACTGGCGTAGTACTAAATTATGAGTTTCTCGGCACTAAACTGGTGGTTTCCATACTTGAAACTACCCCCTTTAGTACCGAGAAACTTAAAATCGGGCGACTCCTAAGAGCCGAAGTAAAGTATTATCCTTATAGTCTATCAGTCGTCATCAGGCATGGGAGCCCAGGTTGCCGTTGAACTTGTGCCGTCTGCATCCTTCATGATGAAGTATTGGTTGGTCTGGTCTGTCGCTGTAGTGGCAAAGTGCAGCCCTGTGATAGAGTTGCCTGACTTCTGGCCTGAAATGATGAACGCACCGTCAGACTCTGGGATGCAGATGCTGAAATCTAAGCCGTTGCCCCTGATGAGCGCTTTCTCTGTTCCGATAGCATAGTCTGCCACACTGCCAGCCGTGAAGTAGAAGTCTACATCCAGCGTGCCTCCGTCGGTTTCAAACTCCAGGTTGGTGGGTGATAGTTCCAGACCTCCATACTGCTTGACAGTCAGTTCCTTCTCGACAGTCTCCAGCGTGCTGAGGCGCATCCGGACAGTGACCTTGCCTGTGCGGAATCGGTCGGTATCGTTGGCATCGACCTTGACGGTCATGATGTCGCTCATGCTTCCGCTGGAGTGGGGGACGATTTCAGGATGTATCCAGCTGTCCTGTGTCTCACAACTGAGCGGTGCCTCTAAGCTGCCAAACAGCTCAATGCTGAAGTCGTCTCCATCCTCTTCGGCCTGAATGGTCTCTGGCGTGATGATGAGATCCTTGGGGGCTATGGTAATGAGCTGTTCCTGACTGTAGACGGCAATCGGTTCGTCCTTGCCTGTCATCTTGATAACAGGACGTGCCATGTAGACACCAGGGGCAACATCGTCAATCGTCAGGTCAACACCATTGAAGGAGTTTAGGAAATATGTTTCAGGACGATAGACTGATTTGGCTATCTTGGTATAGTTTTTATCCTGTGGGTCGTCTGGCTTGTCTTTGGCATAGAGAGCAAAACCGATGCGCTGTGGCAAGAAGACGTCGCCAGAGGTGCTGAATGAAGCTGACACGGTGTTCATCTTCATGCCACTAATCTCGGTTTTCATGTCGCTGATGGCGGGAAAAGTCTTCATCTGGAACGTGCTTGCCGAAAAAGACTTGGTGAGCTTCCGCTCGCGTTCACGCCCCCAGAATCCCTTGGTCTTGATGGAGAACTCATTGTCAATCGACAAGAGGGAAAGGTCTACTTTGGCATCTTTGAAATAGTCGTAGGCATTGCTGAAGTCTGTTTCCAGTCCTGCAAAGGTGAAGGCACCAGAGACTTTTGGCCCTGCGTAAATGTCTTCACTAACGGTTACACCTACCAGATTCTTTAGCAACTCATGGGTGCCCAACTCAAAGGGGAACCAGACACCAGTCTGGACATAGCTGTCTGTACTATAAACGGTTTTGAGCGTGAGGTTGCTGTTTCATGGATAAGGTGGAAGTTCTTCTTCCCGTCGAACACCTCGATGCCATCATGGTGATACCAATTGCCGGCAATAACCACTTGACCATTGCCTAACTCTAGGGCAGAGGCTGCTGTTCTCTTTTGGTCCAAACAGCCGAAACCTTTGAAGGAATGCGTTTCGGGGTCGTACATCTCGGTTGGAAAGGTCTGACCGATACCAAGGGGCTCTGCACAGCCTCCGCCGAGAAGTACCTTTCCAGACTTCAATACGACGGAAAAACTGAAATCATGATTGTAGACCATCTGAATTACATGCCATTCTCCATCCTTGAAAAACTCTGCTGTTGGTGTAGGCACAAAGCCGTCAGTATGGCCTCCTGCCACGATAAATTCGCCATTGGTATAGAATAGTTGGTGACCTGCACGGGCAATATTCAGGTCTGGTAGTCGTATGGGACTCACTTTGATAATAGGGCATGCTTGTTGCGGAGGTGTCGCCACGGAGTTTCGGGCCGCAACAGATTGTAGCAAGGAAGTGAAGGCGAGGATAAAGGCAGCTTTTCTTTTAAGAGTTACAATCATGCTGAAAGATACCAAAAACGAAGCATATAGTGAAATAAAAAGTGAAAAAACCGGCTATCAATCTGCAAATTGATAGCCAGTTAGAGTATCAGAATGCCGATGCTTTCAGGTGGAGTCCGGCAGTCTCGTCAATGCCGAACATGAGGTTCATGTTTTGGACGGCCTGGCCGACGGCTCCTTTCAGCAGGTTGTCGATAGCGGAGGTGACGAGCACTTTGCCGTCGAAGCTGTCGACGTGCACCAGTGCCTTGTTGGTGTTCACCACTTGCTTCAGGTCGATGGCCTTGTCACTGTAGTGGGTGAAGGCTGCATCACGGTAGAATTCCTTGTATGCCTCGACGATGTCTTCGGCTGGTGCCTTGGTCTTGATGACGGCAGTGCAGAAGATGCCGCGGGCGAAGTCGCCGCGGTAGGGTATGAAGTCGATAGAGGCATCGAGGTAGCCCTGTACCTGGCTCAGCGATTGCCTAATCTCGGCCAGATGCTGGTGGGTAAATGCCTTGTAGATGCTGAGGTTGTTGTTGCGCCATGAGAAGTGGGTGGTGGCACCGGGTTTCTGACCGGCACCAGTGGAACCCGTGATGGCGTTGACTGCGACATCTTCCTTCAGCAGGTTGAGGTTGGCTGCGGGCAACAGAGCCAGTTGGATGGCAGTGGCAAAGCAACCGGGATTGGCTACGTGCTGAGCTCTGACAATATCTTCTTTGTTGATTTCCGGCAGTCCGTAGACGTAGTCGTGATTCCCCTTGATACGGAAGTCTTGAGCCAAGTCGATAATTTTGACTTTGGTTGGGATGGTGTGCTCCTTCAGAAACTGTTCGCTCTTGCCGTGGCCGAAGCAGAAGAAGACTACGTCAATATCCTCGAATGGCATCTGGTCAGTAAACCTCAGGTCTGTGTCGCCGATGAGGCCTTCATGCACATCGCTTACAGGATTACCTGCATTACTCTCGCTATTGGCGAAGACAATCTCAGTCTCGGGGTGGTTCAGCAGCAGACGGATGAGTTCTCCGCCCGTGTATCCTGCCGCACCTAATATTCCTACTTTAATCATACAGAGTAACCTTTTGAGACATAGTAACAGATTAACATGTTCATAGCAGGAAATCTATCACTCTATTCTTGTCAGAACTTGTTAATATGTTACTATGTCTTTAAATAATACTATGTCTTATCTTTTCTCGTCCTTATGGATTCCGTAGTATACGCGGAGTGGGGTAGAGCTGACCTTGATGAAGCCCTTGGCCTCGTCGGCTGTCCAACCAGTCTGCGTTTCGCCGTACTCACCCAACTTGCTTTTTGTCAGATCGTTGGCAGAGTCGATGCCTACCGTCTCAAAGCCATAGGGGCGGAGCTTCAGGATAGCTGTTCCCGTCACGTTGCGCTGGCTGCTGGTCAGCATGGCCTCAATGTCGGGCATGACAGGCTCCAGGTACTGGCTCTCATGCAGGAACATGCCATACCAATTGGCTACTTGGTCCTTCCAGTATTGCTGCCATTTTGAGAGGGTTGATTTCTCTAACAGGCGGTGAGCCTCAATGATCAGTTTTGGGGCAGCGGCCTCAAAACCTACGCGGCCCTTGATGCCGATGATGGTGTCGCCCACGTTGGCATCGCGGCCAATGGCATAGCTGGCACCAATCTCCTCAATCTTCTGAATGGCCTTCACACGGTCGGTAAACTGCTCACCGTTGACACCGACAATCTCGCCCTTGTTGAACTCGATTTTCAGCAATGACTCCTTCTCGGGGTTAGTGACGTGCTTCAGGTAGGCCTCCTCGGGCAGTCCCTGTGTGGGGTCGAGCAACTCGCCACCACAGATGGAGGTGCCCCAGATGCCGACATTGTATGAGTACTTCAGCTTAGTGAAATCGGCAAAGAATCCGTGCTCGTTAAGGAAGTCAACTTCTTCTTTGCGAGTCAGTTTCTTGTCGCGCGTCAGCGTGATAATCTCTACGCCTGGAGCCATTACCAAGAACGTCATGTCAAAGCGGATCTGGTCGTTGCCGGCACCTGTGGAACCGTGTGCGATGGCATCGGCACCAATTTCCTTAGCATATCGGGCGATGGCGATGGCCTGGAAGATACGCTCGCTAGATACAGAGATGGGGTAGCAGTTGTTGCGCAGCACATTTCCGAAAATCATGTATTTCAGCGATTTCTCATAATACTCCTGTGTCACATCAAGTGTCACGTAAGCCTTAGCGCCCAACTTGTAAGCGTTCTCCTCGTTGGTCTTCAGTTGCTCAGCACTGAAACCACCGGTGTTGGCACATGCTGCATATACATCCCAGCCGTCCTGGGTCAGTTTCATCACGGTGTAGCTGGTGTCCAATCCACCACTGAATGCTACTACTACTTTCTTGTTTGCCATATCTTTGTGCCCCTTGAATGAGGGGGTAGGGGTCTGAACAAGCGAATCCCAGACCTGTTTAATTGTTTATGATGGGAGTCTGCGCTTGTTCAGACCCCTGCTGTCCCCTTGGGAACTTATGCGTCTAATTGTTTAATTCTCTCAATTACCTCTTCAGGAATCTTGGCGGGCAGGTGCTCCTCCGGGTCGTACAGCATCGCTGTGCAAATGCAGTATTTACGGCCGGTTCGGTGCAGCACGTCTACGTTGATACATCCCTCGCAACCATGCCAGAAGGCCTCGTCGTCTGTCAGGTCGGCAAAGGTGACGGGTTGGTAGCCCAGCTCGGTATTCATCTTCATGACGGCAGCACCGCTCGTCAGTGAGAATATCTTTGCATGTGGCCAGCGGGTACGTGCCAGCGAGAATGTCATGTCCTTGATTTTCTTTGCTATGCCTAAACCACGGTAGTCCGGGTGGACAATCAGACCCGATGTGGTTACATACTGTTTGTTGCCCCAGGTCTCGATGTAGCTGAAACCGGCAAACCTGTCACCTGACAGGGCGATGACGGCTTTGGCTTCCTTCATCTTGGTAGCCAGATACTCGTGTGTGCGTTTGGCAATACCAGTACCCCTTACTTTAGCAGCGTCGGCTATGGTCTGCAGGATGGTGTCCACGTAGACCTCGTGTTCGGGACCTGCTACAAGCACTTTAATTTCTTCTTGTTCCATTCTGATGATAGATGGTCAATTATATTATCTATGATTATTATTTTATGTTCGGTACTACATCTCTCAGCGCTTCAGTCACCTCGTTCTTCGTCACGCCTTGCTTGATGACGATAAAGATGGTGTCATCGCCTGCTATTGTGCCTAATATCTCATCTATTTGGCTGTTGTCAATATTGTATGCAATCGAACTTGCATAGCCAGGACGAGTCTTGATGACCCCCATGTTGCCAGAGAAGTTGATACTCAAGAATCCTGGAACCTGCATCATCTCGCGGATGGTGTGGGGAGTCGATACACGCTTGTACATCGTGTCGTTGGGCAGTACATAGATGTAGTTGCCGCGCATTGTCGCAGCTTTGGCCACTTTCAGCTGTTTTAAGTCGCGACTTAGGGTGGCTTGCGTCAATTGGAATCCTTCTTTCTTGAGTGCAGTCAGTAACTCGTCCTGACTGCCTAGTTCTTGGCTCGAGATAATCATTCTGAGCGCTTCGAGCCGGTCGTTTTTTACTTTCATGCTGGTATATTTATGCAAATTCGGCCGCAAAATTATACAAAATAATGCATACTACCAAACTTTTGTGTGTCTTTTTCACATTCTTTTATGCTTTTACTTCATTTTTCCTGCTCTTACCCTCTCATCTCTCATTTCTTATCTCTCATCTTTCACTTCTCGCATATATTATATATTAATAAAAGGTGTAATCCTTGCTTCCATTGATGAAGGTCAACGCGAGTTTGAAATATTTGTTAAAATGGAAAAAAATTCTTGGAAAAGTTTTGGTGATTCGAAAAATAGTCGTACCTTTGCATCCGCTTTCAGGGCAAGACCTTTGGGAGCACAGCTAAAAGAGTTCTTTGAAAGACTTACATAGACA
>ONLU01000026.1 GCA_900318795.1 uncultured Prevotellaceae bacterium | reverse complement strand
AGTAGTCAATTCAAATCGTCACCGTCAATTTTCTGCTCTAAAACTCTATATTTAAGTAATTTACAAACATCTCCGCTATTTTTTAGTGGACACTAGTGCGAAAATAAGCTTATGGAAAATTCAGAAAAGAGCAAACCAGAATTTCGGGTGATCATTGCAGGAACGCGAGATTTCAGCGACTACCAGTTGCTGCGTGATAAATGTGATGCCATCCTGTCCTCTAAAAGACAGGACAGTAATATAATTGTAGTTAGTGGCACAGCCAGAGGTGCCGACCGTCTGGGGGAACGCTATGCCAGGGAGCGAGGCTATGAGATTCGGCAGTTCCCTGCAGACTGGCTCAATGATGAGAAGAAAGCCGGACCCATCAGGAACGCGAAGATGGCGGACAATGCCGATGCCTTAATCGCCTTCTGGGACGGTCAATCACGAGGAACGAAAAACATGATTGAGACTGCGAAGAGGAAGGGACTTGTCATCAGGACAATAGACACGAATCGAAGCCGGACAGCAACAGCGACGGTTGATCCAAAAATTGCCAAACTCCGAGCCGAAACTTCACAGTATGCGATAGAGCACATTACCGGCAACGGTATGCATAAGGGCATTCGCTGGCTTCAGGACTCATTCAATGATTATTATAAGGCCATTAGCACCCCAAGAATCAAAATCAGTGAGGAATCAGACATTGCTCACCGGAAGATCCTGGCGCAGAAAGTAGCCATAGACTGCATTCATGCGCTGAACAAGGAGCAACTGGAGCGACTGGATAATGTATTAGTAGGTATTGCAAAGGATATATCTATTAATAATGGATTAAAACGCTAAAGATTTAGCAAAAAAAACTGTCTCCTGTCCTACCGCTCGGCACTAATCGCCGGGGCATCAGTCAAGGCAGCTGTGCGTATCGCAGATTCCGGGTCTCCCAACAAATCTCGCTCTCGTGAAGATTGTAACCCTTCTTCATACAACTCAGTATCCCAGCGATTAGCCAGGGTTTGTCGGCCTCGCTCTTCGACTGCACGAACTCCCAGGCGTTCGTACCGTCCATTAACTTCGTGTTCTGCAACAACTTCTTTTGCTCGTCCGTGATCTTCATATAACATTGATTTAATTATCGGCCCATAGAAGAGCTGCCACCATTGGAGTCGAAAAACACGAACTTAATCGCACGATCCTCCAACAGGCAGCAGCTCGTATCGTTCAATCTACGCCATCCATCAGTACGGCTATGGCCCGTTCCTGGGCCTGATCGACGGTCAGACCGTCACGCCGGCGTTCCTCATATTCCCGTTCGGCCAATTCTGTACGGGAGTCGACGAAATCATCCACGTCCTTTCGTGGGTCATCGGTATCGACCAGATACTTCTTCAGATACTGCCGATAATATGAAAGTTCCTTGCTCATAGCTATATCAGTCAGGAATTCCAAAAATGACAGTGACGGTGGCACCGGTGCTATGCAGTAATACGGCGATAGTTCTACCACCTATCACACCGTTACCAGAATAAACCGTATCACCCTTTTTGCTGCTTGCTTCATCCTTCGTAAGCGTCATGTTATACCGCTTCTCGATTTCTGAGATGATGTACTGCGTATTTCCAGTGATGTAAGTCACGGTAACCATGCTCAATCCATGACCGCTGCCAAGGAAGGCGTAGGTGACTGTCGTTGTGTTCCTACCATTGCTATACATCTGGGCATAGTCGTTACTGGTTTCAACAAGATCCCAGCCGGACATGTAGGCCTTTACGTGATCGGTGTTGCTTCCCCAATCGAAGCATGGTTCGTAGTACGTCACTGTGCCTGGTACTTCCTGTCCGGGCAGATCGTCATCGTCATCACCCCCGCAGGCCGTGAAGGTGGTACACATGCAGCCCATCAAGGCCAACATCATTAAACTAAAGATTTTCTTCTTCATAATGTTTTGTTTCAAGTTGCGCCCTCAGACAGCCAGTAAGGGCATGTTTCCTATACAAGAGTGAGCTGTCACCTAACGGTCACTCCCGTGATAACTGTTGGAAACTGGAGGCCCTTCCCTCCGTGGAATGCTGAAGCTCGCGCTGTCAGCGGGTCATTGACCCCAAATCGTGGTTGCGGTTTCCGCACAACTCGAAACCTTTTAACGTCGTCACCTACACTGGGTCTGGACAGAATACCTTGCGATATTCGCCTGCAAAGGTACAAAATAAATATTTAACAACTAAAGAAAAAAACAAAAAATTGTTTGGTCGTAAAGAAAAAAATGCTTAATTTTGCAGACGATAAAGATTATAAAATAATTAGAGGTTAGCATGAACGTCAGAAAGTAGAATTCACGTAAGTGTATGGCTTCCAAAACGTAGCAACAAATATCCGCGTTATTGGGGTTAATCCCGACCGGATCACCAACGAAAAGTCATAGAAAATTCTAAGGCTTTTTTTTACGATAAAAGTTTTGCCATTCCATTTTTTATTGTTACTTTTGCATGCTTATATATTACATAATACGGTTTAGCTGATGAAGTACATTTTGGTAACAGGAGGTTCAAGAGGCATTGGCCAGTCCATTTGCATTAGGTTGGCCAAGTTTGGCATGCCTGTCATCATAAACTATCACTCCAATGCTGACGCTGCCGCTCGCACCAAGCACCTTGTGGAGCAAGCAGGCGGCAAGGCAGAGTTGTTGCCATTTGACGTATCCAACAAGATTGAGGTAGAAAATGCGATAGATTCCTGGGAGCAACAGCACCCTGATGACTATATATCTATTTTGGTAAACAATGCCGGCATCCGTCGTGACAGCATGATGTTTATGATGTCAGACGAAGATTGGCATCAGGTTATGAGCACTACGCTCGACGGATTCTTTTACCTGACGCGCCGTCTGTTGAAGCACATGATGCCCAGGAACCACGGAGGGCGTATTATCAATGTCGCCTCGCTGTCAGGTGTGAAAGGTCTGCCAGGCCAGACGAACTACAGTGCAGCCAAGGCGGCTCTTATTGGTGCCACGAAAGCGTTGGCCCAAGAGGTGGCTCCTCGCCATGTGACCGTCAATGCCATCGCTCCTGGTTTCATAGAGACCGACATGACCCGCGACCTGCCTGAAGACGAACTGAAGAAACTGATTCCCGCTGGTCGTTTTGGTCGTCCTGAAGAGGTGGCAACCTTGGTTGCGTTCCTGGCCTCCGACGATGCAGCCTATATCACTGGCGAGGTCATTCATATCAATGGAGGACTGTATACGTGAAGAGGCGAGAGGTCAGATGTTAGATGGCTGATGTTATATGACTTGATGACAAAGTTTAAAGTAAACAAATGACAAAGCGTGTGGTGATTACAGGCATAGGGATATGGTCCTGCCTGGGAAACGATATAGAAACTGTCCGGCAATCGCTTTTTGAGGGCAAGTCCGGCATTGGGCTAAAGCCCGAGAGACTGGAATATGGATACCGTTCCGGGCTGACAGGCGTGGTCGAGACACCTGTTATTACCAAGCAGATGGTAGACCGCCATACTCGTGCAGGTATGTCCGAGGAAGCCCAATATGCCTATATGGCCAGTCGGCAAGCCTTTGCCCAGGCAGGTCTCGACGATGTCTATCTGCGTCAACACGAAGTCGGCTGCATCTTCGGCAATGACTCTTCTGCCAAACCCGTCATCGAGGCATCCCGTATCATGGACCAGAAACACGACTCTGCCATGCTGGGGTATGGTCTGGTATTCCAGTCCATGAATTCCACGGTCAACATGAACCTCAGCACCATCTTCCATCTGCGTGGTGTCAACTTCACCATCAGTGCTGCCTGTGCCAGTGGCAGCCACTCCATCGGACTTGCCTACATGCTTATCCGACAGGGACTTCAAGACACGATACTGTGTGGTGGTGCCCAAGAGGCCAACTACTACTCTATGGCAACGTTCGATGCCTTGGGAGCTTTCTCCATCCGCATGGACGAGCCCACACAGGCCAGTCGACCTTTTGACAAGGACCGTGACGGACTCATACCCAGCGGAGGCGCTGCTGCGCTGGTACTCGAAGACTACGAGCACGCCGTTGCCCGAGGTGCCACCATACTGGCCGAGGTTGTGGGCTATGGATTCTCCAGCAACGGCGGTGGCATCTCCGAACCCAGTGACAACGGTTCTGTCATCGCTATGACCCGAGCCATGCAGGATGCAGGTGTCGGCGTGGACAACATAGACTACATCAATGCCCATGCCACCTCCACCATTCAGGGCGACATGTACGAAGCCCTTGCGCTGGACAAGCTGTTTCATGGCTGCCACGCCCTCATCAGCAGCACCAAGTCGATGACTGGCCATGAGTGTTGGATGTCAGGTGCCAGTGAGATCGTCTATAGCCTCATCATGATGCAGCACCACTTCGTAGCCCCCAATATTAACTTTGAGAATCCCGACCAGTATTCCGAGAGACTCAATATTGCCGCAACAACCGTCGAAACGGAAGTCAATACCGTGCTCAGTAACTCCTTTGGCTTCGGTGGTACAAACAGCGCATTAGTTATTAAGAAAATCTGACCACCATGCATCTGTCCCCCGCACTCCGTAAAGCATATACCCAAGACACCCTGTCCGCTTTGGAAGCCCAGCGGCTGGCACAGTTTATTGCCTGGGGCCCTGTTGTCTTTCAGGCTTCCCGAGCTATAGTCCGTTTAGGCATCCTCTCCTGCCTCAGCGACTCCAAGGACGGTCTTACCCGTGAGGAGATCGTCCAGCAGACAGGGCTCTCAGACTATGCCGTCAGGTGTCTTCTAGAAGCATCGCTGTCCATTGGCACCATCCTTGCAGACCCTGTCAGCGAGCGCTACACGCTTTCCAAGACCGGCTGGTTTCTGCTGAACGACCGGTCCACCCGAGTCAACCTGGATTTCAACCACGATGTCAATTACGAAGGATGGTTTCATCTGGAACAGTCGCTCCTTAACGGCAGTCCCGAAGGGTTAAAGCACTTCGGCGACTGGTCCACCATCTACGAAGGACTCTCCAGTCTGCCACCGCAAGTACAACAGAGTTGGTTTGGCTTCGACCATTTCTACAGCGACTCCGCATTTCCTGAGGCGCTGCATATTGTCTTCGACGAACACCATGTCCGCTCCCTCTATGATGTGGGCGGTAATACGGGCAAGTGGGCCCTACGGTGTGTGAACTACTGTCCGTCAGCCGAGGTCACCGTTCTAGATCTTCCCCAGCAAATCACCTTGATGCAGCAGACCATCAGCCACCAGCCAGGAGCTGAGCGCATTCAGGGCTATGCCATTAATCTGCTCGATGCCCATGCAGTCTTTCCTCTTCGCAAAGACGGCCTTGATGCCATCTGGATGAGCCAGTTCCTCGACTGTTTCAGCATGGACGAAATCGTAACAATTCTGCTTCGAGCCCGCCAAGCCATGCATCAGCACACCCGCCTGTTTATCATGGAAACTCTCTGGGACCGTCAGAAGTACGAGACAGCCGCTTTCTGCCTGACCATGACAAGTTTGTATTTCACGGCATTAGCCAACGGAAACTCCAAGATTTACCATACCGAAGACATGCAGTACTGTTTGGAAAAAGCCGGGTTGGAGATAGAACGTATATACGACCATTTAGGTTTGGGGCATTCCATCATCGTTTGTAAAGTAAGTAACTAATTTCCATATACACAATGAAACGACAAGAAATTGAAGAAAAAGTAAAAGCATTCCTCATTGATGAGCTTGAGATAGACGAGGATAAGATCTTCGATGACGCGAAGCTGAAAGAAGACATGGGTATAGACAGTCTTGATTTCATAGACATTGTCGTCATCGTAGAAAAAAACTTCGGCTTCAAGATCAAGCCCGAGGAGATGAAAGAAGTCACTACGCTGAGCCAGTTCTGTGACTATCTTGAGAGCAAGGTAGGGTAGGTACGCGTATGGCAGAAAAGCAGTGGGAAGGCACCACTTTCGGCAACAGCCTGATGCACCAATGGCTTATCAGGCTGCTGCAGGTCGTAGACGTCCGGGCCATCTACCTCTTCGCCTACGTCTTTGTCGTACCCCCATGCCTGTTCCGTTCCAGTTTCCGGCCCATCTACCGCTATTTCCGCCGTCGCTGGGGTTTCTGTCCCTTCAAGGCCTTTGTCAAGACCTGGCAGAACCACTGCAAGTTCAGTCAGGTAGTCATCGATCGCTTTGCCATGTATGGAGGCAAGCACTTCCATGTCGACATTGACGGAGGAGAGCACTTCCAGCATCTAGCATCATGCCCCGAGGCCTTTGTGCAGTTAAGCTCACACATTGGGAATTACGAAATGGCAGGCTACACCCTTGTCTCCACCCGGAAGCCCATCAAAGCGCTGGTCTATGGCGGCGAAAAGCAGACCGTGATGGAAAACCGCGCCCACATGTTTGCTGAAAAGAACGTCCGTATGATTCCCGTCAAAGCAGACATGAGCCACCTGTTTCTGATTGACCAAGCCCTCCAGCAGGGCGAAATCGTCAGCATTCCGGCAGACCGGCTTTTCGGCTCCCCCAAGTCTGTCAGCGTCCCCCTGCTCGGTGCACCTGTCAGTCTGCCTATCGGACCGTTCAGCGTCGCTGTCATGCGCGGACTCCCTGTATTGGCAGTAAACGTCATGAAGCAGTCTTCCACCCGATATGTCATATACGTCAAGCCATTACACTATGACAAGCAGGCTCCCCGTAAGACCCAGATAGAACAGCTCGCTCGGGGATATACGACAGAACTGGAGCGTATGCTTCACATGTATCCTACACAATGGTATAACTATTTTGACTACTGGAAATCATGATCGACCACCTGACATGGCCCTCAGACGACGCCCTGCGCCAGATAGACGTTCACGAGCTACTGCCGCAACAAGAACCCTTTGTAATGGTTAGCCGGCTCGTTCATCTGGATGACGTGAGAACCATCTGCGAAACCGACATTCATGCTGACAACATCTTTGTTGAGCATGGCCACTTCTCAGCCTCAGGACTCATTGAGAGCATCGCCCAAACCTGTGCAGCCCGCATGGGCTATATCAACAAGATCCTGCTCAAGCGCGATGTCCAGATTGGTTTTATCGGTGCCATTCGCAATCTTGAGGTATATGCCTTGCCTAAGGCGGGACGACAGATTACCATCATTGTCGATGTGAAAGACGAAGTCTTCGGAATAACGCTCGCCTCAGCAGCTGTAAAAGACTCTGAGCGCATGCTAATGTCCACAGAAATAAAAATAGCCATCAAATAGGAATAGTAATTATGGTGTTAAAAGCAACCAAGGTTTTGGATATCCGATTCAGCGAGGTAGACTCCATGAATGTCGTATGGCATGGCTCCTATCCCTTATATTTTGAGGACGCCCGTGAACTCTTCGGCGCGAAGTACAACCTCACCTACATGGGTTTCTTCCGTCATGGTTATTTTGCTCCCCTCGTAGAGCTCAGTTTCCAGTATCGTAAACCCATCCGCTACGGCATGCATCCCTGCATAGACATTATCTACCGTCCCACTGAAGCTGCCAAAATCGTGTTCGATTACACAATATACGACCCTGCAGACAATTCCGTCATCGCCACAGGTCATAGTGTTCAGGTTTTTATGGATTCCGACTATCAGTTGGTATTATACAGCCCCCCGTTCTATGATGAATGGAGGAAACGCTGGAAGGTGTTTGAGGAGTGAGGAGGGCAGATGTAATAAGAAAGAAATAAGAAGTAATAGCTAAATGTTCATCATTGCTGACAATGTACTGTCGCCTCTTGGCGAAACTACGGCGGACAACTATCAAGCCATCCGGAGAGGTTGTTCTTCGTTGAAGCATTATACCAGTCTCTCTGGCAGACCCGAGGATGACTATGTCGCATCCCAATTCAGTCAGGCACAGCGTGAAAAACTCATGCTGGAAGAGATGACATGGTTTGAGTCCTTAGTCTGTCAGAGTGTCCGGCGAACCCTCTCCCAGTGTCAGACAGATGTGACCACCGACAAGACTCTGTTCGTCCTCAGCACCACAAAAGCAAACATCGACACCTCCACGTCCCAGTCGCCTGCAGAGTCTGCTAGCCGCATAGCCGCCCTGTTGGGCATCAAGACACCACCCCTTGTAGTCTGCAATGCCTGCATCTCCGGCGTCTCCGCCATCATCACCGCACAGCGCCTGCTCCAAGCAGGATTCTACGACACAGCCATCGTTGCCGGCTGCGATGTTATCAGCCATTTTGTCGTTTCTGGCTTCCAGTCCCTCAAAGCCCTCTCCCAGCAACTCTGCCGACCCTTCGACATCGAGCGTCTCGGACTGAACCTTGGCGAGGCTGCAGCCACCATCATCCTGTCCAACCGTCCACAAAGCGACAAACACTGGGCCATCCTGCGTGGAGCCGTCAGGAACGACGCCTACCACATCAGCAGTCCCTCCCCAAAGGCAGCAGGGTGCACCAGCGCCATTCAATATGTGACCGACGGTATCGACAAAACCACATTAGGAGCAGTCAACGTCCACGGCACTGCCACCATGTACAACGACCAGATGGAATCCAGGGCCATCGAAGCCTCAGGACTGTCAGCCATTCCCGCCAACACCCTGAAAGGCGCTCTCGGACACACGCTCGGCGCCTCAGGCATTCTTGAGACCATCATCACCATGCACTCCATAGAGCACGGCACACTGCTTCCGACCATTGGCTTCAGCGAGATAGGCGTATCAGGCCGAATCAATATTTCATCCCATGCCGTAGCCATCAGCCAGCCATCCTTCGTGAAGATTATTTCCGGATTTGGAGGCAACAATGCTGCCATGCTCTGCCAACATACATCGAGGTTCAAAGTTCAAAGTTCTCTGACCAAGGTCAGAGCGACCCAAGGGTCGATGACAAAATTCAAAGACTTCAGCCCTTCTTCCTCCTCCATCAACCATCATCCATCAGATTTCACTCCACCCACCACGTCCACATCACCCCCCAGTGCACGCGCGTTGACGGCAAGTCATGGGATGTTGAAACTACAGGCAGCATGCTCACTGCATTGTATAAACGCTATGTCCGCACCTATCCGAGATTTCACAAGATGGACAGACTCTGCCAACTGGGATTCGTTGCCAGCGAGCTGCTCTTGTCCCAAGAACATCCCCGCCATGAGTCATGCGCTGACCGGGCAGTGATCCTGTTCAACCATTCCTCGTCCACATGGGCCGACAAAGCATACCAGCAAACCATCAAAGTGGGAGAAAACTACTTCCCAAGTCCGTCGTTGTTCGTCTATACACTACCCAATATCGTCTGCGGAGAGATTGCCTTGCGTAACAGCTATCATGCAGAGACTACGTTCTACATTATGAACAGCAAGGACGAAGCCATGATGAGCCATATACTACAGTCCGCCTTTGCCGACCAGACTCATCAAAGCGCCATCGCCGGGTGGATCGACTATGTGGACGAGGACATGTTTGAAGCAGATTTAAAACTCATAGTAAAGATATGAATATGACAGAATTAATTCAAGAACTAAAAGAAAAGATCATTGAAACATTGAATCTGGAAGAGTTGACCCCCGACGATCTCGATGCAGACAGTGCCCTGTTCGGTGAGGGACTGGGGCTCGACTCCATCGATGCCCTCGAACTCATAGTGCTATTAGAGAAGCACTATGGCATCAAGCTGGCCAACCCATCAGAAGGGAAAGCCATCTTTCAGAGCATCCGCACCATCGCAGAATATGTAAATGCACATCGGACAAAATAATATTCAGATGACCAACAGTATCGCCATCACCGGTGAAGGCATTGTGTGTTCCATTGGGCTGGACAAGTCCTCTGTGCTGTCCTCCCTCCGCGAGCGTCGTTCAGGCATTGGTACTATGACCTACCTCAAGTCTGTCCACACCGAACTGCCTGTGGGCGAGGTACCATTGTCCAACGACGATATGCTGCGTCTGTTAGGGCTGACCGCCGCGACCTATGTGAACCGTACCACTTTGTTGGGAATGCTGGCCGTTCGTCAGTGCCTGGCCGACGCTCACATCGACAAGACCATGGTTAAGGAGAGAGCCCTGCACCTGGTGCTCATTTCCGGAACCACAGTGGCAGGCATGGATATCACTGAGCAGTTCTTCAGCCAACTGGAAAAGTCTGAAGAAGCCGTGCAATGTCTGAAATATCACAGTCCTGGCAGCAGCACCCGCATGATAGCAGACTATTTCGACCTTTTCTCCGAATACACAACCATTTCAACAGCCTGCTCCTCTGCCGCCAACGCCCTCATGCTTGGAGCCCGCATGCTGTCTGAGGGCGATGCCGACATAGTAGTAGCCGGTGGTACAGAGGCATTGTCCATATTCCACATGAACGGTTTCCACTCGCTGATGATTCTTGACCACCAGCCCTGCAGACCCTTTGATGCCAGCCGGACAGGACTGAACCTTGGCGAGGGTGCCGCCTACCTCGTCATGGAAACAGAACAGAGTGCCATTACCAGAGGGGTTCCTCCACATGCCTACCTGACAGGATGGGGCAATGCCTGCGATGCCTGTCATCAGACCGCTTCGTCCCCCGATGGCGACGGTGCCAGGCTGGCCATGACAGAGGCGCTACGTGTGGCAGGACTGAAACCAGCAGATATACAATACGTCAATGCCCACGGCACCGGCACACCCAACAACGACCTCTCCGAGAGCCGTGCCCTGCGATGCGTGTTTGGCAACCACATGCCATTGGTCAGCAGCACCAAGTCGTTTACAGGCCATGCTACCAGTGCCTCTGGAGCCATAGAGGCCGTCATTTGTCTGCTGGCCCTAAACCATCAGTTCGTTCCCGCCAATCTCGGCTACACTCAGCCGATGGAGGAGGGGATAGTACCAACGATGGGAGAAGAATACTGTCCTCTGCATCACGTCGTAAGCAACTCTTTCGGTTTCGGCGGCAACGACACCTCACTAGTATTCTCTCTCCACCCTCAGTCCTCAGACATTGTGGTTCAAAATTCCTCCTCCCTCCTTACCCTTTCCGAGGTAGAAATCACCAGCGAAGACCAGTTGGCTGAAATCCGTGACTACTTGAAGCCACTGGAGTCACGACGCATGGGAAAACTGATGAAGAGCTCACTGCTGGCATCGCTGAAGGCTTTGGCCCTCGCTGGTGTCAGTAAGCCCGATGCCATCATTACAGGTACCGACCTGGGATGCATAGAAAACTCGGAACAGTTATTGTTGCAGCTGATGCGTGAGGGCGAGACCTGCTTGGGACCAACGTTGTTTATGCAAAGTACCCATAACACCATCAGCAGCAACATCGCCATACGTTTGGGTTGTCATGGCTATAACATCACCTATAGCCAGGACGAGGACTCCATGATGTGGGCGTTGCGTGATGCCAGGAAGCTGTTGGAAAGCGGATTGTGCAAGACGGTGCTGGTGGGATATCACAGTGAGACGACTGCACTATTCAGACGAATGATGCAGCGACTGGGATATCACGACCTGCCTATTGTTTATTCTAAAGCTATTGTAATGTCATGTGGAAGATAGTACCATACGTTATTGTGCAGAGCATTCTGCTCGTGGGCGGTCAGGTGTTTTTGAAACTCGCCTTGACTCGGATGCCCGCCTTTGCCTGGACTCGGGCCTATTGGTGGAGTCTGGTCACCAACTGGCACTTTGCTGCCTGTGGTGTGCTGTTCTCCCTGGCCTCGTTGCTGTGGATGTATATCACGAGACAGTTTCCCTTCAGTACGGCCTATCCCATGGTCAGCCTGAGCTATGTCTTCGGCATGCTGGCAGCCATCGCTGTCTTCCATGAAGAGGTGCCTGTCGTCAAGTGGATTGGTGTGTTGCTCATAGTAACAGGGTGCATGCTGACCTGCGCGACACCTGCACAGGCTCAACAGCACGGTCAGCAGGCAAGGCAAGAAATCAGCCAGGCAGCAGCAGCACTGAAGACCCTGCAGTGTGAGTTCACCCAGACAAAATACATGCGGATGCTGAACGACAAGATGGTGTCCACCGGGCACATGTACTACCGGCAAAGTGACTGCCTGCGTTGGGAATACGTGAAGCCCTACACCTATACCTTCGTGCTGAATGGCGACAAGGTGCTGCTGAAAAACCGTCAACGCAGTGACGTCATCGACATCAAACGAAACAAGGTATTCAGGGAGATTGCCCACATCATGCTACAGAGCGTGGCGGGCAACTGTCTGAACGACGACTCAAGCTTCACCAGCAGCACAGCCGTCGACGGTGGCGACTGGGTGGTTACGCTCAGGCCGTTGCGCAAGGACATCAGACAACTGTTCCGCGAGATTGTGCTTCGCTTCTCCCGCCAGAAGGCCGTGGTAACCCGGGTGGAACTAACCGAGAAGAACGGTGACAACACGGTCATAGAACTGAGAAACGTCAAAAAGAATGAGACCATTGCACACGATATGTTTGCTCTTCATTAGTCTGCTGTCGGTCGCCGGCCTCCGTGCACAGACAGTCCTGCCCGTCAGCAACGGGCAACATGCCCGCTATGACGCCATGATACAAATGGCCGATGGCTACATCAGTGGTGTCTGTGTTCTGCTTCGTGAAGATGGTGTCGTCAAGGGATGCCTGTTCAACGAGTTCGGCATCACCGCCCTGGACTTCACCTACCATCCTGACAAGCACAAAGTCAAGTTGCACCATGTCGTCCCCATGCTGGACAAGTGGTACATCCGCCGAGTGCTGCGCAACGACCTGGTCAGGTTCATGGAAGCGCTGCATCGTGGCGAGACAGTCTATCAGAATACAAGTCGTCACATTACCTACCAAATGACCCCGATAACCCATGAAATTACTGAATAGCCTCTATCACATATCGGATAAAAGCAGCATGGCCGGCACCGTGCAGTATGACATTCTCCTGGATACCAGCCACAGCATTTGGCAGGCCCACTTCCCCGGCAATCCCATTACCCCCGGGGTGTTCATCATACAAATGGCCAAAGAACTGCTGGAGCACCATCTCGACAAGTCACTCCTCATACAGAAGGTCAAGAACGTCAAGTTTCTGAGTGTCATCTCTCCGTTGGAGACACCTGCAGTATCGTGCGTGTTTGTCCACATCATTACCGATAACGCCACTCGCACCTGTCAGTCGCAGGTTCAGCTGCAGGCAGGCAAACGCGTGTTGGCCAGACTCTCTTTCACCTGTAAATATCAATAGATGACTGATTATAAAATCCACCAGCAACAGTTACTCAGCGACCGGGGCATTTGTGTCGTGATACCCACATACAACAATGAGGGGACTATAGCCGCCGTTGTCCGGGCGACACTGCAGGAGTGTCGCGACGTCATAGTCGTCAACGACGGATCGACAGACGGCACGCGTGACATCCTACACGGCATAGAGGGCATCACGCTGGTGGAATACGCTCGGAACCGAGGCAAGGGCTATGCCCTGAAGTGTGGTCTCCGACGCGCCCTGCAGATGGGGTTTGCCTATGCTGTGACGCTCGATGGCGACGGACAGCACTATCCTGACGACATCGCACTGTTCCTGGAGGCCAATCGGCAACACCCCGGGTCACTGATACTGGGCCGTCGTCTGATGGACGGCATAGCACGTTCGCCAGGGAGCCGCTTTGCCAATCGTTTCTCCAATTTCTGGTTTTATGTACAGACCGGTCGGCGATTGGCTGACACACAGACCGGCTATCGACTCTATCCGCTGAAGAAGCTCCGCGGACTGAGTATCCTCACCGCCCGCTACGAGGCCGAGCTGGAACTGCTGGTACTGGCGTCGTGGCACGGGGTGGACATAGTATCCATCGATGTCAAGGTCTACTATCCTCCTCAGGCAGAACGCGTCAGCCACTTCCGTCCAGCCCGTGACTTCGCACGCATCAGCGTTCTCAACACCGTGTTGTGCTTCCTGGCTGTGGTCTACGGCCTGCCACTGCGTCTGTGGAGGAGGGTGGAGCGTGGAGCGAGGACTGTATATGCCATTCTATTTACCCTATTCTTCTGCCTTTGTGTCTTCACTCCTCTAGTGTGGATAGACCGTAGCAGAGTTCATCACGTCATCTTTCGCGCTATGCGTTTTCTGATGTTGCGACACGGCATCCCCGGGACTACTTTCACATACAACATCAGTGAGGAGATAGACTTCTCAACCAAGGGCGAGTGTGGCGTTGCATTCCAGAAGCCTGCCGTGTACATCTGCAACCACCAGTCGCATCTCGACTTGCCATGCCAACTGATGCTGACGCCCAAGATGATCATCCTGACCAAGGACTGGGTATGGTATCATCCGCTGTACGGCCGGATAGTCCGTGCCGCAGAGTTCTATCCCGTGTCTGCCGGCATTGACCGGTTGATGCCCAAGTTACGGTCTCTGGTCGAACGGGGATACAGCATAGCTGTCTATCCCGAAGGTACCCGCTCGGCGGACTGTCGCATAGGCCGATTCCATAAGGGAGCGTTCTACATTGCCCAACAACTGGGGCTTGACGTGGTGCCGATGTATCTCTACGGTCCGGGGCGTATCCTGCCCAAAAATACCTACCACCTGCGCCCGGGCCCCATCTATATGGAACTGGGACGTCCGTTCACGAGGGCAGCACTGAATAACATGGGCGACCTGAGGACACAGGCTCAAGCCATGCGCAGGCACTACATCGAAAAATATGAGACAATAGCAAACAGAATTGAACAAGATGTGTAAACAGCGAGTCATCATCATCGGCAGCGGCATGGGCGGACTCTCGTGCGGCGTCGTCCTGGCGAAGAACGGCTATCAGGTGACCGTTCTCGAACAGGCAGCGCAACCCGGAGGCTGTCTACAATGCTTCTCGCGCCGCGGGGCCCGGTTCGAAACGGGCATGCACTTTGTGGGCAGTGCCCGCAAGGGACAGACGCTGGATCGTCTGTTACAGTATTTGGAGATCAAGCAGGACATCCTGCTGTCACCCCTCGACACCGATGGCTACGACGTGGTGAGTCTGGAGGGACAGCGGTTCCGCTTTGCCAACGGGCGTGAGGCGTTCATCAAACAGATGGCAACTTACTTTCCCCACCAGCGTCACCAGTTGGAACAGTACTTCGACATCGTGCAACGCGTGGCACAAGCATCGGCACTCCATTCTCAGACATCACCCCTCAGACATCAGACATCACCGCTCACCACCGAATACCAGCTGCACTCTGTCAACGAGGTCATCGACAGCATCATTACCGACCCGTTGCTGGCCAACGTACTCGCAGGTTCGTTGCCGCTCTATGCAGCCCAAAAAGACAAGACACCCTTTTCGACCCATGCGTTCATCATGGATTTCTACAATCAGAGCGCCTTCCGTGTGGTCGGGGGCAGTGACCAGATAGCGCTATCTATGGTGCATACAATCGAGCGCTATGACGGCAAGGTGCTGGTGGGTTGCCAGGCGACCAAAATAGTTTGCGATGACCGTCATGCCACGGGTGTGATGGTGGAGTGTGGAGGGATGAGTTTGGAGGGAGGCGAATTTCTGCCGTGCGACTATGTCATCTCCGATGCCCATCCCATGCGGACCCTTGAGCTGATAGACTCAAAGCTCATTCGTCCCGCATTCCGTACACGCATCAACAGCATTCCTCAGACCGTGGGTGGTTTCTCGGTCTATTTGGACTTTCAGGACGCTGCCGTGCCCTATCAGAACTATAACTTCTACGGATACAGCAGTCCGACACCCTGGGGCTGTGAGGAGTACGACGACACTTCGTGGCCCAAGGGCTATCTCTATATGCACTTTGCCGACTATGTCCCGTCGCCACATACCCATCCTGCCTATGCCAAGACCGGTGTCATTATCTCATATATGCAGATGCAGGATGTCGAGCGGTGGCTGGGAACCCAAGTAGGCCGTCGCGGCGAGGACTATGAGGAGTTCAAGCGGCAACATGCTGAGCGGCTGCTGGCAGCAGTAGAACAGCAGTTCCCCGGCCTGCGCCGGCACATCAGACACTACTATACCTCGACACCGCTGACATACCACGACTACACTGGTGCTGAGGCTGGAGGCATGTATGGTGTGGCTCGCGACATCAATACTGGTGTGGCTTGTCGAGTACCACATCGTACCAAGATTCCCAATGTATTGCAGACGGGTCAGAACATCAACTCGCATGGCATCCTAGGGGTCATTGTGGGTACCATCGTAACATGCAGCGAACTGCTGACGGCAGAACGGATTTATTTACAAATATTGGAGGCAAACAAAGGTTAAAAGTTAAAGTTCAATGTTCAAAGTTAAAAGTTCAAAACGTGTTGTCATCATAGGTGCAGGACTGGGCGGACTCTTTACTGGGGCCATCTTGAGCAAAGAGGGTTTCCAAGTCACTATCGTCGAAAAAAATACAACGACAGGTGGTGGTTTGCAGACTTTCCAGCGTTTCGGCGAGCACTTTGACACGGGGATGCATGTGATTGGTGGTATGCAGCCAGGGGGTAACATCTGGAAGATTTGCCGTTATCTGGACATCCTCGATGGTGTTAAGTTGCGCGATGTCGACGATGACTGCACCGATCGGTTGTATTTCTCGGAAGATCATACATTTTATAACATCGCCAAGGGGCGTGAGGGATTTGTCAGCTCGTTGGCGCAACAGTTTCCTGCTGAGCGGGAGCATCTGGAGCACTATGTCGACGATGTCCTGACAATGGCCGATGAGGTAGACCTTTTCAATCTCCGTCCATCCAAGGGAAACATCGGACTGCTGGCCGAGCGGGAGGATATGCTGATGGCGGCTGACGACTTTATAGCACGCCACATCACCGACCCCAGGCTGAGAAGTGTACTGGCATACATGAACCCGCTGTATGGCGGCCGGGCTCATGAGACTCCGGCATACATCCATGCCATCATCAGTGCCCTCTACCTACGCGGCGCCAGTCGTTTTGTAGGTGGCAGCAATCATTTTGCCCAACTGTTGGCGGATGTTGTCATACAGCATGGTGGTCAAGTGGTGACGGGCGATGGTGTGGTGTGGATAGAGTGTAGAGTGGAGGGAGGAGTGAGGCAGGTGGAGTATGTGAAAACGCTGGGTGGCAGGGTGCTGACGGCAGACTGGTACATTTCGGACATTCATCCCTGCACGCTGCTGGGACTGATGCGGGAAGATGCTTTCCCCAAGTCCTATCGGGAGCGTCTGAACAGCATCCCTAATACACACTCGGCTTTTTCGCTCTATATCAAGTTGAAACCCCGATCGTTCAGGTATATCAACCACTCTGAGTACTACATGACTCGCTATGCCGATGTGTGGAACTTCAGCAGCACGGAGCGTCCGTGGCCCTTAGGATTCCTGCTGATGACGCCCCCCAACGAGCATCAGGACGAATGGGCTACGAAGGTACTGGTGACGGCCCCCATGCCTTTCCGGCTGGTGGAACACTGGGCAGACACCACTGTGGGGCACCGTGGCGAGGACTACGAACGGTGGAAGGTTGACAGGATGCACGAACTGCTTGCTCAAGTGGAGGAGATGCACCCTCGCTTCAGCGAGGCTATAGAAGCCGTGAACACGGCATCACCGCTGACCATCCGCGACTACTATGGTGTCAAGGAGGGCAGCATCTGCGGCTTTGCCAAGAACTGCCACCACATGGCCCTCTCGCAGGTCCCTGTTGTCACCAAGGTGCGCAACCTGTTGCTCACCGGACAGAACAACAATCTGCACGGCTTTTGCGGTGTACCCCTGACTGCTGTGAACACCTGTGAGGCCATTCTCGGAACTAATTATATAATTAATAGAATCAACGTATGCGCAGACAGACAATCATAGTACTCATGACGATGCTCGTCATCGGATCATCAGCCCAGGTGAACATCTGGGAGGGGACACGGGTGAAGAAGCGTGTACTGCTGACTCCCTATATCCCTGCCAAGCGTCTTGCTCCGGCCAAGACTGCTATTGTCTGTCCGGGGGGAAGCTACTTCTGGCACGACACCGAGACGGAGGGGCACGACGTGGCCCGCTGGCTGCAACAGAACGGCATGGCCGCCTTCGTGCTCAACTATCGCACGGCCTATGTGCCAGCGTTTGTGACGCACTATCGGCTCGTCTTCCGCGGCACCCGCTATCCTGACGCGCAGGACGACCTGCGACAGGCCATCCGCTATGTCAAGTCACATGCCGACGACTATGCCGTAGACACGACGGCCATCGGGGTCATGGGCTTCTCGGCCGGGGGCCACCTGGTCATGTCGGCTGCTGAGTTATTTGCCCCTGCCGACCGTCCTGCCTTCGTGGCTGCAGTCTATCCGGTGGTCACCATGACGGAGCCTTGTGTGCACAAGCGCTCACGGCGCGGACTGCTGGGCGACTCACGAACAGGCGACAGGAAACTGCGCGACTTGCTGTCGCTGGAGCGCCATGTGCCAGACGACTGTCCCCCTGTGTTTCTAGTCAACTGTGCGGACGACCCTGTCGTGGACTATCGTAACTCGGTACTATTGGACTCGGCACTGACTGCCCATCGGGTTCCCCACCGCTATGTGCAGTTCCGCACAGGTGGTCACGGCTTCGGTGCGAGCGAGGTGAAGGGCTCTGCTGAGTGTCGCCAATGGAAGGAGATGTTTTTGGAATGGATTAAAACGTTTGGCAGATGACGGGGCTGATACTTCATATATATGACTACCTGAGGGGGCACAGCCTGCTGAGATGGTTGTCGCTTGTGCTCACCACCGTGCTGTGTGGAGTGCTGGTGACGCAGCAGACGTTCAGGGAGGACATTGCAGACTTTCTGCCGCTGGACAGCAACAGGCAAGAGGCCCTGCAAACCTTTCAGCAGGCGCAGCACGCAGGACGCATCTATGTCATCTTTCAGTCGGCAGACAGTCTGGATGAGGCACCGGTGGAGCTCTTCAGGGAACTCTTCGAGCGTTCGGAAGAACTGGGAGATGTGGCATGCAAACGCCACACTCTGACCAATGTCACAGGACTGCTGTCGCCGGACGATCCTGACGTAATGAACGAGTGGATGGGTTCACTGTATGCACGGATGCCCTATCTGCTGACCGACGAAGACTATGCGCGTATGGACACCCTGAGGAAGACGCCGGAATCAGTTAGACAACAGCTTGAGGACGACAAACAGCGACTCATGCTGCCCTCGGCAGGCATGATGGCCCTGCAGATAGGGTACGATCCGCTGAACCTGTTTGCATCGGTGACGGAACGGCTCCGGGCATCGGCGCTCAACGTTGCCCAGACGGAAGACGGGCATACGTCGACGTCCGTCCGTCGAACCATGCTCATGGTCGACTCACCATATGGCGTCAGCGAGACGGAACACAACGGACTGCTGGCCGAATGGCTCCAGCAGACGGGCGACAGCGTCAGCAAACAATATCCCGGGGTGTCGGTCCACTTGACGGGAGGACCCATCATCGCCGTTGGCAATGCACGTCAGATCAAAACGGACAGCATGAGAGCCGTCTCCTTGGCTGCCGGCATCATTCTGCTGCTGTTGTGGCTGGCTTTCCGTCACGCACGCAACATGCTGCTGATTGCCTTCAGCATCGGGTGGGGGTGGCTCTTTGCCATGGGGTGTCTGACGATGGTCCACCAAGGGGTATCGGTCATTGTCATCGGCATCTCGTCGGTCATCATCGGCATTGCCGTCAACTATCCGTTGCACCTCATAGCCCACTTCTCGCATACCGCCGACATGCGGGCGGCACTCAAGGAAATGGCCGTGCCGCTGGTGGTGGGCAACATCACCACGGTGGGTGCCTTTCTGGCACTGATACCACTCAACTCGGCGGCCTTGCGCGACCTGGGACTGTTCAGCGCCTTCCTGCTCGTGGGAACCATCCTGTTCGTGCTGCTCTGGCTGCCCCATCTGGTGGGACGGGCACACAAGACACCTCACCGGCTATTTGGCGCACTGGACCGCATACGACAGGAGATTGCGAGCCATACTCCGACCTTCAGACTGGAGAACCAGCAGTGGACAGTCTGGCCGGTGGTGGCGCTGACGGTGGTTCTGGGGTGGTTCAGTCTGCAGACTTCGTTCGATGCCGACCTGCAGCACATCAACTACATGACGGACGAACAGCGTCAGGACATGGAGTATCTGCAGGCCCTGACGGGAAGTGGGACACAAGGCACTCAGGAACGTGAGAAGGCACGGGCGCGCTGGAACGCATGGAGGCAGCAGGAGGGACTGGCGTGGTACAAGTTGTTGAGCGAACAGGCCGAGGTGGCCGGCTTTGCCGCCGATTCTTTTGACGGCTTCTATCATCTCGTCCATACACCGCCCGCTGAGGATGGACGTTCGCTGACGGCAAGCATCGTAGACAACCTCTCTGCCGACTTCAACTACATCGGCTGGGCGTGCGGACTCATCGTCTTCGTCTTCCTGTGGTGCTCGCTGGGCAGCATCGAGCTGGCGTTGCTCTCGTTTCTGCCCATGGCAGTCAGCTGGATATGGATATTGGGCATCATGGCACTGCTCGGCATCCAGTTCAATGTGGTCAACGTCATCCTGGCAACGTTCATCTTCGGACAGGGCGACGACTACACCATCCTGATGACCGAGGGTTGTCAGTACGAATATGCCTATCGGCGCCAGATGCTGGCATCCTACAAGTACGGCATCGTACTGTCGGCAGCCATCATGCTCGCAGGCATCGGTTCATTGGCCGTGGCCCGGCATCCAGCCCTGTTCTCGCTGGCCGAGGTGACCATCATCGGCATGTTCTCGGTGGTACTGACGGCGTGGCTGTTCCCACCGCTCGTCTTCAGGTGGCTGGTATGCCACTCGGACGGAACCGAGCGTCGCCAGCCGCTGACTCTGCGTGGCATGGTGACGAGGCGTGGCTGTGAGGACTGGCAGGTCGTGGCCGCCCGTTATCGCTATCGTGGCATCGAGATATCTGCACCCGTCAACCGCACACTGCGCTACTGGCGACGGCATGGAGCAGAGCTGGAACGGCTGGCACAGTCAGACCACATTGAGGACCGGGGATGGGGCGAAACGGCTTTGCTGGTGGCGCTGCGACACCCAAGGCAGCAGTATACCGTCACGTTCAAGGATGACGAGCGGGCACTGGTGGCACGTCATGCCATGGAAGCTATTGTCAACAACATAATCATCAAGTCATGATAAGCAAAGATAGTCTATGAGCACTTTACTTATGAAAATGTTATGGAACAGAATATGAAGCAACAAATCAGAGCCATGCTTGAAGAGGCTCTACCCATTGTCGACTTCGACTCGGACTTCCTGTTCAGCGAACTCGACTCGCTGGGTGTCACCACCATCCTGATGATGCTGTCTGACACCTACGACATCAGACTGGACGCCACCGATGCTACACCCAAGAACCTCAGGACGCTGGACAGCATCGTGGCGATGGTAGAAAAGAAACTGGCTGAGAAGACAACATGACAACGCTGGAGAAGTATATTGGGCTACATGCCAGGAATTGTCCGGACAAGGTGGCCATCGTCTGCCAGCACGAACAATGTACCTATCGTTGCTTGCACGAGCGCATCGGCCGTAGGGTGGAGGATATGAAGGGGCTGTGGCGAGCCAGGGACATCGTGTGTCTGAGGGCACAACCGACCATAGACTATCTGGTCGACTATTTTGCCGTGCATGTGGCAGGCTGTGTGGCGGCACCATTGGAGAGAGACCTGCCTGAGGAGACCTATCAGGCTGCCAACGGAATGCTGTGCCGCCATCAGGTGCAGGCAGGAACAGCCGACGTGCTGTACACCACAGGCACAACGGGCAGGGCAAAGGGGGTGGCCATCAGCCATCAGACCATTCTGGCCGACGCCGAGAACCTGATAGACGGACAGGGCTTCACACCCGAACTAGCATTCGTCATCAACGGTCCCTTGAATCATATCGGCAGCTTGTCCAAGGTCTGGCCGCTCATCATGCAGGGCGCTACCGTCATCCTGGTGGACGGACTTAAGGACCTGGACGCGTTCTTCGATGCCTTCGACTATCCTGCCCCCAAGGTGGCCACCTTCCTCGTGCCAGCCAGCATACGCATGATCATACGGTTCGGAGCACAACGGCTCGCAGCACTCGCTGACAAGATGGACTTCATCGAGACCGGAGCGGCTGCCATCGCGCAGTCGGACATGACGGCACTCTGCCGGTTGCTGCCACGCACGCGACTATACAATACTTATGCCTCTACCGAGACGGGCATCATCAGCACCTATAACTACAATGAGGGCCAGTGCCTGCCGGGATGTCTGGGCAGACCGATGAAGCACTCGCGCATCGTCATTACGCCCGAGGGACTTATTGCTTGCATGGGTCCCACGCTGATGACGGGCTATGTGGGTGACGACGCGCTGACGGCATCGGTGCTGCGTGACGGCGTGCTATACACATCAGACATCGGAGAAATAGACGACCAGGGCATGCTCCACCTCAAGGGACGACAGGACGATGTCATCAATGTGGGAGGATTCAAGGTCGCACCAACGGAAGTCGAAGACGCCGCACTGGCATTTCCCAATGTCAAGGACTGCGTGTGCATGGCCGTCGACCACCCCATTACCGGCAAGGCGCTGAAACTACTTGTCGTCACAAATGGTGACAATCCCCTCGACAAGCGGGCACTCGCCGTCTTCCTGAAGTCACGACTGGAGAACTACAAGGTGCCCTTACAGTACGCCACGACCGACCACATCGAGCGCACCTTCAACGGAAAAATCAACCGCGCGCACTACAACTATCAGAGTTTGTAAGTTTTTTTGGTTGATAATAATTGGCGCGCTATTCTACCGCTTCTGCCGATTTTCGAGAAGTGTTTTTGTGCGCTGGGCAGGTTGCAAATTCTATCCGGCCTGATAGCAAGTGCTTCGTGCCCAGAGCGCTCGTCCCACTCTCATCTTTCGACAATGCAAAGGTACGAAAATTTCAAATGCAAACCTTACAATCTTACATTCTTGAAACTTTCAGAAAACTCACTATCTTTGCAACTTCAGAAATTTGTCAACCAGAACAAGTACGCAAAGTCCCCTGAATAGGGAGGATTCAAGTATGCCGGCAATTATTCCCCCTACTTCCAGCGCGCAAAAAAATATGGTTATTTGTTTTGCGATTCGCACAATTTGCACTACCTTTGCAGGCGCATTTGTCAGAGAATGGGGTGCGAGTCCCCAACTGTCCCGCAGCTGTAAACAGCCATTTTGCATTGTCCACGAACATATAAGTCACTGATATTATTGGGAAGACGTTCGTTGACGGGCTGGAAGTCAGAATACCTGCTTATGCATGGTGTATATCATAAATCTGCCTCTGGGGTTAGGCGATTGGATAGGTTAAAAAGAATGAAACAGTTAATGACTTTGCTGGCTTTGTGGGCTATGTCGTGTTGCGCGATGGCGCAGACGGACACGATAGTCGGTCGTGTGCACGAGCTGGAGGGGGTGACAGTCACGGAGTCGCAGCGCCGGCACACGCTGACGTCGACGGCACCGCTGCATCTGCTGGATCGTCGTGACATGCTGTCGATGGGCATCACGGACATGGCTGATGCGCTGCACCGGTTGCCTGGAATCACGCTACGTGACTATGGCGGTGCCGGGGGTATGAAGACGGTGTCTGTGCGGGGCTTTGGTACCAAGCATACGGGAGTGAGCTACGACGGGGTGATGCTGTCGGAGTGCCAGAGTGGCGAGATAGATTTGAGCCGCTATTCGCTGGACAATGTGGAGGGCCTGTCGCTGACCATCGGCGACAACGACGACATCTTCATACCAGCCCGGCAGTCGTCGACACCTGCCGTGCTGAACATCGAGACCTTGCGAATGAGAACGGACGACACACGGCCGCACCTGACGGCACAGGTGAAGCAGGGCTCGTTCGGGCTGATCAGTCCCTTTGTACGCTACGAGCAGAACCTGAGCAACCGGTTTGCTTTCTCGTTGGTGGGAGAATACACCTATGCCGACAACGACTATCCGTACTCCATTCAGAACGGGAATGAAACGGTGAGCGACCGCCGCAGCAACAGCCGGATGAACAGCTGGCACGGCGAACTGAACTTCCTGTATCAGACGAACCGGGTGAGCCGCTTGAGCGGTAAACTCTACTACTACGACAACGACCGCCAGTTGCCCGGACAGGTACACTACTACACCAATTTGAGCGGCGAGGCGCTGCGCGACCGCAATGCCTTCGGCCAGTTGCTCTACCAGACGCGCTGGGACGACAAATTGTCGCTGAAATGGCTGGCCAAGTACAACTGGGCAGAGTCTGTCTATCGGGACCGCATGATGCAGGGTGGGGTTAACGATGCCAGCTACTGGCAGCGTGAGGTATACTCATCGGCGGTGCTGCTCTATACACCCGACGAGCGATGGGCGATGGACTACTCGATGGACTATGCTTTCAACAACCTGAACGGCTCGTCGTGGCGCACACTGGTGGGCAAGCCCTATCGGCACACCATGCTGCAGAGCGCTACGGCCAAGTATCAGAGCCGGCGGTTGAAGGTCATTGTACGACTGTTGCTGTCGCTCTATCTGAACGGACAAAGCGAGATGCCTGCAACCACCCGCCAGGATGTCCAGCAGAACTCGGCAGACAACATGCAGCGGCTGTCGCCATCGCTGTCGGTGTCATACAAGTTGCTGGCAGACCAGGACCTGTATGTCCGTGCATCATATAAGAACATCTTCCGTTCGCCGACCTTCAACGAGAGCTACTACTACCATTACGGTTCCACCAACCTGAAGCCAGAAAGCACCGACCAGCTGAACGTGGGTGTTACCTACACGGCGCCACTGTCCAGGCGCAACATGCTGACGGTAACGCTGGACGGATACTACAACCACGTGAAGGACATGATAGTAGCCGTGCCGCAAAACATGTTCGTATGGACATGTGTGAATCTGGACAAGGTGCGCAGCTATGGGCTGGACGCCACGATGCGTGCCAGCCGACAGGTGGCTGAGGGACATCAGGTGGCTGTGGCAGGAAGTTACAGCTATCAGCGCGTGGAAGACCGCAACAACCCCGACGCATCGACCTACGGCTATCAGGTGGCCTACATGCCGCGCCATCAGGGTAGCCTATCGGTGAGCTACGAGAATCCATGGGTGAACGTCTCGCTGCACGGTACCAGCGTCAGCAGCCGGTGGCCCAACAACAACCACTATGAGGGGACACTCATAGCAGGCTATACGGACTGCGGGGCGACACTTTGGCGACAGTTCCGCTGGCATCGCCACCAGCTGGAAGCCAGGTTCGACCTGAAGAATGTCTTCGACAAGCAGTATGAGATAGTGGCGAACTATCCGATGCCGGGAAGAAACTATCAGATAAGTATCAATTATAAATTCTAACAATAAAAAAAAGAAGAAATGAAAAAGTATTTAATGATCATGGCAGTGATGCTGACAAGTGCAGCCCTCTTTACTGCCTGTGACGACAAGGACAACTCGCCCAAGTACTATCCGGTGGTCGTGACCAACGGCGCCTATGTCATCTGCGGCGGTAACCAGAGTTCCAACATCAACAGCAGCGTGACCTATGTGGACTATGCCACCAAAACGGCAGCTCAGAACCAGTTTCATGCCAAGAACGGTCGCCAGCTGGGTCTGACGGCTAACGACGCAGTAGTCTACGGCAGCAAGATGTATGTCGTAGTGACTGAGGAGCAAACCATCGAGGTGCTGGATGCCAAAACGCTGATGTCGCTGAAGCAGATCAAGCTGACACAGCTGGCTGGCGAGGTGCAGGGATTCAATCCCCGCCACATCACCGCTGCCGACGGAAAGATCTTCGTATCGACCTATGGTTCGTCGAAAGCTGACTGGAATTCCTATACCACATCGGGCAACGGTTATGTAGCTGCCATAGACACGCTGAACTACTCGCTGGCCAAGGTCTATGCAGCAGGATGCTATCCTGAGGGCGTGTACGTCTTTGGCAACTCACTGTTTGTAGCCAACTCAGACTACAGCATGGGCCAAAAGGCCTCCATCTCGTGTATAGACCTGCAGACGGGGGTGGACACACCGCTGACCAACAGTCTGATTGTCAACCCCACGGAACTGGCCGTCAGCAATCTGGGTGTCTTTGTGCTCGACATGGGTAACTATAGCGACATCCCAGCCGGAGTGCGACTGGTCACCGCCACAGGCGCCACAACGCTCTTCGACTGCACGCATGCCTCATTCATGGGCACCAATATCTATGCCGTTAACTCCATCTATGGCACCATCCCTGAAAACTTCTTTGTCTACAACATCGTATCGGGACAGAAGTCGACATTCCCGACAGGTCTGAAGGGTAAGTTCTTCAGCCCCAACGTCATTGAGGCAGACCCCATCACGGGCAATATCTTCATTGCTTCGTATAATGAGAACGAGAGTCGCCCGGGCTATGCCAACTACTCGTCGAACGGCTATGTGCTGGAATACTCACCCGCAGGCTCGCTGCTGAACACGTACGACTGTGGTGTAGGTCCTAACGCCATCGTTTTCAATACAGATGTTGAATACGTCAAGATGAACTAAATGCTCCGAAATGCGCTTCTGACACTGACAACCCTCATGCTGCTATCCTCCTGCGGCGGACAGAGTACCCGCGGGCAGGGGGATGGCGACACGCTGGCGCTGAAGTACTCAAAACTGCTGACCATCGTGAGCCATCAGGGCTACACGGTGGCCGACATTCGTAACCCCTGGCACAAGGGCAGGCTGCTACACACCTATGTGCTGGTGCCGCGCGGTCAGGAAGTGCCCAAGGGTATTCCCCACGGCACCATCATCCGTACGCCCGTCCAGCGCGCGGCAGTCTTCACCACCGTCCACTGTTCGCTGCTGACCAACATGGGTCACGGAGAGAACATTGTGGGTGTAGCCGACCTGAAGTACATCAAAATTCCCTACATCCAGCAACAGGTCAAGGCAGGCCGCATTGCCGACTGTGGTGGAGGTCTGAACCCCGTGGTGGAGAAGATCATGGACATCAAGCCGGACATCATCATGCTGTCACCGTTTGAAAACTCAGGCGGCTATGGTAAGGTAGAGGAGATAGACATTCCGCTGGTAGAGTGCGCAGAGTACATGGAGCCATCGCCGCTGGCTCGGGCGGAGTGGATGAAGTTCTATGGTATGCTGTTCGGCGAGGAAGCCCGGACGGACAGCCTGTTCGCCGTTGTCGACAGCAGCTACCAGGCGCTGAAGGCGGAAGCCCGGAAGGCTGGGGAAGGTGCCTCGGTACTGATAGACCGCATAGTGGGTTCCGTATGGTATGTGCCGGGGGGACGCAGCACCATCGGCCAGATGGTCAAGGACGCCGGCGGACGCTATCCGTGGGCTGACGACGACCACTCTGGGTCGTTGTCGCTGCCTTTCGAGACGGTGCTGGAGCGTGCCGGAGACTGCGAGGTGTGGATGTATCGCTACTCGAGCGACCATGAGCAGAACTACCGTGAACTGCTGAGCGACCATCATGGCTATGCCCAGCTCAAACCTTTCAAGACACGCAATGTCTACGGATGCAACGTGGAGCAGTCGCTGTTCTACGAGGAGTCGCCATTCCGTCCTGACTGGCTGCTGAGCGACTTCATACAGATAGTGCATCCGCAGATGACAAATAGCGCTCCGTTGCGTTATTATAAGAAACTGAGTGAGTAAAGGTGCTAGATATTGCCTAGGATTGGCCTTGGCGGTGATGCCGCTGTTTGTACTCAATCTGGTCATGGGGTCGGTGTCGATTCCTGTGGCTGACACCATTCACATCCTAATGGGCGACGAGGCTGTGCGTCCCTCATGGCGATTTATCATCCTCGAGTCGCGACTGCCACAAGCCATCACCGCCATACTCAGCGGAGCCTCGCTGGCTGTCAGCGGACTGATGCTGCAGACGGCCTTCCGCAATCCGCTGGCAGGCCCCAGCATTTTCGGCATCAACAGTGGTGCCGGACTGGGGGTCGCCCTGGTGATGCTCCTGCTGGGAGGCTCGCTGTCGGCAGGCTCGGTGTCGGTGTCTGGCTTTGTGGCCGTGTTGGTGGCTGCGTTCGTGGGAGCCATGAGTGTCATGGCGTGCATCTTCTTCTTCTCTACGTTGGTGCGCAACAATGTGATGCTGCTCATCATTGGCATCATGATAGGCTATATCGCCAACTCAGTCATCTCGCTGCTCAACTTCTTTGCCACCGACGAAGGCGTACGCTCGTTTATGGTGTGGGGCATGGGGTCGTTTGGCGGAGTGTCTATGAAGATGATGCCCTGGTTTGCTCCCGTCTCGCTGATGGGCCTGATGGCAAGCCTGTTGCTCATCAAACCCTTGAATGCCTTGATGCTGGGCGACCAATATGCCGAGAACCTGGGCATCAACATCATCCGTACGCGTAACTGCCTGCTGGTGGTGACGGGCGTGCTGACAGCGGTCACCACCGCCTTCTGTGGTCCTGTAGCCTTTATCGGACTGGCCGTGCCCCACATTGCCCGCCTGCTACTGACCACCGACAACCATCGGCAGTTGTTGCCTGCTACCATGCTGTGTGGCGCTGTGGTTGCCCTGTTGTGCAACCTCATCTGCTTCCTGCCTGGCGAGACGGGTGTCATTCCCCTGAATGCTGTCACTCCCATGATAGGAGCACCAGTCATCATCTACGTCATCATCAAGGGACGGAAATAGTTCAGATTCTCACTCGCGCCAAAGCCACTTGGCCAACCGGTTGACCCAGCGAATGCTGATGCGGAACCACCGGTAGGTGCTGACCTCTTTGCCACCGAAGCGGAGAATGAATTCGCGATAAAGATTCTTACGGAAGGGCAGTCCCACATCCATGAAGCGGATGTGGTCGTAACCCCGTGCATGGGCATCCTTGATGGTGTTCCAGAAGGTTATGGCGTTGGGGTGGAAGGGCGCAAAACTCTTGCGGCGCGAGGCAGAGTACCACAAGTAGGCATCGCGCTCGGAATAGACACAGACGGAACAGCCTACCACCTTCTCGTGTACCAAGGTAATGAAGATGCGACAGTGACCGGTCTTCATCATGCTGTGGAAGAAACGGTCGTCGGGCAGATAGCGACGTGGCTTCAGCCAGTTGTGATGACGCAACAGCTTGGAGAAAGCACGGAACTCGTCTTCTGTTTCTACGATCTTCGTGACAGCTCCCCGACGCTGGGCTATCTCTACGCGCTTCATCATGCGCTCAGTGATGCGCTCCTCGGGCGTACGCGAGTGCAACGAGTTGTGGACGCTCATCCAGCGCACAGGGAAGTAGTGCAGCTTGCGCAGTTCGCGATAGCCGAACATCTTCTCGCTCAGGTTGCTCACCTCTATGTACAATGCCCTGTTCTGAAGTCGTTCGGTAAGTGCCTCCATCAGCTGGCCGAAGATGTAGGCCTCGCAATGGTTGTTGCCATAGATGCGTGCATGTGTATACAAATAAGGTGGGAGCCACGAAAGTCTGAACCGGACTATGCAGAGCAGGTGTCCCAACACCTTACCGTCACCATCCGTCGCAACAGCCATCAGGGGCTTGTGACGGGGCGTCTGCTTGTAGAATTCCATCAGCTGCCGGCTATGGAAAAAATTGCTGTCGTCTAAAGCTGGTAACTTTTCTACCTGCTCGTAGATGGTCACTTTCGTGGTGTTCATGGTGCAAAGATACAAATAAGTGTGCAAAATGCCAAGATTTTTTTAAATTCTTAATTCTTAATTCTTAATTTATTTGTACCTTTGCAATCGTTAAACAAAAAAACAAGATGGAATTCAAAGATTTGGTTCAAATGCGCCGCTCGCACCGCAAATTCACGGAGCAGGAGATAGACGGCGACGATGTGAAGCTGATACTGCGTGCAGGATTGATGTCACCGACTTCGAAAGGACAGCGTAGCTGGCAGTTCGTAGTGGTTGACGATAAGATGGATCTCGAGAAGTTGTCTGATGCCAAGGATATGGGTGGTCAGTTCCTGAAGGGAGCCCCCTTGGCTATTGTCGTGCTGGGTGACCCCATGCAGAACGACTGCTGGGTGGAGGATGGCTCCATTGCTGCCATTTCCATGCAGTATCAGGCTGAATCGCTGGGCTTGGGCTCTTGCTGGATTCAGATGCGCGGACGCGGACTCTCCGATGGCACCAGTGCAGATACTGTCATCCGCGGTGTACTCGACATTCCTGAGAATATGTCTTGCCTCTGCATTCTCGCCATCGGTTACAAGGCCGACGAGCGTAAGCCTCAGAACGAGGACAAGCTGAAGTGGGAGAATGTTCACCTGAATAAGTTCTGATGCGTATAGTCTTAGTAGGAGCAGGAGGTCTGGCAACCAACTTGGGACTGGCTTTGCACGAGGCTGGACACAACGTACTCGCCGTTTTCAGCCGTACGATGGAACATGCCCAGATGCTGGCTGAACGCATAGGCAGTCAGCCTACGGACGACATTTGTGCATTACCGGACGAGGCCGACCTCTTTATTGTTTCCGTCAAGGACGCTGTGCTCACGGATGTAGTCCAACAGCTGGTGCAGGGTAGGGAAGAGCAGTTTTTTGCTCATACAGCTGGTTCTATGCCGTTGGAGCTGTTTCAGGGTCCGGCTCACCATTATGGGGTGTTCTATCCCATGCAGTCGTTCTCGAAGGAACGGCGTATCAACTTCTCTGAGATTCCTGTCTTCTTGGAAGCCAGCGATGTCCAAACACTCACGTTGCTGAAGACATTATCTGCAACCCTTACGCCACACGTCTACGAACTTTCCACCGACGAACGCAGGTATCTGCATTTGGCAGCGGTCTTTGCCTGCAACTTTGCCAACCACTGCTATGCTCTCTCAGCCGAGATACTACAACAGCACGGACTGCCTTTCAGTGTCATGCTGCCTCTCATCGACGAGACGGCCCGCAAGGTGCATTACCTGTCACCGCTTGAGGCTCAGACGGGGCCTGCCATACGTTACGACCTAAACGTCATCAGCAAGCAGCAAAAGCTGTTGGACGACCCTGACATGAGAGAACTCTACGAACGATTGTCAAAAAGCATACATCAACACGCTAAATCATGATCAACTACGATTTACAAAAGATACGCACCATCATCTTCGATATTGATGGGGTGCTGTCAGCAGAAACCATTTCGCTGGGCGATGATGGTCAGCCGCGTCGTACTGTCAACATCAAAGACGGCTATGCCATCCAACTGGCCCAGAAGATGGGGCTGCGTATTGCCATCATTACAGGCTGCAAGATAGAGTCTGTCGCCACCCGCTATCGTGGACTGGGTGTCGAAGACATCTTCCTTGGATGTGCGGTCAAGATGAGCACATACGAGAACTATCTTGCTACCTACGGATACGAGGACGACGAGGTCATGTACATGGGCGACGACATCCCCGACCTGGAAATTATGCGTCGTGTGGGCTGTCCTGTTTGTCCCAAGGATGCCTGTACGGAGGTCAAGTCTGTCAGCATCTATATCAGCAACTATGCAGGAGGCTATGGCTGTGGGCGCGACGTCATAGAACAGACCATGAAGGCTCAGGGACACTGGCTGAAGGATGAAAGGGCTTTCGGATGGTAGCACAAGGATTGCGCCTTATCCTGGCCAGCAACTCGCCACGCCGCAAGGAACTGCTGGCAGGCATTGACGTTCCCTTCGAGGTGCGCATCATTGACGGCATTGACGAGAGCTATCCCTCAGACATGCCCACCAAGGATATTGCCGGATACATCTCTCAAAAGAAGGCTTTGGCTTATCGTGCCACGTTGTCTGACGACGAACTGGTCATCACTGCCGACACCATAGTCATTCTGGGGCAGGAGGTGATGGGTAAGCCCAAGGACGAAGCCGAGGCCAGACGGATGCTCCGCGAACTCAGTGGCCAGACTCATCAGGTCATCACAGGTGTCACACTGACTACCACCCAGCGGCAGATGAGTTTCTCTGTTGAGACTGATGTCACTTTCAAACAACTTACCGATGAGGAGATAGACTATTACATCACCACCTACCATCCTTTGGACAAGGCTGGAGCCTATGGCATACAGGAGTGGATTGGCCATATTGGCGTCACAGGCATGAGAGGCAGTTATTTCAATGTGATGGGATTGCCCGTACAGCGCATATACGAAGCCTTGAAAGCCTTCTGAGTTGTCCTTTATGCCTTATTTTTAAGTCAAACTTTTGTTTTTTCTCCGGAAAACGTAAAAAAGTTGTAAAAAAGTTTGTTTATTCAATTTTTATTCGTACTTTTGCACTTGCACACAACTAGTAATTTTAATCTATATTTATCATTTTCCTCGGAGGGAAGTTGTCTGTGAAGATGGCTTCCCTGTTTTTTTAGTCTCGATGGTAGTGGTAACACATGGAATATCATAAAAAAGGTTGTGCTTCAAACTGGAGCACAACCTTTTCTCAAAAGCTCTAAACTTGTAACGTTATTTCTTAGTAGCTACGAGCGATGATGACACGATACTTGGCGGGCTTGCCGCTGACCATGTCGACACCTGGTGTCTGCTCGTAGGCGAAAGGCACACAGCGGATGGTTGCCTGCGTCTCTTCCTTGATCTGTGCCTCGGTCTCGGCAGTGCCGTCCCAGTGACAGAGGAAGAAGCCGCCATCCTTGACGCGCTCCTTGAACTCGTCGTAGTTGTCGCACTCGTAGACGTGCTCGTCACGATATTTGCGAGCCTTCTCGAAGATGTTCTTCTGGATGTCCTCGAGTAGTTGTTCAACATGCTGGGCGATGCCCTCCAAAGGCAGGGTTTCCTTTTCCAGCGTGTCGCGACGCATCACCTCGATGGTACCATTCTCCAAATCACGGGCACCCAGTACGAGACGAACGGGCACACCCTTCAGCTCGTAGTCGGCAAACTTGAAGCCCGGACGCTTGTTGTCTGCATCGTCGAACTTGACAGTGATCCCCTTCTTGCGCAGTTCATCGATGATGGGTTGTACCTCTTTGTTGACAAGTTCCATCTGCTCGGGTTTGGTGGCGATGGGGATAATGACCACCTGGATTGGAGCCAGACGCGGAGGCAGCACAAGTCCGTTGTCGTCAGAGTGGGTCATGATAAGGGCTCCGATGAGTCGGGTAGAGACACCCCATGAGGTGGCCCATACATACTCGGGCTTGTTCTCCTTATTAAGATAGGTAACCTCGAAGGCTTTGGCAAAGTTCTGTCCCAGGAAGTGGGAGGTACCGCTCTGCAGGGCCTTACCGTCCTGCATCATGGCCTCGATGGTATAGGTGTCGAGGGCTCCGGCAAAACGCTCTGTTTCGGACTTGACACCCTGCAACACGGGGACAGCCATCCACTCTTCAGCAAACTTGGCATAGACGTGGAGCATCTTCTTGGCTTCCTCTTCAGCCTCCTCACGGGTGGCATGGGCTGTATGACCCTCCTGCCACAGAAACTCTGAGGTGCGTAGGAATGGACGGGTGCGCATCTCCCAGCGCATGACATTACACCACTGGTTGCACATCAGGGGCAGGTCGCGCCAGGAGTGAATCCAGTTCTTATAGGTGTTCCAGATGATGGTCTCTGAGGTGGGGCGTACGATGAGTTCTTCCTCCAGACGGGCTGCAGGGTCAACCTCGACACCACTCTTGTCTTCCTTCGCACGCAGACGGTAGTGAGTCACCACGGCGCACTCCTTGGCGAAGCCTTCAACATGCTCAGCCTCACGGCTTAGGAATGACTTGGGAATGAGCAGGGGGAAATAGGCATTCTGGGCACCAGTCTCCTTGAACATGCGGTCCAGCTCATGCTGCATTTTCTCCCAGATGGCATAGCCGTAAGGCTTGATGACCATACATCCGCGTACGGCAGACTGTTCGGCCAGATCCGCTTTCACCACCAGGTCGTTGTACCACTGACTGTAATTGTCAGCTCTCTTTGTTAAATCCTTTAATTCTTTTGCCATTTTTGTTTGTCGTTATTCTTAAATTTTGCTGCAAAGGTACAAAAAGAAGTGAAAAGTGAAGAGCGAAAAGTGAAAAAATTGCTTCTTGATGCCGTTATTAATCTTATTTTTCTTAATTTTGTACCCGAAATAGCATTTTTTATTTAAAAAAAATAAGATTATGAAGACAAAAATTATTTCTTTGTTGCTGTGCGTAGGCATGATCTGCGCTTGTAACAACACACAGAAGGGTGCAGGTATTGGCGCTGGTGGTGGTGCCTTGTTAGGTGGTATTATTGGTGCTATTGCCGGTAACACCATGGTTGGTGCCGCTATAGGCGGTGCTGTGGGTGCTGGTGCTGGTGCTATCATCGGTAAGAAGATGGACAAGGCCAAGGCAGAAGCAGAGCAGGTAAAGAACGCTCAGGTGGAGACAGTGAAGGACAACAACGGCCTGGAGGCTGTCAAGGTGACTTTCGATTCTGGTATCCTGTTCGCTACGGGTAAGGCAGATCTTTCATCCACTGCCAAGAACTCACTGGTTCAGTTTGCCAAAGTGCTGAACAACAACAAGGACTGCGACATCGCAATCATCGGTCACACGGACAATACTGGTTCCGATGCTATCAACCAGCCCCTGTCTGTCAGCCGTGCCAACAGCGTTGACAACTATCTGAAGTCTTGTGGCGTAAGCGCTGCTCAGATTAAGAGCGTTGAGGGTATGGGTTCTTCAAGCCCTGTTGCTGACAACAGCACCGCTACAGGCCGTCAGCAGAATCGTCGTGTCGAGGTGTACATGTACGCTTCGCAGAAGATGATTCAGGACGCTCAGGCTCAGGCTAAGTGATGTCTGATGTAAGATGTTTGATGTAAGATGTAAGGCGTGAAGAAGATTCGCGATCTTATCAAGAAAGTAATTCTATGGATAGTGGTGGCATTTTTTGCCTCCACTATCCTTTCTGTAGCAGTCCTGCGATGGGTGCCGGTATGGTTTACGCCCCTGATGTTCATCCGGCTGGCCCAACAGGTGTCAGAGGGAAAAGAACTGACGCTGCATCACCATTGGGTGCCTTTGGAGGAGATAGCCCCTTCGTTGCCGACAGCAGTGATGGCATCGGAGGACGCCCGGTTCCAGGAACATCACGGATTTGACTACAAAGCCATCGAACATGCTGCGATGCGTAACATCAAGCACCCCGAGAAGCGTAAACTGGGAGCATCAACCATTTCGCAGCAGACAGCCAAAAATGTGTTCCTCTGGCCTGGACGCTCATGGGTGCGTAAAGGCTTCGAGGTTTATTTCACCACATTGATTGAACTGATGTGGACGAAACAACGTATCATGGAGGTTTATCTGAACTCCATTGAGATGGGCGACGGCATCTATGGTGCCGATGCGGTGGCTGAGTACCATTTTAATACAACTGCCGATAAACTGACGAAGGCACAATGTGCATTGATTGCCGTTTCACTGCCTAATCCTCGACGCATGAACTCGGCACGCCCCAGTGCCTATATGCTGAAGCGCCAGAAGCGAATATTGCATGAGATGCGCTTCGTGAAAAAGCTATAATACTGCCTACTTATTATGAAGAAAAAAAAGTTCCATTCGTTTGCCACAAGACTTTCACAATGGGTGATGCTGGTGCTGTTTGTCATGATGTCCGCATTAGCCATCTTTATCTATTACATCACTGGTTCGGTTCTTTTGGAATCCGAAGCAAGCACGATCAAGAAC
>ONLU01000063.1 GCA_900318795.1 uncultured Prevotellaceae bacterium | reverse complement strand
GGCAAGTGCGCAGTGGACGGTCGTTGACCCTACCAATCTGGCGCAGGGCATCGTGAACTCCACCCGTGAGATCGTGCAGACCTCGACGACGGCGCAGAACATGATCAAGAACTTTCAGGAGACCGTGAAGATCTACGAGCAGTCGAAGAAATACTACGATGCCCTGAAAAGCGTGAACAATCTGGTGAAGGATGCCCGCAAGGTGCAGCAGACCATCGTCATGGTGGGCGACATCACCGACATCTACGTGAACAACTTCCAGAAGATGATGCAGGACGAGAACTTCACCGTTGAGGAACTTTCCGCCATCGCCTTCGGCTATACGAAGCTGCTGGAGGAATCGACCGACGTGCTGACGGAACTGAAGAACGTGGTGAACATCACCACACTGTCGATGACCGACAAGGAGCGCATGGAGGTCGTGGACAAGTGCTACAACGACATGAAGCGCTACCGAAACCTCGTGTCGTACTACACGAACAAGAACATCTCGGTGTCGTACCTCCGTGCCAAGAAGAAGAACGACCTCGACCGTGTGTTCGGACTATATGGCAATGCAAGTCAGCGTTACTGGTAAATACCCGGAAGGAGAAAGCAGAGTATGATGAATATCTTATTAGCCATCGACTTTGAGAACCTGCACACACTGCTGCGAAGTCTCTACGACGAGATGATGCCGCTCTGTGCGAACATGGCAGGCGTGGCAAGGGCAATAGCCGGATTGGGGGCACTGTTCTACATAGCCTACCGTGTCTGGCAGTCCCTAGCCCGTGCGGAGGCCATCGACGTGTTCCCCCTGCTCCGTCCCTTCGCCATCGGACTTTGCATCCTGATGTTCCCCACGGTGGTACTCGGTACGCTCAATGCCGTGATGACGCCCATCGTGCAGGGTGTGGCGACGATGCTGGAGGGCGAGAAGCTGGACATGCAGCAGTACCGTGAACAGAAGGACAAATTAGAGTATGAGGCCATGAAGCGGAATCCCGAAACCGCCTACCTCGTCAGCAACGAAGAATTTGACAAGCAACTGGAGGAACTGGGCTGGTCGCCCGGTGACCTCGTGACCATGACGGGCATGTATGTGGAGCGCGGGATGTACAGTCTGAAGAAGGGCATACGCGACTGGTTCCGTGAGGTGCTTGAACTGATGTTCGACGCTGCCGCACTGGTCATCGACACCCTGCGCACGTTCTTCCTCATCGTGCTGGCGATATTGGGGCCTCTGGCATTCGCCATATCGGTGTGGGACGGCTTTCAGAGTACACTCACCCAATGGCTCTGCCGATATATCCAGGTGTATCTGTGGCTTCCCGTCTCTGACCTGTTCAGTTGCATACTGGCGAAGATACAGGTGCTGATGCTCCAGAACGACATCGAGCGGATGCAGGCAGACCCGAATTTCTCACTGGACTCCAGCGACGGCGTGTATATCATCTTTATGATTATCGGTATCATCGGCTACTTCACCGTGCCGACCGTGGCAAGCTGGGTGATCCAGGCTGGAGGCATGGGCAACTATAACCGCAACGTGAACAGCGTCACCAACCGAAGCGGTGCACTGGCTGGCGGTGCCGTGGGTGCCACAGCCGGAAACGTCGCAGGTCGGTTGAGGAAAATCTTCTGAATGTGAAACCAAAGACAAGAAAGAAAACGAAAATGGAATTTAAGTCATTGAAGAACATCGAGACCTCTTTCAGACAGATACGTCTCTTTGCCATCGTCTTTCTCGTACTGTGTTCCGTGGTGGTCGTATGGAGCGTTTACAGTTCCTACGCCTTCGCGGAGAGGCAGAGGGAGAAAATCTATGTGCTTGACAAGGGCAAGTCGCTGATGCTTGCCCTGTCGCAAGACCTCTCGCAGAACCGTCCGGCAGAGGCACGGGAGCATGTGCGCCGCTTCCACGAACTGTTTTTCACTCTCTCACCAGAGAAGAGCGCCATAGAGCACAACGTGAAGCGTGCCCTGCTGCTGGCGGACAAGAGTGCCTACCACTACTACCAGGACTTTGCCGAGAAAGGTTACTACAACCGCATCATAGCAGGCAACATCAACCAGACGGTGAGGGTGGACAGCGTGGTTTGCGACTTCGACAATTACCCATATTCGGCAACGACTTACGCACGGCAGATGATCATCCGCTCCAGTAACGTGACGGAGAGGTCGCTTGTGACGACCTGCCGCCTGCTGAACTCCAGCCGTTCGGATGACAACCCCAACGGGTTTACCATCGAGGGATTTACGATTGTTGAGAACAAAGACCTTCAGACCATTAAGCGATGAGGATGTTCAGGACTATTAGGGCAGGAGCCTACAGGTGGTGCAAGGGACTGTCAAACAAGGAAAGCCGTGTAGTGACGTGGGCGATGCTGGCAGTGCTGGGACTGTTGACGCTTTGGACTATATGGGACGTGGCAACAAGCATGTGAAACCTATAACAATGAACAAGAAAGAATGAACAACGAAGAAAAGAAGAAAGACCTGAATCCTCCTGTGACGGGCAAGGAACCGCTCACGGAGGCAGAGCGCATCAAGCGCAAGAAAATGATTGTGTATGCCATGATGGGCATTGTGTTCGTCCTCGTAATGTGGCTGATATTCGCCCCGTCGGGTAACGATGGTGGCAGCATCCTCGGTGCCAAGGGCTTCAATACGGAGATGCCCGATGCCAACAGCGGTGACATCATCGGTGACAAGACCAAGGCATACGAGGCAAGCCAGATGGAAGACAAGCAGCAGGCACGGGAACAGGCTATCGGCAGTCTGGGTGAACTCTACCAGGCTGGGAACGGAAGCCAGTCCGCTAAGGGTGACTTCAGCCTGATGGCAGACAGTACGGCAGAGGCGTATGAGGATGATGCCAGTCGCAAGGCAAAGGAGAAAATCACCTCGTCGGCTACTGCATACAACAACCTCAACACGACTTTGGGAGGCTTCTATCAGAACGACCAGAGCCGTGAGAACGAGAAACTCAGGCAGCGCATCTCAGAACTGGAGGAAAGAGCCAATGAACTGCAGAACCCGAAAAACACCGTTGATGAGCAGTTGGAACTGATGGAAAAGTCGTACCAGATGGCTGCAAAGTATATGCCGGGCGGTACTCAACAGCAGGTGCAGGCTGTTACGTCAACATCGGGCGACAAGGTGCAGGTGACTCCCGTGAGGAACGTGCAGAAGTCGGTGGTGTCGGCTCTCCAGCAGGAGAAGGGCAACGAGGAATTTATGGCAGACTACACCGTGGAGCGAAACATGGCTTTCAATACTGCCGTCGGTATCGTATCGGCACTCGACAAGAACACCATTTCCGCCTGTATCTATGGCAATCAGACCGTCACCGACGGGCAGAAGGTACGGCTCAGGCTGTTGGAGCAGATGCGTGTGGGTGACATCATCATCCCTGCCAACTCCGTAGTGACTGGCTCGGCAAGGATCACTGGCGAACGTCTGGGCATCGGCATCACCTCGATAGAGTATGCTGGAAGCATCTACAACGTGAAGCTGAATGTGTATGACACTGACGGACAGGAAGGCATTTTCATTCCCGGCTCGATGGAACTGAATGCCGCCAAGGAGGTTGCCGCCAACATGGGTACGTCGATGGGCAGCAGCATCAATATATCATCGGATGCTGGTGCGCAACTGGCATCGGACTTAGGCAAGGGGCTGATACAGGGAACGAGCCAGTATATTGCCAAGAAGATGCGAACCGTCAAGGTACACCTGAAGTCCAACTACCGTGTCATGCTCTATGCAGACAAACAATAGTCAACCAAGTAACAACCAATCCATTTATTCACAAACAAAAATCTGTATGACAATGAAGAAAGTTTTTTCTGTTTTCGCCCTGATGATGGGCATCGTGTCTGTGGCTATGGCACAGACAAGTGACAACACGGGTGACCTCTTTGAAGGCTATACCAAGAAGATCACCTACGACCGCATGATTCCCCCTCACGGGCTGGAGGTGACGTTTGACAAGACCTGTCACGTCATCTTCCCTGCCGCCATCGCCTACGTGGATTTAGGCTCTGCCAACATCATTGCCGGAAAGGCTGACGGTGCAGAGAACGTCATCCGTGTGAAAGCCGCCAAGCGTGGTTTCAAGGGCGAGACGAACATGAGCGTCATC
>ONLU01000049.1 GCA_900318795.1 uncultured Prevotellaceae bacterium | reverse complement strand
GTGAGCATGTGCCAACGTTGGGATTTTCCCAAACGTACAAATAACGTACAAAAATGAGCGAAAAAAATATCATCAACGATTAACGCTGATGATATTGCGGGTGTGGAATTGCTTGGTAATAAACGATTTATGTCATATCTTGTAATATCGAGTGATGACCGTTAATCGTATTCTACTTTCCCACGCAGAAATTTTTAAAAATATTTCCTAATACTTCATTAGGGGTAATCTGGCTGCCGGTGATTTCGGAGAGGGTGTCGATGGCTTGGCGGAGATCTTCAGAAAGGAGGTCGCCGCTTAGTTGATGCTGCAGACCGTTGATGACACGTTGGATGTGATCATGAGCCCTGGTTAGGGCATCGTAATGGCGGGCATTTGTGACGATGATGTCTGTATCGGTCAGGGTGGGTATGTCGGCTGCTTCGTAGATTGCGGACTCTAGGGCGTCAATGTTTGTTCCGTGCTTGGCAGAAATTGCGATTAAAGGAATTTTAACTAATGTGAATGCTTTGTTTTCTTTTTTATCTATTTTGTTTCTTAAAATGATAAGTTTCTTATTTTCAGTGTATAAACTTATTTTGTTTAATTCTTTCTGAGAGGGCTCTTCGTCGACCATCCACAATATGATGCGAGCTTTCTCCATGGCGGCATAAGTACGCTCGATACCTATCTTTTCTACCTCGTCAGTGGTCTGACGGATGCCTGCAGTGTCGATGAAACGGAAGGTGACGCCCTGCAGGTCGATAGAGTCCTCGATGGTGTCTCGGGTAGTGCCGTGTACATCGGAAACGATGGCACGATCCTCATGAAGCAATCGGTTCAGCAGGGTGGATTTGCCGACGTTGGTCTTGCCGATAATGGCGACGGGTATGCCTTGCTTGATGGCTTGTCCTGTCTCGAACGAGTGAGCGAGGCGAGTGATGTGTTTGTCAATATTATTCGCAAGTTCTTTAAGTTCGAAACGGTCGGCAAACTCGAGGTCCTCGTGGTCTGAAAAGTCGAGTTCCAACTCTAAAAGGCTAGTCAGGTGTAACAGTTGTTCGCGTAGTTGTGCTAACTTGTTGCTGACTCCTCCTCGTAGTTGCGACATGGCCAACTGGTGGGTGGCTTTGTTGCCGGATGCGATGAGGTCGGCCACGGCCTCAGCTTGTGAGAGATCCATCTTGCCGTTGAGGAAAGCTCGCTGGGTGTATTCACCGGGATTGGCCATGCGGCAGCCGTTCTGGATCAGAAGTTCTAATACCTTATTTAATATATAGCGTGAACCATGACAAGATATCTCTGCGCTGTCCTCGCCAGTATAGGAGTGGGGTGCTCGGAAGACGCTTACTAAGACTTCGTCAATGATTACCTTACCATCTTTGACTTGCCCATAATGGATGGTGTTGGGCTTTGCATTTGAGAGGTCTTTAGAGAAGATGTGGGAAAGAATCTCAAATGCCTGAGGACCTGAGATTCTTATGATTCCTAGTGCTCCGCCTGGAGCGGTAGCTAATGCACAAATTGTATCTGTCATCAGATGCGGTCGAGGACTTTTTCGATGAGGGTATCGATGGAGTTCTTGTATTCTGTGTTCATCTTCTGGGCATAGCGGTTGGCGATGACCATACAGCAGGTCATCGCACGATGGCCGAGGAGAGAAGCGAGGCCGGCGAGGGCAGAGGACTCCATCTCGAAATTGCATATTTTCATGCCTTCATATTCGAATGCCTCAATCTTCTTGTTTTGGTCGGGGTCGGCAATGTCAGCACGGAGCTGACGGCCTTGGGGGCCATAGAAACCGCCGCATGCCACGGTGTAGCCACGTACCATATCGTCGGCAGCAATCTGGTTGATGAGGTCTTGGTCTGCGACGGCTACATAAGGGGCACCTTTAATGGGGTCCCATTGCATGTGCTGTGTGAAGGCGCGTTCCATAGGGATGTCGCATACCACATTGCGCCCAGCATAGTAGTTGAGTAGTCCGTCGAAGCCAATGCTCTTGACCGAGGCTACGAAACATCCCGTAGGTGTGAAAGGCTGCAGTCCGCCACAAGTGCCGATGCGCACCATGGTCAATGTGCGATGATCGTCTTTCTCCTCACGGGTATTGTAATCAATATTTGCAAGTGTATCGAGTTCGTTGACGACGATGTCGATGTTGTCACAACCAATACCATGCGACTGGCAGGTGATGCGCTTGCCTTTGTAGGTTCCGGTGATGGTGTGGAACTCGCGACTGCTGACTTCGTGCTCGATATTGTCGAAATGTGAAGCAACAGTGTTGACACGGGCCGGATCGCCCACGAGAATAACATTGTCGGCTAGGTATTCGGGCTTCAGATGAAGATGAAAACAAGAGCCGTCGCTGTTGATAATCAGCTCTGACTCAGGGAAGTGTCTTTTTGTCATAGCTATTGTTTGTTTTTAGTTAGAAATATGTTTTCCGCATTGCGGATATTTTTTTTCAGTTGTTGTATCTCGTTGAAGAGTTCGTGTTGCTTTTGTTCGCTGCTGAGGATTTCTGGGCGCAACTCGTTACGTTCGTCCTGATTGGCTGTGACATAGTAGTCGCGGGCTCGGGCGAGGGCTGACAGAAGTCGGTTGTAACGGTTCTGCAGAACTGTCAACTGCTCGTAAAGACGACTGTTGGCAGGGGCCTTGAAGTCGGCGAGGCGCGTGTAAGTGATTTCGTCGTTGATGACGAAGTGGAAGTCGGGGGCAACCTGCCGGCCTGTCTTGCGAAGTGCTACGTCGTGCAGACGCTTAAGGGCTTTGTCGCGGGCTATGGAGTCTGTCCAGGTGTCGGCAATGCGATCGATGCGGGCGAAGGAAGCTATCTGGTCGGGTTGCAGGCCTGAAGAGCTATAAGTCTGACGTGTTTGCGAGGGTATGAAGACGTAGATGCAGACCTTTTCGTCGGGCTGGTTACGGTCTGTGGCAAACCATCCGAGGTTGCTGAACTCGTCGATGACGTACATGTAGTCGTTGGCTTCGGAGTTGAAGGGCATTCCAATGTTGGCTGGATGCAGGAACTGGTTGTCCTCGGCGTCGTAGCGTGTGACGTAGATATCGTAGCCTCCAAGACTGTCGCCACCCTTGGCGGCAAAATAGAAGGTCTGTCCGTCGCCCATCATGAAGGGGTAGTTCTGGCTTTGGAATTCATGTTGGTCATTGATGCCATGCAGAGGCTCGGGGCGTGTCCAGCGGTTGTTTATGTTCTGGCTGGAGTAGAGGTTGATGGTACTGTCCTTGGCTTCCTGTGCCATCAGACACTGATTGCCCAGCTCGTTGACAAAGATGTAAGCGTTGGGCTGCTTCCTGGTATGGAAGAAGTCCTGGAAGCGCGCCACGCAGCCTGCTTCAGGGGAAAGCCGGTAGTGTTGCAGGAATTGCTGCTTGTCGACTACCATGCTGTCGACGAACATGATGCGCTGGGTGTTGGCTGTCATCCGTTCCATCCGCTCCTTGTGGGCTTTCTGTTCAGGTGTCAGTAGGGCTGCCCTGCGCTTTTGGGCCATAACGGGTAGCGCAAGGAACAGCAGGGACAATATGAATAGCCAGTGCTTGCTCATTCAGATAACAAAGATACGAAATTTTAGTTATGAATGAAGCATTGTGATTTATGAATTAATATTATTTAATATTCGGTCAGTTTGTTGTATGACTCCAGGGCGCGCCAGATGCAGTAGCGGGCTTCAGGGTTGAGTTGCTCCATGCGGGCAAAAAGCTCACGAGCTGTGGCGCGATTGGTTTCGTGCTCGTAGGGACATAGTTTGAGTTGTTTTTCATAGTGGTGTTCTTTGGCGTATAGGCGAATGTCGTCCTCGTGGCATAGACAAAGGGGACGGATGATGGTGAGTGGCATCTTCTTCATACGCAATAAGACAGGCATGGTGGAAAAGTGGCCTTGAAAGGTAAGGTTCATCAGAGCAGTATGGATGATGTCATCCTGATGATGACCAAGGGCAATCTTGGTGCAATGCAATTCCTGGGCAACGTTGAAAAGCTGTTTGCGGCGTTCCCAAGAGCAGAGAAAGCAAGGGGGCTTCTGCTTGGTGTGTGGTTTGGGGTTTCCGTCAAAGCTGGTGGTGACGATGTGGAGGGGAACACCGAGCTGGTCGCAGAAATGCTGTAGGTAGCTGGTGTTGGTTTCGTAATGGGTGTCGACAAAGGATTGATTCTTATGTTGCTTCGAGAAATCCATGCGAACGTGGAGAGCCTCAACGGTGAAGTGGGGGACGTGAATCTTGGCCCGACGGGCCAGGAATTCGAGCAACAGTAGCGAGTCCTTGCCACCAGACAGACCGACGAGGATGTGGTCGTCCTCGTCGATGAGTTGGTATTGTCCCAACGCCTTATTAAACGTCTTCCAAAGTCGTTCGCCGATGGTCATGAACCTATTTCATAAATACAAGATAGACGGCACAAATAATCAGCAGAAATGCCAGGATGTGGTTCCAATGCAAGTGGGTGCCTTGGAACATGATGTTGGCTATGATGGCAAAGACGGCCAGCGAGATGCACTCTTGGATGACCTTCAGCTGTACGAGGTTGAATGGGCCTCCGTTGTCAACAAATCCCAGTCTGTTAGCTGGTACTTGGCAGCAGTACTCGAAGAAGGCGATCATCCATGAGAAGGCAATGACACCGATGAGGGGCCAGTTGCTGCTGACTCCTGACTGCTGTAAACGAAGATGCCCATACCAAGCCAACGTCATGAAGACGTTGCTTAGTATGAGCAACATGATGGTATATAGTCCGTTCATTATTTAGACTGCAAGTATTCGTCCATGTTCTGGGCTGCACGGCGTCCGTCGCCCATAGCCAGGATGACGGTAGCTCCACCACGCACGATGTCACCGCCTGCAAAAATCTCGCTGCGAGCCGACTGCATGCCCTCGTTGACGACGATGGTGTTCTTGCGACCCAGTTCCAAACCCTCAATGCTCTTGGGAACCAGTGGGTTGGGTGATACGCCAACGGCTACGATGACCTGGTCAACATCGAGTGTAACGGTCTTGCCTTCAATGGGTACTGGACTGCGACGCCCTGAGGCATCGGGCTCGCCAAGCTCCATCACTTGCAGCACTGCAGCACGGACGGCACCGTTCTCGTCAGCCAAATACTCGATGGGGTTGTGGAGTGTGAGGAATTTGATGCCCTCTTCCTTGGCATGCTTCACCTCCTCAAGACGGGCTGGCATCTCCTGCTCTGAACGGCGATAGACCAAGGTAACGTTGCCACCCAGACGCTTGGCTGTGCGGCATGAGTCCATAGCGGTATTTCCACCACCTACGACTAGGACGTTCTTGCCTAGGTTGATAGGTGTGTCGGTAGAAGGGTTAGCGGCATCCATCAGGTTGACGCGTGTCAGATACTCGTTGCTGGACATGATATTGATGGCGTTTTCGCCAGGAATGCCCATGAAGTTGGGAAGACCGGCACCGGAGCCCACGAAGATACCTCGGAAACCCTGCTTCTCCAACTGTTCTACGCTAATGGTCTTGCCTACAATGACGTCGGTCTGGAAGTGTACCCCCATCTTGGCCAGGTTCTCGATCTCCACGTCCACAATCTTGTTGGGCAGGCGGAACTCGGGAATGCCGTATTTCAGCACGCCGCCAATCTCATGCAGCGCCTCGAAGACATAGACGTCGTAGCCTTTCTTCACCATGTCGCCGGCGAAGCTGAGGCCAGCAGGACCTGATCCCACGACGGCCACCTTGATGCCATTGGATGGAGCAATCTCAGGCAATGAGATGTTGCCTGACTCGCGCTCGTAATCAGCAGCAAAGCGCTCTAGATAGCCGATGGCTACAGCCGGTTCGTTCATCTTCAGGTGGATACACTTGCTCTCGCACTGTTTTTCCTGAGGGCAGACACGACCGCAGACAGCGGGTAGGGCAGAAGTAGTCTTCAGTACCTTGGCTGCTGCCAGGAACTGACCGCGCTCGATATTCTTGATGAATGACGGTATATTAATATTGACAGGACATCCTTCGACACAAGTTGGTTTAGCACAGTCAAGACAACGCTTGGCCTCAGTCATTGCCATCTCCTTGGTAAGTCCAATGTTGACTTCCTCCGTACGGGTAGTGGCACGATAGACGGGATCGAGCTCAGGCATCACAACACGCTCAATAGCAGTGCGCTCCTTGGGTTTCATGCTCTTGCGGAGTTCGTCGCGCCAAGCCGAATTACGGTCAGTGAGAACGTCAATGGTATCGTTGGTGGGGTCGTTGTCCATGACGATGTCGGCATTCTTGGATGTTCCTTTGCTATCGGTGTTTTCGAGGGAACCTAGGTGCTCTTCGTAGTGAGCCAGTTCTTCCTGTTCCTCGCGCTTGAAAGTGTTCATGCGCTTGAACATCTCGTCCCAGTCAACCAAGGCACCATCGAACTCTGGACCGTCAATGCAGACAAACTTTGTCTTGCCGCCAATGGTCAGTCGGCAGGCACCACACATGCCTGTACCGTCGACCATGATGGTATTCAACGATACTTCACAGGGAATGCCGTGCTTCTGGGCGGTCAGGTTGGAGAACTTCATCATGATGGGAGGGCCAATGGCAAACACCTTGTTCACATGGGGCTCCTGCTCGATAAACTTCTCTATACCAACAGTGACAACGCCTTTCTCACCATACGATCCGTCGTCTGTCATGATGATGACTTCATCGGAAGACTCGCGAACCTTGTCTTCTAATATAATCAGGTCTTTGCTGCGTCCTGCCATCACTGACAGTACACGGTTGCCAGCAGCTTTCAATGCCTGTATGATGGGAAGCATGGGAGCTACGCCCAGTCCGCCACCAGCACAAACTACCGTTCCGTAGTTCTCTATATGTGTAGGATTGCCCAAGGGGCCTACTACGTCGGCTACAGACTCACCCACATTCAGGGCACACAACTTCTTGGACGACAGGCCCACCATCTGGACCACCAAAGTAATGGTTCCCTTGTCAATGTCGGCACCGGCAATGGTCAACGGCATACGCTCTCCACGCTGATCAACGCGTACAATGACAAAATTGCCGGCCTTGCGGCTTTTGGCAATTAGGGGAGCCTCAATTTCAAACAAAAATACTTTCTCTGAGAATTGCTCTTTCCTTACGATTTTATTCATAATTCCTTTTTTTAGTTGCAAATCAGACTGCAAAGGTACAAAATAATAAGCAAAAAGCAAAAGAAAACACTATTTCTTTTGCTTTTTGTCTATTTAATGTTGACCTTTTTCTTTGTCTTTAGCCGATATACTGAAGAATGAGTGCTGCTACCTCTTCTTCGGTCTTTCCTTCGGAGCAGATGACCAAGTCGTAGTTGCGTGCGTCGTAGCGAGAGGTGCCAGTATACTTCTTGACGTAATTCTCGCGCATCTCGTCAACCTTCTTGATGATTTTCTCTGCTTCCTCATGACTCAGATTTTGTTTGCGCATGATGCGTTGGATACGGTGCTCCAAAGGAGCCTGAATCAGAATGCTGAGGTGGTTGGGATGGTCCTTGAATACGGAGAAACCCGAACGGCCGGCGATGACACAAGACTCTTCCTCAGCAACGTTCTTCAAAATTTCCTTTTCCACCTCGAACATCTCGCTGCTAGTTACCAAGTGGGTCTCTTGGCCTGCCATACGATCATAATACCAAACCTCGTTCATGCCCTGTCCCAGATACATGGCCGTGTTGATGAACTCACGCCACCAATTGGTCTTGCTGCCTTTTAGCTTTTCTATTTCGTTGGTGCTGAGGTTGTACTTGGCTTTCAATTCGTTGATGAGTGCCTTGTCGTAGAATGGTACGCCCAATTTCTCTGAGAGAATTCTACCAACAGTTCTTCCACCGCTGCCTAATTCACGATTGATTGTGATGACATACTTCTGATTCTTGTCCATAATGTTTAGCTTTAAGTATAATTTTAGTCAATGATTTCAAATCCGGTATAAGGTACCAGGGCTTTGGGGATGCGAATGCCTTCAGGTGTCTGGTTGTTCTCCAACAGGGCGGCAACAATACGAGGCAATGCCAAAGCAGATCCGTTCAGTGTGTGGCAGAGCTCTGTCTTCTTGTTGTCTGCACGACGATAGCGGCACTTTAGACGGTTAGCCTGATAGGTATCGAAGTTGGATACGGATGAAACCTCGAGCCAACGGCCCTGAGCTTCAGAGTATACTTCGAAGTCGTAACAGATAGACGACGTGAATGACTGGTCGCCACCACAGAGCAATAGAATGCGGTATGGAAGCTCAAGCTTTTTCAAAAGACCCTCCACGTGCTCCAGCATTTCCTTATGGCTCTCTTTCGAGTGCTCGGGCTTGTCAATACGTACTATTTCAATCTTTGAGAATTCATGAAGACGGTTCAGACCACGAACGTCCTTTCCATAAGAGCCTGCCTCGCGACGGAAACACTCTGTATAGGCACAATTCTTGATAGGTAGTTGGGCTTCGTCCAGAATGACATCGCGGTAGATGTTCGTCACAGGCACCTCGGCAGTAGGAATCAGGTAGAAATCGTCTACCTCGCAGTGGTACATCTGACCTTCCTTGTCAGGCAGCTGGCCTGTACCATAGCCTGATGCAGCATTGACTACCGTAGGAGGCATAATCTCGGTGTAGCCACTTTTACGGGCTTCGTCGAGGAAGAAGTTGATGAGTGCACGCTGAAGGCGGGCACCTTTGCCTATATAGACAGGGAAACCTGCTCCGGTAATCTTTACACCCAGGTCAAAGTCGATGAGATTATATTTCTTGGCCAGTTCCCAGTGGGGTAGAGGATTCGCAACACCCAGCGAGGGGTTGACATCCCAGTTGCCGACAGTATCACTGTCTGTACACTCCTTCAGATTAGACTTCACCACATGGTTATCCTCTGCTGCAGCACCTTCAGGAACTTCGTCGTAAGGAATATTGGGAATTTGGCAGAGCAGGCGAGTCATCTCGTCTTGAGACAGGTTCATCTGCTCCTCCAACTGCTTGTTGGTTTCCTTCATCTGCGATACCTGTGCCTTGACGGCCTCAGCTTCGTCTTTTTTGCCCTCTTTCATTAGGCCACCAATCTGAGCTGCCATCTTTTTGGCTTCCGACAAGTTCTTGTCGAGCTGCTGCTGGGCCTCACGACGTTTTTTGTCTACAACCAGCACCTCGTCAATGGCTTCCTTGGCATTTTTAAAGTGTTTCTTTTCCAAGCCGCGAATCACACGGTCTGTTTCCTCAGTAATGAGTTTCAGTGTAAGCATAATATCTTGTTTTTTGAAATTTGTTGCAAAGGTACGAATAAGTAGGCAAAATGCCAAATTTTGAAGCAAAAATCAATCAATAAAAGAAAGGTGCGATTTTTCTGAGAAAATCGCACCCGCTTGTATAGTTAATGTGTCAGTATTATACGATACCCTGGCTCATCATAGCACTGGCAACCTTCATGAAGCCTGCCACGTTGGCGCCTTTCACGTAGTTGATGTAACCATCTGCTTGTGTGCCGTACTTCACGCAGTTCTCATGAATGTCGTTCATGATGCGCTTCAGATAGTCGTCAACTTCCTTGGCTGTCCAAGACAGACGCTCAGAGTTCTGTGACATCTCCAGACCAGATACTGATACACCACCGGCGTTTGAAGCCTTACCAGGAGCATACAGGATCTTGGCATCCTGGAAAATCTTGATAGCCTCAGGGAGTGAAGGCATGTTGGCACCCTCAGCAACGGCAATCACACCATTGTCAATCAGGGCCTGAGCCTGCTCACCATTAATTTCGTTCTGGGTAGCGCAAGGCAGAGCGATGTCGGCCTTCTCATGCCAGGGGCGCTCGCCAGCCACATACTTGGCGTTGGGATACTCCTCGGCATACTCCTTGATACGGCCGCGCTCTACGTTCTTCAGCTCCTTTACATAAGCCAGTTTCTCCATATCAATACCATCGGGATCGTAGATGTAACCGTCTGAGTCAGAGAGTGTCATGGGGATAGCACCCAGCTGAATGCACTTCTCAGTAGCATACTGAGCAACGTTACCTGAACCTGAAATCAGAACCTTTTTACCTTTTATATCAATGTTACGTGTCTGAAGCATAGAGTTCAGGAAGTAAACACAACCGTAACCTGTTGCCTCAGGACGAATCAGAGAACCACCGAAGGGTATGCCCTTACCGGTCAGTACACCCTGGAACTGATGAGTCAGTTTCTTATATTGTCCGAACAGATAACCCACCTCACGTCCACCAACACCGATATCACCGGCGGGTACGTCCTCATCGGGACCAATGTGACGGTATAGCTCGTTCATGAATGCCTGGCAGAAACGCATCACTTCAGCATCACTCTTTCCACGTGGAGAGAAGTCGGAACCACCCTTACCACCACCCATAGGCAGTGTGGTCAGCGAGTTCTTGAAAGTCTGCTCGAATGCGAGGAACTTCAGAATACCCAGGTTTACGCTCTTATGGTAACGGATTCCGCCTTTGTATGGGCCGATAGCGTTGTTGTGCTGGATACGATAACCCATGTTGGTCTGAACCTTACCCTGGTCGTCAACCCATGTCACGCGGAATTCAATAACGCGATCGGGGATGCAAAGGCGCTCAATCAGATTGGCTTTCTCAAACTCGGGGTGCTTGTTGTACTCTTCCTCAATAGTAGGAAGTACCTGACTTACGGCCTGGATGTACTCAGGCTCATTGGGAAATCTCTGTTTCAGATCCTCAACAACTTTAGCTGCATTCATAATCTTTTTCCTTTTTAAATTGATTGGTTATACTTATTGAAAAAATGTTTTTTATGTTTCTGGTTGCAAAATTAAAGCAAAAACTAATAAAAACAAAACAAATTGAAAGAAAAATAACGTAAACGCTTACGTTTTGTTATTTAATTGATATAAATCAATCAATAATGTCAGTTATATACAAAAAATATGTGTACGGAAACAAAATCCGTACACATACCTTAATATATTATATATAGGGAATTACTCGCCCTTCTCCATCTTTGCCTTCAATTCAGCCAAGACATCAATGTCGCCCAGAGTGGTGCTGGCTGCAACGTTCTCAATCTTTGGTGCGTCGTCCTTCTTGGGAGCGCGAGCTTTCTTGGCTGCAGCCTTCTCCTCACGCTTCGGATCCTCGAAGGTGCGGCTGTGAGACAAGATGATTCGCTTAGAGTCCTTGTTGAACTCGATAACCTTGAAGGGCAACTCCTCACCTTGGGCAGCCTGTGATCCGTCTTCCTTGACAAGGTGCTTGGGGGTAGCAAAGCCCTCGATGTCCTCGTCGAGCTTAACAACGGCGCCTTTCTCCATGAGTTCAACAATCTTACCCTCGTGGATAGAGCCAACGGTGTACTTAGCTTCGAATACGTCCCAAGGATTGTCCTCAAGTTGCTTGTGACCAAGGCTCAGACGACGGTTCTCCTTGTCGATGTCGAGAACAACAACGTCGATTGGGGCACCAACCTGTGTGAACTCTGACGGATGCTTAACCTTCTTGGTCCAAGAGAGGTCGCTGATGTGAATCAAGCCGTCAACGCCCTCTTCGAGTTCAACGAATACACCGAAGTTTGTGAAGTTGCGAACCTTAGCAGTGTGCTTGCTGCCAACAGGGTACTTGACCTCGATAGCCTCCCAGGGATCTTCCTTCAGCTGTTTGATGCCGAGGGACATCTTGCGCTCGTCGCGATCCAGCGTGATGATGACAGCTTCCACCTCGTCACCAACCTTCAGGAACTCCTGAGCTGAACGCAGGTGCTGGCTCCAAGACATCTCGCTGACGTGAATCAGACCCTCAACACCGGGTTGAATCTCAACAAATGCACCGTAGTCAGCAATCACGACAACCTTACCCTTAACGTGGTCGCCAACCTTGAGGTTGGCATCCAGAGCATCCCAAGGATGCGGGGTGAGTTGCTTCAAACCGAGAGCAATGCGCTTCTTCTCCTCGTCGAAGTCAAGGATAACGACATTAATCTTCTGGTCAAGCTCAACCACCTTGTGGGGATCGTCGACACGGCCCCAAGACAAGTCTGTGATGTGAATCAGTCCGTCAACACCACCCAGGTCTACGAATACACCGTAGCTGGTAATGTTCTTAACGGTTCCTTCCAGGATCTGACCCTTCTCAAGCTTAGACATAATCTCCTGCTTCTGTGCTTCAAGTTCAGCCTCGATGAGGGCCTTGTGTGATACAACCACGTTGCGGAACTCCTGATTGATTTTTACAATCTTGAACTCCATGGTCTTGTCTACAAACTGGTCGTAGTCGCGTATGGGGTGAACGTCGATTTGTGAACCGGGAAGGAATGCCTCGATGCCGAATACATCGACAATCATACCACCCTTCGTGCGGCACTTGATGTATCCATTGATGACTTCCTGGCTTTCCAGTGCAGCATTGACACGCTCCCAAGACTTGGACATGCGAGCCTTTTTGTGTGACAGCACGAGCTGACCTTTCTTATCTTCTGCGTTCTCAACGTAAACCTCAACTATGTCGCCAGGCTTCAGGTTGGGATTGTAGCGGAATTCGCTAGCGGGGATAATACCGTCGCTTTTGTAGCCGATATTAACGACTACTTCTTTCTTGTCAACGCTAATAACCTTACCGTCAACAACCTGATGCTCGCTGACCTTGTTAAGGGTTTCGTTGTACGCCTTGTCAAGCTCTTCCTTGCTGACATTAGCGGTCGTGCCATTCTCAAACTGTTCCCAGTCGAAGTCCTGTAATGGCTGGACGTTCTTTGTTAATTCTGACATAATTTAATTAAAAGTTTTGTTTGTAATTAATAAAGTTAGACTTTATGTGAACTATATACTCGCGCCCATGTATGCGCAAAGCGGCTGCAAAGGTACAACTTTTCTGGCTAACTACCAAATAATTAGCCGATATTTTTTTAAGTTCTATTGTATGTTGCTCGGTAGTGCTTGGTCTTAGACGAGTTCTACTTTGTTGATGTCTTGCTCTTTTTCGCAGTAGTGGCAAGTGAGGATGCCGTTTAGGACATGGAAATAGGTCTTCATGGGCTCGTTGTTGGTAATGCATACAGGATTGTTGCATTTGACAATGCCGTGTATTTCTTCTGGCGTTGTAACGGTCTTTTTCTCAACAACTTCAAAATTATTGATAATGTTAAGAACGATGTTTGGCGCAACGACGGAGAGACGCGAAATTTCCTCATCGGTAAAGAATTTGTCTTCGACCTTGATGATTCCTTTGCGACCTAATTTCTTGGAGCGGAAATTATAGCCGATGGTAACTGGCGTGTCCAATTGTGCCAGTTTTAAAAGTTGAGCTACCTGGTAGGCTTTTTCTGAGGGTATGTGATCTATTACGGTACCGTTTTGAATGGCGGCTACCAGCATTTCTTTCTTGTTCATAGGATAATGGTTTTGTCGTTACGTATTTCGTCTAAACTAATGCCCAATACATCGCAAAAAATGGCTTCGCGGGCAAAAAGTCCGTTGCCGGCTTGTTGAATGTAGTATGCGTGGGGATTTTCATCCACGTCATACGCAATCTCGTTCACACGAGGTAGTGGATGGAGAATGCGCATGTTAGGCTTGGCTTGGCGTAACATATCATTGTTTAATATGTAGACGTTCTTTACACGCTCATATTCCATGAGATCGCTGAAACGTTCTTTTTGTACGCGAGTCATATAAAGAATATCTGCATCAGCAATGATTTTCTCATTAAAAGTTGTATGCTCTTGAAATGCAATGCCGTGCTCTTTACAATAGAGCTTGTACTCGTTGGGCATAGACAGTTCCTTGGGGGCGACAAAATGAAAAGTGGGGTTGAAGTGTCGCATCGCCATAATGAGCGAGTGGACTGTACGTCCGTATTTGAGATCGCCAACAAGATAGATATTCAGATTCTCAAGTGTTCCTTGAGTTTTGTAGATAGAATAGAGGTCAAGCATACACTGGGAGGGGTGCTGGTGAGCTCCGTCTCCTGCGTTGACAATAGGAATTTTGGTAACCTCTGCGGCATATTGTGCTGCTCCCTCAATGTAATGGCGCATCACAATAACATCTGCGTAGTTGGCCACCATGGATATAGTGTCTTTTAGTGTTTCGCCCTTGGTACCGCTGGTAACTTTCGGGTCGGCAAAACCTATTACACGTGCTCCTAACCGGTTGGCTGCCGTTTCAAACGAGAGACGTGTACGGGTAGAAGGTTCAAAAAATAAAGTAGCTACTACTTTGCCTTTCAATATCTCGCGATTTGGGTGGCGTTCAAATTCCTGAGCCATTTCAATCATGTAGAGAATTTTCTCTCTAGTAAAATCGGCTATTGTTACAAAATCATGTTTTTCCATCTGTTTTATTCTATTTCGAGGGCAAAATTACACATAATTTCTGAAATTACGTGCGTTTATTTGAAAGATTTTTGTAATTTTGCAATCAAAATCAATAAACCACGTCTGAATATGAGAAAATTTTTAGTACGAAGTCTTTGGGCTCTGATATTTGCCGCGGTGCTTACTGCGGGTCTTGGCTTTTATGCTATTAATGAAGGATATATAGGTTATATGCCACCTATTGAAGATCTCCAGAATCCAATTAACCGCTTTGCTACGCAGGTGATATCGGCGGATGGTAGGATAATGGGAACTTGGAACTATAATCGTGAAAACCGTATTATTGTGGACTATACACAATTGGCTCCGTCATTGGTGCATGCGTTGGTAGCTACGGAGGATGTGCGATTTTACAAGCATTCGGGTGTTGACTTTTTTGCTTTGGGACGAGCTGTGGTGAAACGAGGTATTTTGGGGCAGAAATCTGCTGGCGGTGGCTCTACCATTACCCAGCAGTTGGCAAAGCAACTCTATTCGGGTGTCGCGCATAGTGTTATGGAGCGAATCTTACAGAAACCGATAGAGTGGGTGATTGCTGTTAGGCTGGAACGCAATTATACCAAAGATGAAATTATAGCGATGTATTTGAACTATTTCGACTTTCTCCATAATGCAGTAGGTATAAAGACGGCTGCCAATACGTATTTTAGCAAGGAGCCTAGGGATCTTAGCGTAACTGAGTCTGCAGTACTTGTTGGCTTGTGCAAGAATCCTTCTTATTTTAACCCAGTTCGTCATCCGGAACGCTCGCTCGAACGACGAAATGTCGTTTTAGGCCAGATGTTAAAGGCCGGATATCTGACGGAGGCTGATTTCCAAAGGTATTCGGCAGAACCCCTCAATTTGAAGTTTCATGTTGCAGACCATAAAGATGGCATGGCAGTCTATTTTCGTGATTTCCTTCGTCGCTACATGATGGCTAAACGTCCGAATAGGTCTGACTATCCTTCATGGAATATGGTGAAGTTCCATATAGATTCTATCAATTGGGAAACAGATCCTTTGTACGGGTGGTGTAATAAAAACTTTAAAAAGAATGGTGAGCCGTACAATGTCTATACTGACGGTTTGAGGGTGTATACTACAATTAATTCTCGTATGCAGGAACATGCAGAACAGGCAATTCGTGAACATGTGGTCAAATTTCTTCAGCCTTCTTTTTCAAAAGAAAAACGTGGGCGAGAGACTGCTCCTTTCTCTGGTAGTTTAACTGTTGAACAGGTTAACAAAATTCTGATGCGTTCAGTAAGACAATGCGAACGCTATCGCGTACTGAAAGCTAATGGAGCATCAGAGAGCGAGATAATGCAGTCGTTCCGGAAAAAGACGGAAATGAGTGTTTTTACATATCATGGCGAGGTCGATACGGTTATGACACCACTTGATTCGATTAAATATTATAAGTCTTTTCTCCGTTGTGGCTTTATGAGCATGTGTCCTCAGAACGGACATGTTAAAGCATATATTGGAGGACCGGATTTTACTCATTTTGCATATGATATGGCAATGGATGGTAGGAGGCAGGTAGGCTCTACCATTAAACCGTTTCTTTATTCTCTGGCTATGGAAAACGGCTTTTCTCCTTGTGATGTCGCTCCGAATGTGCAACAGACTTATATGGTAGCCGGTCAGCCCTGGACGCCACGCAATGCCAGCAAGGCGCGCTATGGCGATATGGTGACGCTTAAATGGGGACTCCAGCAGTCTAACAACTGGATTTCGGCATATCTGATGAGCAAATTGAATCCACAGGCTTTTGTGACTCTTTTGCATGAGTATGGTATTCGCAATCCGGAAATACATCCTTCGATGTCCCTTTGTCTAGGACCTTGTGAAATAACGGTTGGAGAAATGGTAAGTGCCTATACTGCTTTTGCGAATCATGGTATTCGAGCTGCCCACATGTTTGTTACCAAGATTGAAGATAATGAAGGAAATTTGATAGCCCAGTTCCAACCACGAATGAACGAGGTGATTAGCGATGAAAGTGCTAACAAGATGCTTTATATGCTTAAGGCAGTTGTTGATGGTGGAACTGCCGGCAGATTGCGCTTTCGTTATGGGCTAACTGGAGAAATAGCAGGTAAAACGGGTACCACTAATAATAATAGCGATGCTTGGTTCATGGGAATAACGCCTACATTGGTAACCGGCGTATGGGTAGGGGGCGATGATCGTGATATCCATTTTGATTCAATGGCAATGGGGCAGGGTGCTACAATGGCTCTCCCTGTATTTGCTCTTTATATGCAGCAAGTGTATAAGGATAAACGATTAGGATATAATGAGGATGCTGTATTCGATTTGCCCGTAGATTATAATCCTTGCGTGATTGATGAATCGGGGATTAGTGATACAGAAGGAGAGGAGATAGAAGAAGTGTTTGAATAATATATAATTAAGGTGTAAGGTTTTCGCACTGTCAATAAATGCGAAAACTTTTTGTTTTATTTCAAAAAAAGTCTGGAAAAAGTTTGGTGATTCGAAAAATAGTCGTACCTTTGCATCCGCTTTCAGGGCAAGACCTTTGGGAGCACAGCTAAAAGAGTTCTTTGAAAGACTTACATAGACA
>ONLU01000050.1 GCA_900318795.1 uncultured Prevotellaceae bacterium | reverse complement strand
GATTATAGTTATTACAAGATTCAGTTGCCTTATTATAATGAAGTGTTCGGTAACCCTAATGGAGCCACTCATGCTGAGAAATATGGTGGTAACTATACCCAATATGTAGTGACGGGATGGGAAATAGAAGCTGCTGGTAGCACTACTGCTACGGATTATAATTTCGCAGATCGTAATAGTATTAATGGTCGTGTATTTGCACAAGGTGGATATTATTACGTCCCCAAAGACGTTACCTCCATCACCATCACTGCCCGTTGGGGTAAAGCAATTTATCTCTCAAACCGAGGTTATAGTATTGATCGTGTAAATGTAACGAAAGCAGATTTTAAATCAGACAGCCCATTTAGTCCAGCTGGTATCATATCCGATACATTCCAGGGACAACCTGTTTATGATGATCTTCAAAATGCTATAAAAGCTCTTGGAACGAATACTGACTATCCTACTGTTTATGATCAGGCAATAGTGCTGATAGGCAACCATCAGGTAAAGAATGGCAATAATGATGTAGGTTATAATTTAGACAATAAATGGCATCCATTTACTATAATGAGTGCAGACTTTGACTTTGACAATGAGCCAGATTATAGTTTCCAGTTCCAGTTTAGAAATCAAACGCCTCGACCTGGTATTCAGCCAATACGTTTTGATTTCTTGCCTGTTGTAGAACTGGGTCTTGCTGTTCGTCATAATAATCTTGCATACGCCATTGGTATATTCGTCCCTCAAGGTCATTTCGAGGTGACTGAAACGGCATTCATGCGTACCACTCAGTTTGAGTATGATGGATTTCAGGGCTATACAGACAGACGAATAGAAACTAAATCGCCAGTCATCATTAATGGTGGCGAATATGAAATGTTTACAGTCAGATATCATGACTCCAATCGTACAAGCTATTTCTTATTGGGTGGTAATGCATGGATACACCGTTTTGCTCCAGGAGCTCACCCTAGTATGAGTCAAAGTCCTAAAATTTACTTGTGTCCTATAAATGTGATTGGTGGTCAAGTGAAAGAACTTTACCTCACAGGTCTCTATCGTGCAGCGTTGGCAGCTCCAACCAATCAAGGTGCTCCACGTTGTTACACCGATGGTGGTAAATTCGATATCATGGCAGGTGCTGGCTACGATAAGGTAGAAGCTGGTTCAAATGTTACTTTTAAAATCAATCATTCAAAGATAACCGAGTTCTATGGTGGAGGCATCAATGGCTCTAATCCTATTAGTGGTGATATTGACGTTACCATTGACAATAGTTATGTAGATAAGTATTGTGGCGGTCCTAAAGTAGGTGATATGACTGGAAAAACCGTGACCACTCATGCTACAGGTACAACTTTTGGCGTATTCTTCGGTGGTGGTAATGGTGGTAACAGCTATTATAGGCAGTTACAAAAAGATGGTGACCAAAACTCAAGCCATATAGGAACCTGGACAGACCAAGGATATAACTGGAATAATTTTAATCCTTTAGGCGTGAAGGATGATGGTACCGACAATAAAGGTTATCATGCAGAATATGAATTTGAGGTCTTTAACCATTCCAACGGAGTGACCGACCAGATTACGCAACGTGGCTTTATCAGATGGATTCAGTTTGGTATTACCAAGACGGGCAATGTCAGCAGTACGCTATCTGATTGTAAGATTTTGGGTAATTTCTATGGTGGTGGTAATTTGGCTACTGTCGATGGTAATGTTACTTCTACTCTTACGAATACACAGGTTGCTGGTAGTGTCTTTGGAGCAGGCTATTCTGCAGCTATTCCTACCTTCCAGGTGCACGACAAGAGTACAGAAAACTCGAGGGTAAAGATGAGGCATATATGAAAGCTCATCCCACTTACGAAAAGGACGGCAAATGGTATTGCTACACTTGGAATTCCTTAGATGATCTTGGCGCCGTAACAGGAACAGCCACTCTCACCATCGACGGTACCACCACCGTTGCCCATAGTGTTTACGGAGGCGGTGAGGAATCTGCGGTAGGTGGCAATACTGTAGTAAATATTAATGGTGGTACTATTGGTACTGATAATAGCGAAGATGATTACGGCAATGTCTTTGGCGGTGGTAAGTTGGGCTTAATTGAAAATAATACTACCGTCACCATCAGTGGTGGCTCTGTGAATCAAAGCGTCTATGGCGGTGGATGCGAAGCTGACGTGAAGGGCAATACCAATGTGAGTATGACGGATGGCTATATCTTTAATGGTATTTTCGGTGGTGGACTTTCCGGTTCGGTAGGAACCTTTACAAGGTCAACGGAAGCAGCTGATGTGAATATCTTTGGACATACTGCTCATGAAGGCTGCATTGGCAAGCCTATATCATGTGAGGCAAATACAGGCAAATGTACGATAGTTGTCAGCGGCGGTCAGATAGGTCCTATAGAAGTGGCAACAGAGGGTATGAAAAGGAAGGCTGCCCAAGGCGGTCCTGTGCCGGAAGGCTGGGTATGGGGTGCAGGCCGTGGCCTCGTAGAAGATCCAGAGACTCATCCTGATACTCACTTCACTGCCTATGTTAATGAAACAGATGTGACCATCGAAGGCAATGCCTTTGTTCTGGAGTCAATCATTGGTGGTGGTGAGTTCGGACGTGTGCTGGGCGATACAAATGTAAAGATTGAGGGCGGTCAGATTGGTGTAGGAGCTAATCAGACGGAAGACGGTAAGCCTAAGCGCTATCCTAATGAAAAGTTCGTGGATCCGAACGTGACACCGATAACTAATGAAAATGCACTGGTTCCATGTTCACACTATCAGTATGGTAAAGTGGTTGGAGGCAAAACGATTTATGAAACCTATGACCCCTATGCTGATGAGTATAAAGCAAATCACTCCGAATCGCTGCCAACGGGTCTCGAAGGCGGTAGTACAGATAACGCTTCTGACGGTAAGACATGGATTGGCTGCGTGTTTGGCGGCGGTTCTGGCTATTTCCCATATAAGAAAACAGATACAGATGGAAAAATCACAGGTTACGGTTGGGTTGAGTCAGCGGGCTGGGTAGAAGGTAATGCCAATTTGACTATTTCCGGTGGACATATCCTGTCAAATGTCTATGGTGCAAATGAATATACCACTGTACAGGGTAAGAGTACCGTGAAGATGACTGGTGGTACAATCGGTGTTCCGCGTACCCAGGCGCAGATTGCCGAAGATCCTAAAATCGGCCATCTCTTTGGAGGTGGAAAGGGCGACCCACGACCTTATTTCAAGAATAAGACCAATGCAGGAAGCGTGGAAGTTGCTGTTTCCGGTGGTATCATCTATGGTTCTGTCTTTGGCGGTGGTGAGTCTGGTACCGTGAAGGGTGGCGTGACGGTCACCATGACTGGCGGTACTGTCCTCAGCGACGTCTATGGCGGTGGTGCCTTGGCTGATACGCAGACAGACAACTGGGATGAAACAAAAAATAGTGGCGCAGGCGACTGGGCTACAGGCAAGACTTCCGCATCGAGCACTACTACCGTTCGCCTGACGGGAGGTGATATCCTTGGCGAAGCATACGGCGGTGGATTGGGAGAAACTGGTAGCCCTGCCTATGTCTATGGTGATGTGTTGCTGGATTTGAACGGAACGACAACATCGGGCGAAACAGGCACCACTATCGGTGATGACAAAAAGGGTTGTACTGTCAATCAAGTCTTTGGCTGCAATAATGCTGCCGGTTCGCCAATGGGAGAGGTACTGGTGCATATCTATGCTACGCAGAACGAAACTCCGGTGACGGATGCCAAGGTTAAAGGTTCCTACGATGTCACGGCAGTCTATGGCGGTGGTAACTTGGCTGCTTACGAACCTGCTGGTGGCAAGGAAACCACTAATTCTACCAATGTCATCATCGATGGTTGTGGATTGACCAGTATTCAGACAGTCTATGGTGGAGGTAATGCAGCATCTACACCTGCCACCAATGTGACCGTCAATGGCACCTATGAGATTCTGGAACTCTTCGGTGGTGGTAACGGTCTTGACAATCTTCCCGACGGAAGACCTAACCCGGGTGCCAACGTGGGTTATAAGAACTATACGGTTTACACGAAAGACGGAGATGACTGGGTTGCCAGGGATAGTGTTGATTATGACACGAAAGAAGAACGAACAGCATCAACCAGTGGTATCACCTATGGCACTGGTCAGGCTTCCATCAATGTCTATGGTGGTACGGTTCATCGTGTCTTTGGTGGTTCAAATACCAAGGGTAATGTGCGCCAGACGGCTGTCACCTTGCTGGATGAGAACAGTGGTTGTGAGTTCTGCGTGGATGAGGCCTACGGAGGTGGTAAGAGTGCTCCGATGGATGCTGAGGCTAAGTTGCTGATGGCATGTATCCCAGGACTGCGGGCTGCCTATGGTGGTGCTGAGGCTGCCGCTATTAAGGGTAATGTCACGTTGAATATCACCAATGGCACCTTCGACCGTGTGTTTGGTGGTAATAACCTCAGTGGTACAATTGATGGTTCCATCACTGTGAACATCGAGGAGGTTGGCTGTCGTCCTATCAAGATTGGTGAACTCTATGGTGGTGGTAACCTGGCTGGCTACTCTGTTAATGGCTATAATGATGACGGTACTCCGAAAGAATCAGGTCCTAAGCTCTATGAAGATCCTCAGGTCAACGTGATGTCGTTTACCAGCATCGGCAAAGTCTTTGGCGGTGGCTTTGGTAGCGGTGCTACGATGGTGGGTAATCCTACCGTGAACGTCAATGAGGTCTATGGCAGATACTATAATGATGATAGGTCTATTGTTGCTGAGGGTGCGGAAACGCCCAATCACTATCCCATCCCGTCACATGCCAAGGGAAAGATGGGTGCTATCCATACGGTCTTCGGTGGTGGTAACGCTGCCAAGGTGATGGGTAATACGACGGTCAACATTGCAACTCAAGCGGAGGTCTATATCGTGAAAGAGGTGACCGCAGGTGCCGCTTTACCAGAAGGCTGCTACACCCGCAGCGGAGCAGGTACAACTGCCAGTCCGTTCGTCTATACCACTGCCACAGGCACAGCCTCGGCAGACGTCACCTACTACGAAAAGAAGGACGTTCTTGGTGTGGACATCCGCGATAATGTCTATGGCGGTGGTAACAATGCGGAGGTCACGGGCAATACGAATGTGAATATCGGAAAGAGAGCGGAGTAAAACCTGTCAAGGATGATGTATGCCGACGTGATATTGCCCGTTCCTTTGCAGGGGCTGTTTACCTACACCGTGCCTGAGGGCATGACGGTAGGTGAGGGCATGCGCGTACTGGTGGGCTTCGGACGGTCGAAGACATATATCGGTCTGGTAGCCCGGGTGCATCATGTGAAGCCGCAGGGCTACGAAGTGAAACCCATTCAGCAGCAGATAGACCAGCAACCGATGGTCACACCACAGCAACTGCAGCTGTGGCATTGGATCAGCGACTACTATCTGTCGCCCATCGGTGAGGTGTACAAGACGGCACTGCCCAGCGGACTGAAGGCGGAGGACGGCTACAAACCCAAGACGGAGACGTACATCAGGCTGACAGAGCAGTATCGCCATGTGGCTGCTCTGCACATCGCCTTGAACGTCCTGGCTCGCGCGAAGAAGCAGCTGGAGGCGTTTACCTGCTATCTGGAACTGTCGCACTGGGACCTCGTCGAGGACGATGATCCATGTCTGAAGGTTGTTGAGGTGACCCGGGAGGAACTGATGAATGCCTCGCAAGCGTCGGCAGAAACCATCCGCCAACTGGAGAAACGGCAGTTGCTGGAAACCTATGAAGTGGAGGTGGGTCGTCTGAACCATGGAGGCAACTATTGTCCAGAGCTCATCAAACCGCTGACTGAACCCCAGCAGGATGCCTACAATGCCATCCTGATGCAGATGATGAAGAAGAACGTCACCTTGCTGCACGGTGTGACAGGTTCGGGCAAGACAGAGATATACATCCATCTGATACAGCAGGCGCTGGAGCGGAAGGAGCAGGTGCTCTATCTGCTGCCCGAGATTGCCCTGACGGTGCAGATTATGCAACGGCTGCAACGCATCTTTGGCGACAGGCTGGGCATCTACCACTCGCGCTACTCGGATAACGAGCGGGTGGAGATATGGCAGAAGCAGTTGTCACAAAATCCCTATGACGTCATCCTGGGGGCCCGTTCAGCGGTGATGCTCCCTTTCCAACGCCTGGGACTGGTCATTGTGGACGAGGAACACGAGACGAGCTACAAGCAGCAGGACCCTGCACCCCGCTATCATGCCCGTTCTGCTGCTATCGTGCTGGCGCAAATGGCTGGAGCCAAGGTGCTGCTGGGAACGGCCACACCCTCGCTGGAGAGCTATCACAACGCCAAGACAGGCAAGTACGGACTGGTGGAACTGAAGGAGCGCTACAAGGGTATGGAGCTGCCTGAGATACAGGTGGTGGACACGGCTGACCTGCAGCGCCGCAAGATGATGGCTGGGCCTTTCTCGCCTCTGTTGCTGATGCGTGTCCGCGAGGCCCTGGAGCGTGGCGAGCAAGCCATCCTGTTCCAGAACCGTCGCGGTTTTGCCCCCATGATAGAGTGCCACCAGTGCGGCTGGGTGCCCACCTGTCAGCATTGTGATGTGAAACTGACGTTGCACCGCCAGCTGAACCAGTTGACGTGCCACTATTGCGGAGCGGTCTATCAGGTGCCCACACAGTGTCCGTGCTGTGGAGACACTGACCTCAGGACGCACGGCTATGGTACTGAGAAGATAGAGGAACAGGTGCGCGAGGCATTTCCCGAAGCCCGCATCTCGCGTATGGACTTGGACACCACTCGCACACGCAATGGCTATGAGCGCATCATCAGCGACTTCGGAGCAGGCCGCACCAATATATTGATAGGTACACAGATGATTTCCAAGGGACTGGATTTCGACAAGGTCAGCGTGGTGGGCATCGTCAATGCCGACGGTATGCTGAACCAGCCCGACTTCCGTGCCTACGAACATGCCTTCATGATGATGTCGCAGGTGGCTGGACGTGCGGGCCGCAAAGGTCGACGCGGACTGGTTATCCTGCAGACGAAACAGAAGGACCTGCCCGTCATCAGCCAGGTGGTCCGCAACGATTACATGGCACTGTACAAGAGCTTGATTGCCGAGCGCCAGGCGTTCCACTATCCGCCCTACTACCGTTTGGTGTATGTCTACCTGCGTCATCGCCAGGATGGTGTGGCGCAGACGGCAGCCACTGAGTTGGGCAACCAGCTGCACCAGTGGTTTGGAGGTCGTGTGCTGGGTCCTGACAAACCCTCGGTAGCCAAGGTCAAGCAGCAGAACATCCGCAAACTGGTGCTGAAGCTGGAGAACGGCCTGGACATGAAGAAAGTCCGCAAGTACCTGTTGCTGGCGCAATCGCAGATACTCGCGGACAAGCGTTATTCCTCGCTGACAGTCTACTACGACGTAGACCCGCTTTGAACCTTGAACTTTGTCATCGACCCTTGGGTCGCTCTGACCTTGGTCAGAGAACTTTGAACTTTGAACTTTGAACCTTGTCATCGACCCTTGGGTCGCTCTGACCTTGGTCAGAGAACTTTGAACCTTACAAGTCCAGTTGGCAACCTACACCGAAGACACGGTTGGTGCGTGTGAATGAGTCCTTGACCTGAGGATTCTCAGCATTGACACGGTCGTAGTCACCATAGTAGGTCTGGAAATAAGCAGCCTTGAGAGCCACCTTGTCGGTCAGCTTGTAGCTGAATCCGAAACCGATGCTGTAGCTGTTGACCACGAACGACATGTCCGAGATGTACTCGTCAGACATACCGTAGCGGGTGAGCTGTCCACCTGCAGAGAAGGTCAGCTTCTCAGTGGTGTCCCATTCAGCACCCAGCAGGAACTCGTTGGTGTTGTGCTTCAGCAGATTCTGTGAGTTGTTGTACCATGAGGCATCTTTGTCGAAATAGTGGTGCCAGCCTGCTCCGATGCGAACGATGTCGATGGGGCTGTACTGCACACCAAGAGACAGCAGGGCAGGCATGTCCTCGTTGACATTCTCTCCGTCGCGGAACTTGTTGACAGCTGCAATGGCGCTGGCCTCGTTGACGGTAGACTCGTTCTTCATGCGAATCTGCGTGCGGAACTCATACTTGGCTGCAAAGTTGAATTTCTCCAGTTTGTAGTCGACACCCACGATGGGCGCAAATCCCAAACCAGTCTGGTTGCACAGCAGGTTCACCCCATCGCCATACTTCTGCAGGCTGTTGAGATTGTCTTTGGTGCCCTCCAGTTGTGCCTGTTGTGCCAGCAGCTGGGCGGGAACCTCCACACCGGCAGCCTGATACTGGGCAATACCGGCATTGACCGTGTTGATACCTTCGTTGACAGTATTGCTGACATGCTGCAGGTAGCTGCCAAAATCGACATAGCCGTTGGCTGTCTTCACCTGGATGTTGCTGATCTTGGCCTTATAGGTGGCATCTCCGTAGAGCATGCGCAGACCGCCATAGACTGACAAGTTGGGTGTTATCTTGCAGGCAGCACCAATCTGTATACCATAGTAATACTGGCGGCCCTTCATGTAGCCGTCCATGTCGTAGCCTTCTGCCCCCAGTGGTGCGAGCATGGCTGCAATGTTGCCCACTACGCTCTCGAAGGATCCCAGTCCGTTGTCGAACTCACAGGAACCACCGCCTCCGGGTATTGACAGGTTAGCCTGCAGGCTCCAGTGCTCCATGTTGTAAGCCACCTGAATAGAGGGGATGAGGGGAGCATTGGCCACACCCTCGAAAATCTTCGTCGGGTTGGTGGCATCGTTCTTTCTGCCCAGCTGGAATACTGGGTTGGTAGAGGTGATGGTACGGGTCTGATGAGCATACTGCCAGTTGATGCCTAAGTGGAGACCCTCGGGCATGAAGACCACACCTGCAGGGTTAGAGTATACACCGTCGAGACCGATAGCGGCGTCGCGTGCGGGATTGCGTAAAAAGTCAACACTCTGGTTGGTGTTTGTCAAGATACCACCTGCAAACGAGCTGGCTGATATCACGAGGGCAGCGGTTGCTGCAATAATCTTTTTCATCTTTTAATAAAAAATTTCCTAAAAACGGGTGCAAAGGTACTATTATTGCACAAATTGGCAATAATAGTGCAATGGAAATTAAGATATATTAACCAAAAATGGCACATTTCCTGCACAAATGTGCCGAAATGTGCAAGAAAAGTACGGGGGGTGTGTACGAACACACTACGAAAATGGCTTGCTTTTTATCTTTTGATATTGTCCTCTTTCTTCTCAGAGGGATAGCTGATGCGGGTGTGATAGATGGTCTTCAGCTTCTCGATGAGTACCGTCTTGGCATACTGGATGTCACGGAAGGTTATGGGACACTCGCGGAAGTAGCCCTCAGCCACTTGGGTGTCGATAATCTTCTCTACCATTCCGCGTATGCTCTGCTCGGTATAGTCGGGCAGTGAGCGCGAGGCGGCCTCCACCGAGTCTGCCATCATCAGGCAGGCGTGCTCGCGGGTGAAGGGGTTGGGGCCGGGGTAGGTGAACAGCAGGTCGTCGACGGGTTCGTCAGGATGTTCGTTCTTGTAGCGTATATAGAAGAACTTGGTCTTGCCCAGTCCGTGGTGTGTGGCAATGAAGTCGCGGATGACCTTGGGCAGTCCTTCTTTGTCTGCCATCCTCAGTCCTTCGGTGACATGGCTGATGATGATCTGTGCACTCTCTATGTCCGTCAGCATCTCGTGAGGGTCGATGCCCGACTGGTTCTCGGTATAGTATATGGGGTTGGCCAGTTTGCCGATGTCGTGGTAGAGAGCACCTGTACGCACCAGCTGGGCCTTGGCACCAATCTTGTTGGCTATCTCGCCCGCCAGGTTGGCCACCTGGATGGAGTGGTTGAAGGTGCCTGGGGCTATCTCGCTCATGCGACGCAACAGCGGACTGTTGGTGTTGGAGAGTTCGATGAGTGTGATGTCGCTGGTGAATCCGAAGGTTTTCTCGATGAGATAAAGCAACGGATAGGCGAAAAGCAAGGCAATGCCGTTGAATATCAAATAGTTGTATATGCTATAGTCGATCTGGCTGAGAGCGGTGGCCTTGGTCCAGTCGAAGGCGAGATTGACAATGACACAGGCCAGGGTGATGATGAGGGCTGTCCTGAAGAGTTGTGAGCGCTTGGACAGTTCGCGCAGCGAGGTGATGGCCACCAGTCCTGCCACCAGTTCTACCACGGTGAACTCGAAGGGGTGCTGCAGCATGTTGGCGCAGATGAGTACCATGGTGGTGTGTGTCATGAAAGCCGTACGGGAGTCCATGAAGATACGTATGAAGATGGGCACCATGGCGTAGGGCAGTATGTAGACGTGTATGAACGTGTTGCGCACAAACAAGGCCGTCAGCAGGGCAAAGATGACGATGAAGGTGTAGAGCATGGCGGCATTGCGCGAGTTCTCGAAGTAGTCCTTGCGATAGAGTGACAGGTACAGCGTGAAGCAGATCATGAGGACGGACACATAGAGTATCTGTCCGATGAGCGATATCTGGTTCTGTGTCTTGTCCTGGTTGCGGCGGTCGTTCTCCCTGACGTACGAGTCAATGATGCGGTAGGTGCGGTCAGTGACTATCTCGCCACGGTCCACAATCTTCTGTCCCTTCTGCACCAGTCCGCTGGCCAAAGGGATGCTTGCCATGAGCTCGTTCCTGCTGGTCTCGCTGCGCTCCTGGTCGTAGGTAAGGTTGGGGATGATGTAGTTGTTGAGGTTGCACTTCTGCAGTGCTGCACGCATGGGTATGAGTTTCTCGTCCATGAACAGCTGCTCGTAGGCCCGCTTGGCTGAGTAAACCTCGAGGATGGACACGCTGGTGGCCTGCTTTTTGTTGACGATGTTGATCATGTTGGTTGTGTCGCTTCTCAGTGTCTCGTACTCCTTGGACTCCATGATGCCCTGTTGGTAGAGGCTGTGCAGACGGTTGGAGATGATGCTGATGTAGTCGTCGGGCACGTTGGGTATGCCGTCGGCATAGTCGGTAGTGAACTTATGAACCATCTGCCGCTCAATCTCCACATTATATTTATAATAAGGCTGATACTCCTTCATGATGCTGTCCCGCTCATGCTTGACAACTGATTCAGCCTTATAGATAGGGAAATCGAAGGGTGCAGTGAGTTCAGCATACTTCCAGGGCTTGCCTTGCTCGACATGGAAGAGGTTGGTGTTATCGTGAGGCATGATCCAGACTACGATAGCGACTGTGACAATGACCAGTAGGGCACGTATCAGAATGTCGTGCCATATAATGTTTTCTCTGAGATTGAAGTTACTCATGGACGCTTAATTTTGCTTTCACCGTGCGAAAATACGAAAAAAAGCGCATATTCTCAAAAAAAATGCGTACTTTTGCACAAATTATTGAAAAAAGACCATTAAATTCATGGCAGAAAGAAGAGTAAGGGTGCGTTTTGCACCCAGTCCCACGGGGGCATTGCACATTGGAGGTGTGCGTACAGCATTGTATAATTATCTGTTTGCCCGTCAGCACGGCGGTGACCTGGTGTTCCGTATTGAGGACACGGACTCGACCCGCTTCGTGCCAGGTGCAGAAGAGTATATCATCGAGAGTTTCAAGTGGCTCGGCATCCATTTTGACGAGGGTGTCTCGTTTGGTGGTGACAAGGGGCCCTACCGGCAGAGCGAGCGTCGTGACATCTACAAGAAGTATGTCCAGCAGCTGCTCGACAACGGCAAGGCTTACATCGCTTTCGACACGCCCCAGGAGCTGGAACAGAAGCGTCAGGAGGTGCAGAACTTCCAGTACGACTGCCACACGCGCAGCCAGATGCGCAACTCGCTGACCCTCTCCAAGGAAGAGGTGGACCAGCTGATAGCTGACGGTCATCAGTACGTGGTGCGCTTCCAGGTGGAGCCCGGTCAGGAGATTCTGGTCAACGACCTGATTCGTGGGGAAGTGCGTGTCAAGAGCGACATCTGCGACGACAAGGTGCTCTACAAGAGTGCTGACGAACTGCCTACCTACCACCTGGCCAATATTGTCGACGACCACCTGATGGAAATCTCGCACGTCATCCGTGGCGAGGAGTGGTTGCCCTCTGCCCCGCTTCACGTGATGCTCTATCGTGCCTTTGGCTGGGAGGACACCATGCCTCAGTTTGCCCATCTGCCCCTGCTGCTGAAGCCTGACGGCAAGGGCAAGCTCTCCAAGCGTGACGGCGACCGTCTGGGATTCCCCGTGTTCCCCCTGCGCTGGACTGACCCCAAGTCGGGCGAGACCTCGCGAGGCTATCGTGAGGACGGCTACTTCCCCGAGGCCGTCATCAACTTCCTTGCACTGCTGGGCTGGAATCCCGGTACCGAGCAGGAAATCTTCTCGCTGGACGAACTGGTGTCTCTGTTCGACATCTCGAAGTGCTCGAAGGCCGGTGCCAAGTTTGCCTACGAGAAAGCCATCTGGTTCAACCACGAATATATCCTGAAGAAGTCCAACGAGGAGATAGCCGCCCTGTTCGAGCCCATAGTCAAGGAGCACTGTCCCGAGGAGACGTCAGAGCGCATCCTGCAGGTGACGGCCATGATGAAGGACCGTGTGTCGTTTGTCCACGAGCTGTGGCCCCTGTGCTCGTTCTTCTTCGTAGCTCCCACGGAGTACGACGAGAAGACCGCCAAGAAGCGCTGGAAGGAAGACTCTGCCCAGCAGCTTACAGAACTGATGGAGGTGCTCGAGGGTATGGACGACTTCTCGCTGGAGAACCAGGAGCGCATTGTCCACGCCTGGATAGAGCAGAAGGAGTATAAGCTGGGCAACATCATGAACGCCTGGCGTCTGACACTGGTGGGCGAGGGCAAGGGCCCTGGCATGTTCGACATCTCAGCATTCCTGGGCAAGGAGGAGACTCTCCGTCGCATGCGCCGGGCTATTGAGACACTGGGATAGGCTATTCAACCGTTTTTTCAAATAGGACAAGGGTGTATAACATTATCATCTATCTATACCAGCTGGGCGTGATCATTACGAGCCTTTTCAACGAGAAGGTGCGTAAGATGTGGCAAGGCGAGCGCGATGCCATCAGGGTGTTGCGCCAGCAGATAGACCCCGATGCCCGCTATGTATGGTTCCATGCGGCCTCCTTGGGCGAGTTCGAACAAGGTCGTCCCCTGATGGAGGAGTTGCGTCGTCAGCATCCGGAATACAAGATCCTGCTGACCTTCTTCTCGCCGTCAGGCTACGAGGTACGCAAGAACTATCAGGGAGCCGACATCATCTGCTACTTGCCCCTTGACACCATCACCAATGCCCGTCGCTTCCTGCGCACCATCCGTCCCGTGATGGCGTTCTTCATCAAGTATGAGTTCTGGTACAACTACCTGCATATCCTGAAGCATCGGGGCATTCCCGTCTATAGCGTCAGTAGCATCTTCCGTCCCGGACAGGTGTTCTTCCGCTGGTATGGTCGTCAGTACGCCCATGTGCTGAAGTGCTTCACCCGGTTCTATGTGCAGAACGACGTCAGCAAGCAACTGCTGGCCACCATTGGCATTCACGATGTGACCATTGTGGGTGACACCCGCTTCGACCGTGTGCTGCAGATCAAGGATGCTGCCCGACAGCTGCCGTTGATTGAGCAGTTCTTGGAGGGGGGAGGTGAGCAGCGAACGGCGAGTGGCAAGCGTCCCAAAGTGTTTGTCGCTGGTAGCAGCTGGCAACCCGACGAGGAAATCTTCATCCCCTGGATCAACGACCATCCCGACTGGAAGGTCATCATTGCCCCGCACGTCATTGGCGAGGACCACCTGCAACAGATTGGGAAACTGCTCGCAGGACGTAAGGTCGTGCGCTACTCTACGCTCTCTGAGCACTCTGACAACCCGGGACTCTCCAGTGCCGACGTTCTTGTCATCGACTGTTTCGGACTGCTGAGCAGCATCTACCGCTATGCCGATGTGACCTATGTGGGTGGCGGCTTCGGTGTGGGCATCCACAACACCTTGGAGGCTGCTGTGTGGGATGTGCCCGTCATCTTCGGTCCCAACAACGAGCGCTTCCAGGAGGCTCAGGGACTCAAAGCCTGTGGCGGTGGTTTTGAGATTCAGGGTGCCGACGACTTCCAGCGCATCATGCAGGGCTTCGTGGACCATCCCGAGACCATGGCAGAGGCTGGCCGCCAGTCAGGACTTTTCGTCCAGCAGATGACAGGAGCCACCCGTAAGATTCTCTCCGACGTCAAGTTGTGAAACCTGAAACTTGAAACCTGAAACTAAGAGGTAAGAAGTAAGAGTCCGTAAAATCGTAAAATCCAAATGGCTTTAATCAAGAGTTATAGAGGCATGTCGCCCAAGTGGGGCAAGGACTGCTATTTCAGCGAGAACGCCACCATCGTAGGCGATGTGACGATGGGCGACGAGTGTAGTGTGTGGTTCAATGCCGTCGTGCGTGGCGATGTGGCGCCCATTACCATCGGCAACTGTACCAATGTGCAGGATGGTTCGTGCGTCCATGTGACCCATGAGACTGGGCCTACGCACATCGGCAACTATGTCACCATCGGACATAATGTCACCGTTCATGCCTGTACCATTCACGACCACGCCCTGATAGGCATGGGAGCCACCCTGCTGGACGGCTGTGAGGTGGGCGAGGGTGCCATTGTGGCTGCCGGAGCCCTGGTGCTGCAGAACACGAAGATTGGTCCTCACGAGATATGGGGTGGTGTGCCCGCCAAGTACATCAAGCCCACACGTCCCGGACAGACTGACAATGCCGAGCACTACGTGGCCTACTCGAAGTTCTATATGGACGAAAATCCCGAGTGCCGCTTCTCCAGCGAGCCCGAGAGCCAGCTTATTTAATCGTTACGACCACATACTCTGAGCGGGTTCCTATGCGGAACTTGCCGCCCCAGATACCGAGGCCACTGCTGATGTAATAGTCGGTGTGGCCTCGCTTGTGCCTACCGAAGGCACACTCGTAGATGGCGTCTGTAATCCACGAGATGGGCCACACCTGTCCGTAGTGGGTATGCCCGCTGAACTGGAAGTCCACATGCTGGCGCTCGGCCTGCTCCAGATGGTAGGGCTGGTGGTCCAGCAGGATGCAGTATTTGGAGCGGTCGGCTTTCCGCATGATGACACCCAGCGAGTCACGGTGCCGGTTGGTGCGGTCGTCGCGGCCTATGATGCACAGGTCGCCCTCCACGATGGCAGCATCTTGCAACAGTCTGATGCCGGCATCACGATAGAACTGCTGGGCATCAGGTTCGCCGCTGTAGTACTCGTGGTTGCCCAGACAGGCATAGACAGGAACCTTCAGCCGGCGGAACTCCTCTGCCATCCGCTCATCCTTCAGCGGGCGCATGCTGCCGTCTATGATGTCACCGGCTATCAGCACTAGGTCGGGCTGCTCGTCGTTCATCAGGTCTATCCAGCGGTGCAGTTCCTCGCGGCGGTTGTGGTAGCCCAGGTGCAGGTCGCTCATCATAACCAGCCGGACGGGCTTCGTCACCTTGGGCGACTCGAACGTCAGTTCCTCGCGGTATTTGTGTCTGTAGTGCAGGTTACCATAGAGAAACAGCCCCACCATGAACAGGGCAATGCCGCCTGTCGTCCACCAGTTACCATATAATAAGGTACGCGGCACGAGGTGTACCAGTCGTCCCAGGTCGAGCACCAGGAACAGCATGAACAAGTAGAGCAGCACGAAGATGCTCGACGTACCAATCTCATAGACCGCCACGGCCAACGTCATGGGCATGCGGTCGGTAGAGCGCCAGATGCCTGCAAACATCAACAGGAACGAGCCTGCCAGCAGTACGACGGCCAGCGTCTTCCATATCCACGACATGGGCAGCAGGCACCACACGTGCCAACTGATATAGGCTACGGCCAGCAAGGGCAGCAGCGTGAAAGCCAACATCCACATCATTTTCATTTTTGGGGTGGCAAAGATACGGAAAAGTTTCCATTCTGCCAAATTATTCACTAAAAATGGCTTCACTATTCACTTTTTCCATTAACATTCTTAAAACCAGACTATTAATGAGTGAATAGATGACTTTAAACTATTCACTCACTCTTCACTTTTCGTATTTTTCTTTACATCCATTTTCGTTAAATTCCTGCTTCCTTTAAACTTTCCCAAAATTGTTCCCACATCATTTCCGACTCGGGAACAGTCCGTTCCCTTAGGGGGAACGACAAGTTCCCCCTAAGGGAACTATATGTTTCCACCTATGGGAACCACTCGTGGAACCCGTCTTTTTGAAGTGAAGAGACGGTGAATAGATAATAGTACTCTATGCACTACTTAAATCATTGGTATTATGCATGTTAAACAGAATAGTGAAGAGTTTGCCATTATTTTTACTCATTTCTTCTTTATGTATTTTGTTTTCTCATTTTTTTTACATCTAAAGAACGAGAAGCCTTGCAGTCGGGTGAAAAGATCTTCATACTTGTCTTTCACATGTGCCTCCATCCTTGCGAACAACGCATCTCTATCTCCATCAACAAAATGCATATACAAAGCATCACCTCGCATAGGCGAATGTGGATCAAAAGCAGTTCCCTTTGGGATAACACATTTGGCCGATTCCGTAAATGGAGCTGCAAAATGAACCAGATACTTCAGTTCAGTGTCCTCTACCAATTCGAATACGTTCTCGTCAATCTTCAGTGCTTCAATTTGTTCATGTGTAGCCATAGATTTCTATTTTTTTTTGCAAAAGTAGGCAGTTTTCTCGATTTATCTAAATAAAAAGACTTTCACAAGGTTTGTGGAAATAACTTTTTTAATAATTGTGCATTTCTTTAGAAAATTCTTCATATCTTTGTAGTCAAAAATTGGCAATACAATACAGGACACCTAAAATGAAAGATTTATGGTAGATAACAAGAAAATATTACTGCATAACGTTGAGATGGCTGAGCATGCTAATGGAGCTGCTCAGTTTTTGGATGCCCTGTTTAGAGGTAAATACGTGACACGGGAACAAGCTCGCGAAATGGCTGATTATGTTTTAGCTCAAACAAAGAAGAATATCGAAAGCAATCTTTTTGCAACCCAAGAACAGAAGGATGCTGAGATGCATCGTAGGGAACATTTAATGAGGATGATGAAAAATCTGATGGGATTGTAATCATAGTAGAATATGCAAAATAGTGTTATACTAGCAAAGAACTAGTGCTGAAAAATAAGGATAAGCATAATGATGAGAGTGAAAGTATAATTGGTTAAAGAATTGTTTATATGAAACCGGAAGTCAAAATGAATGAAACCATTCAGTTGAAAGCGCAAAAGCGCTATGAGAATCCTATATACAAGAAACTCAAAAAATATGAGCATTATGTCACACAAGATTATGTGGATAATAATCTTGGCTATGATTCTGTGGTTAGTATCAAAACCAATGGCAAGTTTTTCGATTCCGAACACAAGCGGATTGGTATTATTATAGATATATTAGCAAAGCATTGTGGTGTATCAGCTCAATATGTTAGTATTGGGGATGAAACTGTACTTGGAGTTGCCACTGATGGTGAGAGCCATGAATTCTATCCAATCACATCGCTAAATGGGCCAAACAAAAAACAACGGGAACTTTGCAACTTTCTTGAAAAGGAAGAATGTAAAAACCTTAGTTACGGATGCTTGCTCATAGAACGATTTGCAAAATTAATAGATGCAAGAGCTTCTGTGAAAGTCATGGTTTACGACGAGGAATATTTACATGGAAGATTTGCTGTTGACATAATTGACTTTGATTCAAAGATAAAACCAGACATCGAACTAAAAAAGGCCGCAGACAGCATACCCATGAAGATTGAAAAGAAAGTCGATGATTTCGTTGATATAGTCATCTCACAGGGGATAAAATGGGACAATATAGAGGCTTTGAAATTGAAACAGGAGATTCTTGCATATGGGTTTGGTCTTATTTGGCATTTCCCTGGTGAGGACAACTCAACTCAGTCTACTAAGAGGAAGAACTTCTATGACGAAGAAGGTCAACCAAAGCAAACTCTCAAGTTGGGGGAGTATGGTGAAATACCCCTGAAGGAAAGAAATAATGAAATTGGGGAAGGTGATGAACCTCCTTTTATGATGAAAGGAGAGAATGCTTTGTCTGAAATGGGAAAGTACTATCACAACTGGCTTTCTGCTCATGCTGAAGGATACATTGAGGAAAACCCCTTCGATTTGCTAAGCCAACTCAACAAATTAAGTATTGATGACTCCCAACTATATTCAATGGCAGCGACAAAGCCTTATCATATTGGAACTATCTCTCCCAAAATGATTGGCATGGGAGACCATACGGGATTTATGCTCTATTGGGAAAATGAAATAGACGAGGAAGCATTACTCCGATATATTCGACTGGAGATGTCAGAACAAGGAGTATGGCAATTATATTTGTTGAAGACGACACCCTGTGTAATGCCTGCCTATTGGCATGGTGAATACATGAAGCGAAAATTTATCTTTGATAAATATGACTTATACGGAATTGAAGCCTTAAATGATTATGACCTGACAGACTTGATTGCATGCCCTGTTGTATGGCCATCGGTATCCCTTGACCATCTGGCAAAGGATTCTGTAGTAGCCCATGTGTTCTGTTGTTACTGGAATGACTGGAAGGGACTGATACGGGAACATGTTAAGATGACACTAAAGAATGGACGTGTTGAGAAATATGAGATTATGGAGGATTTAGTCATCTATAAGTATCACTGTGGTATATTCCTATAAAGTGGAAAAAACGATAATTTGAACGGGATAAAAACGTTATAGAAATAAAGAACGACGGAAGATGACGAAAGAAGATATACTGAGGTTAAGAGATACAGCAGAACAGACGCGAGTACAGTTCTTCGACAAGCGAAGCGGCAAAGCCGAGCGCAAGGAGCGTGAAACTCGCGACGAAATACGGAGTGTGATGAATTAACTGAGTAGAGAATGATTAAATAAATCTATTTATAAACAATGGAAGAAAACAATAAAATTCTCATATACACAGATGGCAGCGGGCTTACGAGAATAGACGTGAAACTGGAAGAGGACACGCTGTGGCTTACCCAAGCCCAGATGTGCGAACTCTATCAGACAAGCAAATCGAATGTTAGTGAGCATATCAAGCACATCTTTGAAGAGGGCGAACTACAAGAGGAGGCAGTTGTTCGGAAATTCCGAACAACTGCCGCAGACGGCAAGTCGTATCTGATGACATTCTATAATCTGGACATGATTATCGCCCTTGGATATAGGGTGCGCTCTATCATTGCAACACGGTTCAGACAATGGGCAACGGAACGGCTCAAAGAATATATTGTAAAGGGGTTTACACTCGACGATGAAAGGCTGAAAAAACTTGGTGGAGGTGGCTACTGGAAGGAATTGCTCGAACGCATCAGAGATATACGTGCCACTGAAAAGGTGCTCTACCGACAAGTGCTGGAAATCTATGCCACAAGTATTGACTATGACCCGAGAGCAACTGTATCGCAGGAGTTCTTCAAGAAAGTTCAGAATAAGATTCACTATGCAATTCATGGACGCACGGCAGCAGAATTGATAGTGGAACGGGCTGATGCCGAAAAAGACTTCATGGGACTTCTCACTTTCAAGGGGCATCAACCTACTCTGGTTGAGGCTAAAACCGCAAAGAACTATCTTGATGCAAAGGAACTTAGGGCTATGGGACAACTAGTCTCTGGATATTTGGACTTCGCTGAACGACAGGCGGAACGTGAGCAGCCAATGACCATGAATGACTGGGCTAACTATTTGGACCGCATTCTTACTATGTCAGGAGAGCAACTATTGCAAGGGGCTGGCAGCGTATCACATGAAGAAGCAATGGCACATGCTACAAATGAGTATCGCAAATACAAGCAACGTACCATTAGTGATGTTGAGCAAGATTATCTTGATGCTATAAAACGGATAGGCAATATAGGGAAGAAAGAATGAAGTTTACGCCTGACATCAAGTTCGTAAATGACGAGATGCTTAATGAGTTCGTGGTAACGGTAGAGCGCAGAAATGTAGGAGAAACCGATGCTAAAAATGATAGAGATAATGACAGAGATGATAGAGGTATAGAAAATAATGAAGCTGCAAAAAGAGACAAAGATGGAGTCGAAGAAACCGAAGATAGAGCACGTGTGGTTCGCACTCCTTATAGGCAGCTGCCTAGTGTTCAAAAGGACATCATCCAGTTTTGTGCTATCCCAAGAACGGCAAAGGAAATCATGGACCACATAGGCTACTACAACAATTCTAAGAATATGACTACGTATGTCAGACCATTGTTGGAGATGAGATATTTAGAGATGACTGAACCCGACAAGCCCAAAAGTAAGAATCAGAAGTATCGGAAAGTTAGAAAAGACTAAAAGGAAGCGTATGATATTCGGTAAGAAGATAAAAGAACTCAGAGAAGAACATGGGATGGTGCAGCGGAAACT
>ONLU01000051.1 GCA_900318795.1 uncultured Prevotellaceae bacterium | reverse complement strand
CGTCCAGAATCATCTGGTCGCCAGTGTAAGCGTGTACAGTGGTCATGATACCGCTCTGGATAGGAGCGAAATCGTTCAGAGCCTTGGTCATAGGAGCCAGACAGTTAGTGGTGCAAGAAGCTGCAGAAATAACGGTGTCGGCAGGAGTCAGAGTCTTGTGGTTTACATTGTAAACGATGGTGGGCAGGTCGTTGCCAGCAGGAGCAGAGATAACAACCTTCTTAGCACCAGCAGTCAGGTGAGCAGAAGCCTTCTCCTTAGAAGTATAGAAACCTGTGCACTCCAGAACAACGTCTACATCCAGCTTGCCCCAAGGCAGCTCAGCAGCGTTAGGAATAGCATAGATGGTGATCTTCTTGCCATCAACTACGATGAAGTCCTCACCAGCCTCAACAGTGTGCTTGTTCTCACCGAACTTGCCACAAAAACCACCCTGAGCGGTATCATACTTCAGCAGGTGAGCGAGCATCTTTGGACTTGTCAAGTCATTGATAGCTACAACTTCATAACCTTCAGCCTCGAACATCTGACGGAAAGCGAGGCGACCGATACGGCCAAAACCGTTAATTGCTACTTTTGTCATTTTTGCTTAATTATTAAATGGGTTATACCTAATATTGTCAATTTTTTCGCGTCTATTTGACACTTTTTCTTGATTTCGGATGCAAAGTTACAAAAAAATTCCTATATTTGCACGTGATTTCAGTCTTAATTAAGATTAAAGATTGATTATAAAACGATAAAAATGAGATAAATCAAGGCAGAAAGGCCGAGATTGCTAAACGCAGATTGCAAATTAAACACTTATAAGTTAAACATTAAAAATTTAAAGATTATGGGATTTATCAGTGAATTCAAAGAGTTTGCCATGAAAGGCAACGTATTGGACATGGCAGTCGGTGTGATCATCGGCGGTGCATTCGGTAAGATTGTATCAAGTCTGGTTGACGACATCCTGATGCCTTGTGTAGGTATGATTACTGGCAATGTGGACTTTTCCTCACTGGCCTTCCAGATTGGCGAGGGCGAAGGAGCTGCCGTTCTGAAGTACGGACAGTTCATTCAGAACGTCGTAGACTTCCTCATTGTAGCATTCTGCATTTTCCTGATGCTGAAGGCCATCAACAAGCTGAACCGCAAGAAGGAAGTGCCCGCAGAGCCCGCTGCACCCGCAGGACCCACTCAGGAGGAACTGCTGGCCGAGATTCGCGACCTGCTGAAGACGAAGTAAGTCAAGAAATACACATTATTTATATTTAAGGTGGCCACAAATGATGGTCACCTTATATTTTTTATGTACCTTTGCGGCCAGTTATGGAAAAGACTTTAGATTTTAAACCAAAATTCTTTGCGGCCATACGGAATTACGACCGCAAGACCTTCATGGCCGACCTCATGGCCGGCGTCATTGTTGGCATCGTGGCACTCCCGTTGGCTATTGCCTTCGGCATTGCCAGCGGTGTAAGCCCAGAGAAGGGTATCATCACTGCTATCGTAGCAGGACTCATGATTTCACTTTTCGGAGGTTCGAAAGTGCAGATTGGTGGTCCTACGGGTGCCTTTATCGTCATTGTCTACGGCATTATCCAGCAGTACGGCATGCAGGGACTGACCGTTGCCACACTGATGGCTGGCGTGTTCCTCATCTTGCTGGGCGTACTCCGCCTGGGAACCATCATCAAGTATATCCCCTACCCCATTGTAGTGGGCTTTACCTCTGGTATCGCCGTGACCATCTTCACCACACAAATCAAGGACTTGTTCGGACTGACCATGGAGACAGTCCCCAGCGATTTCGTGGAGAAGTGGATAGCCTACTTTGCACATATCGGCACCATTGATACATGGTCGGCAATAGTAGGAATATTCAGTGTGACACTCATTGCCTCCTGGCCCATGCTGGCACGTATGTTCCACCTGTCACCTCTGAAGGCACTACCCGGCTCGTTGGTAGCGATTATCCTCATGACCATTGTCGCCCTACTGCTCAAAGAGTATGCCGGTGTGACGTCCATCGAGACCATCGGCGACCGTTTCAGCATCAACTCCACCCTGCCAGGTGCCGTGGTGCCGGAGCTTACGTGGGAAACTATTAAAGGATTGGTAGGTCCTGCCGTAACGATTGCCGTGCTGGGTGCCATCGAGTCGCTGCTGTCTGCAACCGTTGCCGATGGTGTTATCGGTGACCACCACAACTCGAACACGGAACTTATAGGACAGGGAATAGCCAACATTGCCTCGCCCATTTTCGGCGGTATTCCTGCTACTGGTGCCATTGCCCGCACGATGACCAATATTAACAATGGTGGTCGTACTCCTATTGCAGGAATAGTACATGCTGTCATTCTGCTGATGATTTTCTTGTTCCTCATGCCTCTGGCTCAATACATCCCGATGGCCTGCCTTGCCGGCGTTCTGGTTGTAGTGGCATATGGTATGAGTGGATGGCGCTCATTCTTGGCGATGGCTCGCAACAACCCCAAGAGCGACGTGACAGTATTGCTGCTGACATTCTTTCTGACCATCATCTTCGACCTCACCATAGCCATCGAGTTCGGACTCATTTGTGCCTGTCTGCTCTTCATGCGTCGCATGGCTGAGACTACTGATGTTCACGCCGTGCTCAACGAGATAGACCTGAACGAGGACGCTGACATGCAGAAAGGCAATCTGGAGCACCTGACCATTCCCGAGGATGTAGAGGTCTACGAAATCAACGGTCCTTACTTTTTCGGTGCAGGCAGCCGCTTCGAAGACATCATGGCGCACTATGGCCGCCGGCCTAAGGTCCGCATCATCCGCATGCGTAAGGTTCCGTTCATTGACTCCACGGGTATGCACAACTTGGAGAACATGTGCCAGATGAGTCAGAAGGAAGGTGTGACAGTCGTACTTTCCGGCGTCAACCCCAAGGTACAGGCTGTGCTTGAGCGCAACCACTTCAACGAGCTGTTGGGCGAAGAGAACATCTGCAACCACATTGACCTGGCCTTGCAACGTGCACGCCAGATTATAGGATAGACTTCCGCAAATTTTTATTATCAGAATGGATAGCCGATGGCAAAGTGCAGCGTCTGGTTGCGCTTGAAGCCATCGGTATTAAAGAATCCGGACTTGCCTGTCTCATAGGGCACATGAAGACCGATACCCCAGTCAAGACGTACCACCAGGAAGTCGAGATTGTAGCGAATGCCAATGCCCGTTCCGACGGCCAACTGGCGGAAGAGGTTCTTCATCTGGAAATATCCCGCAGAGCCTTCAGCGGTATTCCACACATTACCGGCATCCAGGAACAGTGCTCCATGTAGATTGCCAAAGAGTTGCTGACGATATTCCAGGTTACCCAGCAACTTCAGATTACCATTTCGCATCAGATAGTCGGTAGCACGATCGCCAAAGGACTCTACATCACCTGGGCCCACGCCTCGCACAGAGAATGCACGGACGGAGTTTGCGCCACCCATATAGAAAAGTTCCGAGTTGGGAGCCTGCGTACTGTTACCGTAGCACCAGACGTACCCGCCGTTGAGGTGAGCCACCAGCTGCGAACTGCTATTGAGCGTCCACGTCTTGGTAAAGTCCGTTTCCAGTTTCACGAACTGTGAATAGGGATTCTTGAACAGTGTTTTGTTTTTCTCGTTCCAGTCGCGTCCCATCACGACGTCATAGAGCGCCACCACATTGCCCGACTCCGCGATAGTCGTTTCCCAGCGTATGGGATGCCGCTTCGCCGTGGGCGAATTGTAAGTATAGGTATAGCGCATCTGGGGAATAAAATAGTCTTGCATAGTGGCCTTCAGATAGGGATTCTTTTGCACCAGCGAGTCATAAGCCGCCGTATGGCTGTTCATGAACTGATACTTGAACGTCAACGGTGAGAACTCATGCCTGCTTTGGGCGGTAGGCTGCCACTTGTAAGTCCACTCGCCCGAAACGACATGCATCTTGTAGTAGTCTGGACGGTAGATGACGTCAGTAGAAATCTTGGCGAGCGTAGTGGGTGTGGTATAGAACCTGCGCCGACGGCCCGGACGGCGGCGATTGGCACTACCAGGAGCAAAGCGTCGTGAATTGCCTCCGAAGAAAGGAGCAATGATACGCGGAAACTCAATGGATGCGTCAGCACCATACTCATAGTTGTTCATGCTGGAGCCGCCACTGGTTGACCACTCATAGGAACCATGCAGGTTGACATCGATTTTCTCGCCCCCCCGGAAGGCGTTGCGACGGGTGACACCCAGCCGCAGCTCAGGTCCCATGCGCCCAATGGTGCGGGCATTGAAATTGGTCTCGACGTAGAAGTCCCAAGGTTTGTCGAAGACACAGTTGAGCGTCAGGTCGAGCGTATCATTCCCCACCGTATCGCGAGGAGTGAACACGAAATCTGTCATCGAGAACAAGCCCATCGCATTGATCTTGGTGATTGATTCCTGATAGTCGTCGTAGCTATAGAGCTGGCGGGGACGCAGTCGAAGGTCGGCCATGAGCACGCGGGGACGGATGGGAGGACGCTTACCCGAGAAGCGGACTGTAAAGAAACGCCCGCGGAACGAATCGGTAGGCTGTTCCATGAACGACTTCTTCATATTGATGCTGATACGTCCGATGTACCACCTGCGCTTGGCTACTGCTGGGATGCCGTCTGCCAACTGGAGGCGCAACTGTGCCTTGTTGCCGACCACTGTGGTGTCTGCCAGATAGGAGGCATAGCTGGGCTGATAAAAGTAGTAGCCGTTGTTACGCAACAGTTGGCTGACTCGCAGGCGCTCGGCATCAAGGTTGCTGACAGAAAACGGATCACCCCGATGTATCTTGGCCTCAGCGAGGGTGGCATGTATCAGGCTGTCAGCCTTGGCGGGGAATCCGAAGTATCCGACGCTATCAAGCCGGTATAGCCGCCCAGGTGTAACGCTATAGCTAATCTTAGCCGTCTTGGGATTCTTCTGCGTGACGACCTCGAAGTCTACTTGTCCGTTGAAGAATCCATGATTGTGCAGCACCGACTGTGCCACCTGAGCGCGCAGTTCGGGATTGACCCACGACATGAGCACAGGCTGCTTGCCAAAAGACTTCAGCATCCATTTGCCGAAACCCGACTCTGCTCCCTGATAGTGGTTCCAGACGCTGACGCCGAACGAGAAGGGCATTCGGTAGTAGGAACTTCCCAAGATGGCGCCATTCGGTACAGTAGCCAGAGCGGCGTCAACCTCCTCCTTGATGGTGCTGAAATAGTCGGCAGTCGACGGGGTTTCCGCGACGGGGCCCATCGAGTCTACCGGTGTTTCCTCTACAGGGTCGTAGGATATCTTGGTCAGTCCCGTAAAGAGCTGGTCGCCCTCGGGGATGTTCTTGGTCATGGAACAGGATGACAACAATATACCTATTACTATATATAGCAGGCTATTTCTTTTCATTGGTGGAGGTCTTTAAGGAGTCGGAGGGGGTGGCCGGATTTTCTGAATTTTCCGGAATTCTCGGATTGGCCGGGGTGGTCGGGGCGGCGGGCCGGGGTGGAATGGCCGGGCTGGACTCCTTGAAGCGGAAGATGTCCCAGAAACTCTGCAACGAGCGGCGCCAAGTGAATCCGCCGCCATACTTCTGCGTATAGCCGTCCAGCCAGTCGTAACTGTTGTTCTGATAGAAGAGTGTCACAAACTTGTTGGCAGTCTGGTCGAGCCGGTATTCCAGCGAGACGTTGTCGAAGAAGGACTTGTTACGCTGCTGTATTTCCGTACCTGACGACACCTTTCCGCCTACGGCAATCTTCAGCCGGTTGTTCATGAATCGTTTGGCAAACTTGAACGAGTAGTCCGTATGTGACGCACCTGTGGCATCGGTGGCGTTGTCCATGCCGAACGACAGGTCGAGGGTGCGCAGTGCGTTGCCCGTGATATTGCCGATTTCGTTACTGAGGAACGAACTGAGGGCGGAGTTCATGGAGAAGTTGCCCGTACCTTCTGCCAGATACATGCCCGTGGTGAGCATGGTGACGGCCAGTTTTCCGCGCTGGTCGACACCCATGGCCTGCAGTTCGCTGTGCAGTTGCATGTCCTCGGGCGCATCCAGCGTGAACTCAAGTCCCATGTCGTTGAGCGTCTTGGTAATCTTGACGCCGCAGTCGAAGTCGACGCTGCGCCCTACCCCGCTGCTGCTGGAGACGGTAGCCTTGGTACGCTCGGTGGCCGTGATGTTCAGTGTCGGGTTCATGGGATCACCCGTAAACTCAATGTATGAGCCGTCCCGGATGGTGAATGTCTTCAGTGGGATGACGGGCAGCGAGTACTTCATCTCGCCGTTGGACAGGGTATATCGTCCGCGCAGCTGCAGGTTGTCAGTCGGTGTGTACTGCATGCGCAGCGTTCCGCCGCCCATGAGGTCGATATAGTTGGAGTGGTCTGTATTGAGGTAGGCCATGATGTGTGCTCCCTTGGACACGTCGACAGTCATGTCCATCTGGAATCCGTTCAGCACGGGGCGCTGGACGACGACCTGTGCGGTATCGCTGAAGTCGGTGAACTTGACCAGTTCCTTCAGGTGGTTGTCGGTGGTCAGCGGCGAGTCGCGCAGTACGTAGCTCATGTCTGTCGAGCCCAGCACTTCCAGTCGTCCGCGCATGGTAAGGTTGTCGACAGGTCCGCGCATGGAGGCGAAGACGTTGACGAAAGCCTTGCCGTAGGCGATGCTCTTGGGGTTCTCCTTGGCTCCGATAATCTGGAAGTCCTTTGCTCTCATGCGCATGTCGAGCGTCATGTGGTCAAGGCGTCCGAAGTCGAAGTTGCCCTGAACGTTCAGCGGTTCGTTGTTGTAGGCATAGACGGTGAAGTTCTCGAACAGCAGTTTGGAGTTGACTATGCGCACGGGGTCGTTGTCGAAGCGCAGGGTGACGCCATAGGGGATGCTCTCGACGTATGACGAGTCGAGATAGATTTCGCCGTCGACCTTGGGTTCCGACAGTTTTCCCTTGACGGCCAACTCGCCCTCACCGTAGCCGTGCAGCCCGAACAGCTGGTCGGGTATGAATCCGTTGATGATAGACAGTGGCGTGCGCTCCATGAGGAACCGAGCATCGAGCGTTCCTCCTTCCTTATTATAATAGGTACCGGTCAGCAGACCGATTTCGTGGTCGTCCTTCATCAGTCGCGCCTCCACGGCGTGGGCGTCGTTCTCCTTCTGCAAGTAGACCAGTTCCGTGCTCAGATTGCCGACGGGACAGCCCTCGTAGGTCAGCTGATGTACGTCCATGTCGCTGACCACGGAGATGTGCCCCTCTGCGTCCTGTATGACGTGGAAGTCGCCGTTCAGGTGTCCGGTCATGCGCGGCAGTGTGTATGGCAGCACGGCGCTGACTTCGCCCAGGTTGAGCCGGTTCAGGCTGACGGTGATGTCCTGCAGTGCCGTGGGGTCCGACTGCTCGCTGTATATCTTGACGCCAGTGCCGTCGTCGGCCACGAGGTCTATACGGGCCTGGACCTTGTTGTTGCGACCCAGGAAGACGTAGTTGTCCTTGTTGAGGTTGAACTCCTTATATCCGATGGTGGGCCGCTCGGGCACGAGGTGGAAGCTGATGCCGCTGTCCACCATTTCTGCCTTTGCTCCCAGGCGGACGCCGAGCTTGTCCTTGGCGTCGTAGTAACGCAGTCCGAAGGTGGCGCCGCGTTCTTGCAGCACGCCGTCGAAGAGTGTGTTGAACACGAACTGCGGATTCTTCTTGTTGTTGCGCACCTGTCCGCCGAAGGAGAGGTGTTCCTTGCGCTGTGTGACGCGGAAGTTGATGGTGTCCAGCCGCATGTCGTCGACTTTCAGCGCGTGTATGTATCCGCTGCCGTTGAGTCCCGCCTGGGGCGATGCCGTCATGTCGAGCATGAGGTCTTGGAAGTCGATGTGCTGGGCGCTCTTCAGCAGGGTGGCTATCGGGTTGTCGCGCTTGCTCTCGACATGCAGTTTCATGTCGGGCAGGAGCCGGCGCAGGGCGGGCTGGTCTATCACGCGGTTGGCCAGCTGGGCGGCAGCAGTGTCGGCCAGCACGGTGAGCTGGCGGAACAGCCGCTGGTAGTTGCCGCTGGCATCCATCTTGACGATGAAGTCGCCGCTCTGTGCACGGACGTAGGTTGTGTCGGGGCGGGTCTTGAGCAGCAGCCCGATGTCGCCGGGGCGATAGACTCTCGCCGAGTCGCGCAACGTCAGGTCGCTGAACAGTCCGCTGACGCTGTGGTTCTGCCGCATGTCGGAGCTGAGGTCGACGTGTCCGCACACTCCGACTTTCAGGGGTTTGGGGAAGAAGCCGAACCGATAGAGGTCTACTTCGTTGACGTCGGCGGTCAGCGTGCCTTGCAGATTGTGGCGGTTCATCAGGGCGTCCACGCCGATGACACCGCTGAGCAGCTGGTTGCGGCTGTCGATGGTGGCGTGGGCCCGGCCGTTCTGCACTTGTGCCTGCAGCGACATGTTGTCGAGGTTCCAGCGTCCATAGTCCAGGTGGCTGATGTGGCCGTCGGCCTGCAGCATGGTGCGTGGCGAGAAGAAGTCGGTGCCCTGTCCGCGGGCGGTGATGTCGGCGGTGAGAGTATAGATGGAGTCGTGGGGCATAAAGTGGTGCAGGTTCATGCGGTCGATGGCAACGGTGGCATCGTAGCGCATGAGGTCGGCGTTCAGCGTGCCGTCGACGTGGATGGTGCCCTGCCCTTCGCTGGCGGTGATGTCGGCGATGTACTGTGCGCCGCTGACCCGCACACGGCCCTCGGCGGTCATAGGTGGAATGCGGTAGTTGCGCTGTACGTCACGGGGCAGGGCGGCCATAAGGAAGCCCAAGTCCTGGGTCTGGGCGCGGAATGTCACATCGGCGCGCAGCCGGCGGGGCTCGCTGAGGTTGGCGACGAAGCCGTCGGCGCGGGCGCTGATGGCGGTGGGCAGCGAGACGTCGAGGTCCTTGAAGTCCATCATCTGCAGGTTGCCGCTGACTTGTCCCTTGACGGCAAGCGGATAGTGCGGCCAGCGCTCCCGGACGTCGCGGGGCAGGGCGGCCATGAAGGGCTGCAAATCCTGGCGGCTCAGGTCTGCGTCGACAGCGAGTTGCAGGCTGCCGGGGCGGATGGAGTCGGTGAACGACAGGGGGAGGTCGAGGCTCAGCGACACGTGGCTGTCGGGGGTTTGCAGGTGGAACGAGGGCACGCGGATGCTGTCGCCCTGCATGGCGAGCGGGCCGGTGTGCAGTCCCAGCCGGGGCATGTCGATATCGTTGTATGCCAACCGTCCGCCGTCCCAGTCCAGACTGCCTATGGTGTAAACGGGTGCTCCGAGGTCAGCGACTATCTGGCGGGCTACGAGGCGGCCCATACCGACGCTGATGTCGATGGTGTCGGCGGGCATGTGGACGGCGACGTCGGAGCGCAGGATGGTCAGACTGTCGGCGGCTATCTTCCACAGGGTCTTGGCCTGGGTGGTATCCTCGGGCACCGAGTCGCGCATCAGGATGTCCAGACGGGCGTCCTCGAGCCTGGCTCCGCTGACGTCGACGGTCTGGTAGTCGAGGTCTATGCCGCGGCTCTTCAGTGCGAGCCGGCGGAAGTCGCCTTTCACCTGAACAGCGTCAATGAAACCGTTGGTGTTCAGCCGGGTATCTTCTATCTCCAGTTCGTCGACGATGACCTTCTTGTCCAGCAGCGGCAGCAGTTGCACGTCGACGACGAGATGTCTGACGTCGGCAATGGTGTCGCCGTGGTTGATCACCCGGAAGTCGTCGATACTGAGGTCCAAGGGGAAGGCCATCTGGACGTGGCCGACGGTAATCCGCATTTTCAGATTCTTCGAGGCGTAGCCGGCCACCATGTCGACGGCCATGTTCTGGACGGGCGGCAGGTAGAGCAGCCCCACGAGCAACAAGAACAGCAGCACGGGAGCCATCAAAATACCTAATATCCACCAACAAATCCTTTTCATCCTACCTTTTACCTTCTATCTCTTACACCTTACTTCTTACATCTTACTTCTCACTTCTCACTTCTTACCTCCAAACGCCTCCCACAGCGGGTCGCTAGGCAGCGGGGCGTCGACCGCTATGAGTTCTTTAGACACAGGGTGGACGAACTCCACGCGACGCGACAGCAACGAGATGCTGCCGTCGGGGTTCGACCGCCGCGCGCCGTACTTAAGGTCGCCGCGGATGGGGCAACCCATGGCCGCCAGCTGGCAGCGTATCTGGTGATGGCGACCCGTCAGCAACTGCACCTCCAACAGCGTGTAGCGCTCCGAGCGACCTATTGAGCGATAGCGCAGCACGGCATGCTTCGAACGGGGCACCTCGTGGTCGTAGGCATACGACTTGTTCTGCTGCTCGTTGCGCACCAACCAGTGCTCCAACTCGTGCCACTGGCCGTCCATGACAGCCCGTCCTCCGTCGCAGCGGCCCTGGGATGGGGTGGCCACGATGGCCCAGTAGGTCTTGTGCACCTGGCCCAGCCGGAACATGTCGTTCAGCCGCGACAGTGCCTTCGACGTGCGGGCGAAGACCACAAGCCCGCTGACCGGGCGGTCCAGCCGGTGCACGACGCCCAGAAACACGGCTCCGGGCTTCTGGTACTTCTGCTTGATATAGTCCTTGACCGTTTCCGACAACGGCCGGTCGCCAGTCTTGTCACCCTGCACGATCTCGCCGCTCTGTTTCGCGACGATGATGACGTGGTTGTCTTCATAAATCACCTGCATAACGGGGGACAAAGTTAGTGCAAATCGAGCGAAATGCAAAACAAAAACCCTATTTTTTTGTTTTCTCCGCCGAGCGAGGGCAAAAAAGACTACGAAAAAACCTTATTATATATATATTACCAAAAACTTTTCGTACCTTTGCACACATATTACAATCAAACACTAAAACCAATATGAAAAAGAACGTACTCACACTGGCTTTGCTGACGGCAGCAACCATCATGCTGGCACAACGGCCGGCCATTCCACGCGACGTAGCGCTGGAGGCAAAAATCGAAAAACAACTGGCACGGATGACACTGGACGAGAAGGTCGGACAGATGCTCGAGCTGAACCTCGACATCATGGGACAGCGCGACGCCAACGGACAATGGCAGCTGAACGAGCAGATGCTGGACACCACCATACAGAAGTACAAGATAGGCTCCATACTCAATGCACCGGCCACCCGCGCCGCCAGCGTCGAGCAGTGGCAGAAGTGGATCAGGCTGATACAGCAGAAGTCCATACAGTACACCGGCATACCCGACGTCTACGGACTGGACCACAACCACGGCGTCACCTACACACAGGGCGGAACACTCTTCCCACAGCCCATCAACCTCGGCGCGTCCTTCAATACCGAGCTGGCACGCGAGATGGCTGAAGTCACCGCATACGAGAGCCGCGCAGCCAACTGCCCATGGGTCTACAACCCCGTCGTCGACCTGGGACGCGACCCACGATGGCCGCGCATCTGGGAAAGCTTCGGCGAGGACGCCGTGGTCAACTCGAAAATGGTGGTGGCAGAAATCAAGGGCTACCAGGGCGACGACCCCAACCACCTGGGACGATACCACGTCGGCACCAGCACCAAGCACTACATGGCATACGGCGCACCATGGACCGGCAAGGACCGCACACCGGCATACGTGTCCCCGCAGATGCTCCGCGAGAAGTACTTCGAACCCTTCCGGCAGGCTGCCATGGCGGGCACGCTGACCATGATGGTCAACTCAGCCAGCATCAACGGAGTACCCGTACACGCCTGCTATGAACTGCTGACCAAGTGGCTCAAGGAAGACCTGCAGTGGGACGGCATGCTGGTCACCGACTGGGCGGACATCAACAACCTCTTCCAGCGCGAACACGTAGCCAAGGACAAGAAGGACGCCATCCGGCTGGCCATCAACGCCGGCATCGACATGTCCATGGACCCCTATAGCGTCGACTTCTGCATACTGCTCAAGGAACTGGTGCAGGAAGGCAAAGTCCCCATGAGCCGCATCGACGACGCCGTGCGCCGCATACTCAGGCTGAAATACCGACTGGGACTCTTCGACGAACCCAACACCGGAGGCAAGGGATACGAGAAGTTCGGTTCGCAGGAGTTCGCACAGAAGTCACTGCGAGCAGCCGAAGAGAGCATCGTGCTGCTGAAGAACGAGGGCAGCATACTCCCGCTCGCACCAGCCTCACAGCAGAAGAAGATACTACTCACCGGACCCAACGCAAACCAGATGCGCTGTCTGCACGGAGGCTGGAGCTACACATGGCAGGGATCAGGAGCAGAGGACCTCGCAGCCAAGTACAACACCATCTACGAGGCACTATGCAATAAATATGGTAAAGGAAACATCATCCTCGAACAGGGCGTCACCTACAACGAGCGAGGACAGTACTACGAAGAGAACGAGCCGCAGATTGAACGAGCCGTAAGCGCCGCACAGCAGGCTGACATCATCATAGCATGCATCGGCGAGAACTCATACACTGAGACACCCGGCAACCTGAATGACCTCTGGCTGTCAGAAAACCAGCGCAACCTGGTCAAGGCTCTGGCTAAAACCGGCAAACCCGTCATACTAGTGCTGAACGAGGGACGCCCACGACTCATCGCCGACATCGAACCGCTGGCCAAGGCCGTCCTGCACATCTTCCTGCCCGGCAACTACGGGGCTGACGCACTGGCAAACCTGCTCAGCGGCGAGGCCAACTTCTCGGCCAAGATGCCATACACCTATCCACGCGAAATCAACTCGCTCAACACCTACGACTACAAGGTCAGCGAGGAGGTCGGCACCATGGCAGGAGCCTACAACTACGACGCAAAGGTCAGCCTGCAATGGCCCTTCGGATACGGACTCTCCTACACTACCTTCGACTACGCCAACCTCCGCGTCGACAAGACCAGCTTCACCGCTGACGACGTGCTGACCGTCACCGTCGACGTCAAGAACACGGGCAACCGAGCCGGAAAGGAAGCCGTACTGCTATACTCCAGTGACCTCATTGCCAGCATCGTCCCCGACAACCGTCGACTGCGGGACTTCACCAAGGTAGTATTGGCACCGGGCGAAACCAAGACTGTCACCTTCCAGTTGCCCGCCAAGGAACTGGCATTCGTAGGGGCAGACGGACGATGGACGCTCGAAGAGGGCGACTTCACACTGAAGATAGGCAAACTGACACAAAACGTCACATGTACCAAAACCAAGGTTTGGGACACCCCCAACATGTAAGCCCATATACTCATCACATAACAAAAGCAGGCTGCCGCTCTTCCGAGCACAGCCTGTTTTCTTTTGCGTTCCGTGGGCAGCAGTTGACCTGCTGCAAACACGCCTTACATGTTCATACCACCGTCAACCTGGATAACCTGTCCGCTGACATAGCTCGACAAATCGCTGGCCAGGAACGTAGCCACGTTGGCAATGTCCTCCACCTGACCGCCACGGCGCAGAGGAATCTTGTTGATCCACTCCTTGCGGATGTCATCGGGCAGAGCCTGAGTCATAGCCGTATCAATAAAGCCCGGCGCAATCGCATTGGCACGAATGCCCTTCGGACCCATCTCCTGACCTATCGACTTAGCCAAAGCTATCAAACCCGCCTTGGAGGCAGCATAGTTAGCCTGACCGGCATTACCATGAACACCAACTACAGAAGCCATGTTGATGATTGAACCGCCACGCTGACGCATCATCACAGGAACACAGGCATGGATGAAGTTGAAAGCAGACTTCAGGTTCACTGCAATCACCGCATCCCACTGCTGCTCAGTCATACGCAACATCAGGCCATCCTTCGTGATACCGGCATTGTTCACCAGAATATCGATACTGCCAAACTCTTCCTTCACAGCCTTCACCACCTCTTCGGTCTGAGCGAAGTCTGCAGCATTGGAAGCGTAGCTCTTGGCCTTCACGCCCTTGGCAGCAATTTCCTTCTCAGTCTCTTCGTTCACTTCAAGGTCTGTAAACGCAATGTTTGCACCTTCCTCAGCAAACTTCAATGCGATAGCCTTTCCGATACCGCGTGCAGCGCCTGTTATCAACGCTGTCTTACCTTCTAATAATCCCATAATCTTAATTTACTATTAATATTGTGAAAAACCTATTCTTGCGTAATAAACTGCTCTTCAGACTTCCATCGAACACCAGCCAGACCTCATTCGGACGTCACTCTGGTTTCCATCTGAATCCACCACATTCGTCCGTAGCATCAATGGTCACATTCTTCTCTTGCCCAGTGCACTATATACAATCTTGGCTACTTGAGGTTTCGTGTCCTCCTCCTTCATGCCATGAGCAATACGTCCATAGATGTACGGAACCTCCAAGCCCTTGATACAATAATGGGTAATGTCTGCTACAAGTTCCACATTGTCAATGTCGAACTCGCCATCCTCCTTACCTTCACGGAAAACCTTGCGGAACAATTCTATTTCAGCATCGTCAAAGTTCTTACGTACCTTCTCTACCATCCAGATATTACGGAAGAACTCGGCACGCAGGTTACCATTGCGGACTACAGTCTCGCGAATCATGCTCAGGTGCATGTATATCAACTCGATAATCTTATCCTGTGGCGGAATGCGTTTGGCTGCCACCTCGTCCAACTTATCTGACAGACGTTCCAACTCGCTCTCTATCACTGCAAAGTAGATGTCCTCCTTCGACTTAAAATAGGTATATAGCGTACGACGACCCTTACCAGACGATTGAGCAATATCGTTCATCGTCGTATTCTCCAGCCCATTCATAGCAAAGAGCTGACGGGCTACGTCTACCAATTTTTGTCTTGTCTTCGATATTGACATATTCTCTTTCTCCTATATTACGCTATCATTGCACATAGCCGATACAATGTGCAAAATTAAGAAATAATGTTGAATTCAGCAAATATTTAAGCCTAAAATGTTCAAAAGTGCCATTTTTTAGTGAAAAGTTCCACAAATATTTGGCTAATTCAAAAATTATACTTACCTTTGCACCCGCTTAAAAGAAATAACATCGCGGAGTGGAGCAGTTGGTAGCTCGCCAGGCTCATAACCTGGAGGTCGCATGTTCGAGTCCTGCCTCCGCAACCAAGAAAATGAAGTCCCAACTATTGGGACTTCATTTTCTTTATACCTCATTTTATTTTTATAGTGCCTATAGATTCACATGACCACAACAAGGGAGCGGCGTTGAGCCACAATGATTCAACGCCGCTCCCTTGTCAGAATGAAATAAATTCACTTACTTCAATTTGCTCATTACCTTCTCAAAGTACTTTTGAGTGGCCCGCTTCGTGTAGTTGATACCACCATTCCATGAACGGATAGCAAGCTCTACATCGTTCTTCGGGTTGTAAAATGACTGGAAAAGGAGAAACATCTCTTTCGATTTCTTGGCACTAAAACGATCTCCCATGGAATAACGTTTACTGCTCTTCTTCTTCTCCAAAATGCGGTTACAGTCCTCCACAAGTATCGGCGTTATCTGCATGATACCACATGACTTACCGCTTTTGTCTACTGCATCGGTTTTTCCCTCACTCTCAACTTCGATAATCGCATCTATTACGTGATTCCAGTCAAAACGTGAGTTTTTGTTACCCTTAGTTCCTGCCGAAGCATCCAATGGAACTAACATCATCAGCATGCAACCCACACATGCCATCTTAGTTAATATATTCATAATATTATCACTTTAAGCACAACCGTCTCACCACGAGACATTCAATCGTCATGCTATATTAACGCCTGCAAAGATACTTAGAATTTGCTAAACGGCAAAAACCATATATAATTTTATAACATTGATTATCAATTAATTAATATAAATCAATAAACATTATAAAAAAACGTCCAACAAAAAAAGAGGGTCTACCACATACTCTCTTTATTTGTTTGGTGGACTATCTGACGGTGTTCAAGTCCAGATATTCCGTTACGGCATCGAAGCCGCGGCACGCTTGGCGTGGGTTGTGGAGATAGGTCCCGTCAGCTATCCGGATAGTCTCTTTGCATCGTGCGGACGTCTCCCGTACCCCTATGCAGACCGTTCGCGTC
>ONLU01000054.1 GCA_900318795.1 uncultured Prevotellaceae bacterium | reverse complement strand
TTCTATTTATGCTCCGATTCGGAAGAAAATCTTCTTAAAAGACGCATTTTGAGGTCTTTTGAGGTACTTATGCCTCATCAGTCTGTCATAATGCCCCCTGATCTAATTCCCACACTAAAGTGTGCTTTTTGTCAAGAGAGGCGTTATATTGAGGATGGTGACAGTGGCACCTGTCTTTTACACAATAGGTTCCGTTTGTGTAATTTTTACTTCTGCAAATACTTCTTTCCCTTATATATCACAAGGCCCTTGTGGCTTTTGTCAACCTGCTGGCCCATGGTGTTATAGACGGGAGCATCGACGCTGTACATGGTGGCAGGAGTAGCATGGCGGTCGCCGTCACTGCCCGCCACACTGATGGCATTGGTACCCAGTATTTTCTTCAGGCCCTTCAGACAGTTCAGTTTGCCGAAGCCTGCCTGCACCTTGTTGTGCGACGGAATCTTGCTGACATCGGTAGTCCACTCGTCGTTGTCGCAGGTCTCCTTCATGATGTCCATGATCTGGAGCGCAGTCAGTTGGGGATTGGCCTGCATCCACAGGGCTACGACGCCCGAGGTAACAGGTGCCGACATCGACGTGCCCTGGGTCACGTAATACCAGTTGGGACGGTCGAATTTCGGTATGTTCGTACACAAGGACCTTTTGTAGAGGTCTGCTATCGTTTCGCTGACAACGCCAGGATCGGACTGCTTGAAGTAGAGCGTGTTGTAGTTGTTGGCGGCAGAGATGAGTCCCTTTCCCGGCGCAATCAGCGTGGGTCGTGGCTTGCCGTTGTCGTCAACACAATAGCTGGAGAAGTCGCAAATCTCGCCAACCGACGGAAGGGCATCAGTCAGGGCAGACTTCGAGTAGGAGCATGCCTGGTCCAGATAGTTGTTCCATTGGGTCCTGGTGATGTATGCGCCGGCGCTGATGACGGCGTCGTTGCAGACGCTCGTGCCGCAGGCCATGTCGCCATTGCCCTTGGTCCAGCCGTTGCCAGGGAAGTCGTAGAAGAGCGTCCCGACGGGTGCGTCGAAGCAAGGCTCTTTATTCTCGTCGCCCGAACAAATCATATTGATGGTCTGGCCGGCATGGCCTGCCTTTACGAAAATGGCAAAACGATAGGATACATTGTCCACGTACACTTTTGCTCTCTTGAACGATATGAAGTAGACTTTGGCGTCTGTGCCCTTGAGGGTTTTGACGTTATAGCCCGTCAGCTTGATGTCGGCAGGGTTGACTTTTTGCCCGTTCGCATTCGTCAGCTGGTCTTTCATGTCCACCACCTTGCCCGACGTCAGGTCTATCATGGCAAGCGTCGCTGTGAAGTCCTGGTAGTCAGAGGCATAGAGGTAATACATCTCCCGGTATTCCGACGAGTAGTCTTTTGTGAAGCCGGATGCTCCCAACACCGTCTTCAGCTGGTCGGTGGTGTTGGGGAGCGTCTTGACGATGGACTGCCACGCGGAAGCAGAGTTGCACGCGCTGACCACTACGGCGCGTCCGGGTTTGGTGCCGTTCTCCGTCAGCTGGGCAATACCCTTTGCCATCGTGTCGCTGCCGTCGTGCAGGCCGACAATGCCGCCTATGCTGATGTTGACGACAGCGGGCTTTTTAACCTGGTCGGCATAGTCAAAGACTCGCCTGATGCCCTCAACAATATTGGCATCACTCATTCTTTTGCCGATTCCCACCAGCACCAGGTCGGTCTCGGGCGCCATGCCCTGCATATTGTTGCCCAGCTCGGAACCTCCGGCAATAGCCGATGTGTGTGAGCCATGCGAGGTCTCTCGGTAGTCGGTGTCAAGCTGCTTGATGTCTTCCGGATAGTATTCTATCAGTTCGTCCAGGTCTTCATCATATTCGACGACTCTCATGACGCGCGTCGTGCCGTCGGCGTTGCAGAAGGCAGCATGGTTGTAGTCAATGCCAGCGTCGATAATGCCCAGCACCACGCCCTTGCCCGTATAGGCCTGAGGCAGTCCCACGCTCTTGGCGACGGCGTCGGTATTGACCTGGTCAACACCAGTGTGCTTGCGGGCTTCGTCATTCGCCAATTGCTTGATCTCGTCAGCCTTCACGTAGCTGAACTCCTCGACCTGCTCCAACCGTTGCAACTGGTCGGCAGGAATGCGAAGGGCCACCATGTCGCCCAGCACGTAGCGCACCTGGATGCCCATCTGCCGGAGCTGCTCGGTGGGACACTGAGCTCCCTCCTTCAGGGTGGCGACGGCCGACAGGCTCTTGATGCTTCCGTCGGCATTGAACCGCACGGACAATTCACTGTTCACACCCTTGGCGTCGAGCGGACTTAACCCCTGTGCGCGACGGGTGACAGACTGCAAGACGAGCTCTGTCAGTCGTCCATCAATCTTCTGTGCATCAACACCACTCGTCATCAGCAGCAGTGACAGCACCATTCCTGTTCTTACCCAAAATTTCTTCATCATTGTTTCACTTTAAAAAATCCAGTTGCAAAGATACAACAATTATTGGAATACAGGCTCTTTCGCCTCACCTTTTTTATCGGCTGACACCTAAAAAAAGGGAGGCACCCCGACGAACAGGGAGTCTCTCTTCTTGATATAATCTATTACAAAACGCTTCTTACTGATGCTGGTTGCGGAGAAGGTCGTTGACGGTCTTGACGGGGTTGAAGGTAGCCAGGGGAACCTCGACGAAAACGGTTGACCAGTCGCTCATGGCACCATTCCAGAGTCCGGGCAACTCAAGAGCCTGCAGCTCCTTGCCGCTCTTGGACTTCTGAGAGATGAAGCCGGTGGTCTTGTCGACATAGTCGGGCAGATTGAAGGGCTGGCCCTTATAGTCCTTGACGGCGCAGACGAGGTCGACAGGATTGAAGTGGGTGCCCTTGGTGAACATCTCCATATATTCTTTATTGGATTTGTCTATCTGACTGGATTCCAGAATCTGAAGCGACACGGTGCCATCCTGATTATAGGTCAGGAACGGGCCGCCTCCAGGCTCTCCGACATTCTTCACCACACCACAGACGCGCATGGGTCGGTTGAGCTTCTTGCGCAGATAGGCAACGAGGTCGGCACCCTTCAGCTCCTGGATGTCAGCCTTGATGCAGCAGAGATCATGCTGAACGAAGTTGGCGATTTCCTCTATCTGCTCGGCGGTGTACTGACCGGAATCGAGCAGGTTCAGATAGTCGAAGGCACGCTTCTGCAGGGTGACCAGCACGCCGGCGATGACCTGCTTCCACTCGACGGTGTCGGGCTTCAGGCGGTCAGGGACGACATTATCAATATTCTTTACAAAGATAACGTCTGCCTCAATCTCGTTCAGGTTCTCGATGAGTGCGCCATGACCACCGGGACGGAACAGCAGCGAGCCGTCGCTGTTGCGGAACGGGGTGCCGTCAGGATTGGCAGCGATGGTGTCTGTCGAGGGCTTCTGCTCGGAGAAGGTGATGTCGTACTTGATGCCGTACTTCTGGGCATAGAAATCGGCCTTCTCAGCTACCTTCTGCTTGAACAGCTCCATGTGCTCATGTGAGACGGTGAAGTGGACATGAGCCTCGCCATTGCTGGCAGCATAGAGGGCGCCCTCCACGAGGTGTTCCTCCATGGGAGTGCGGGGACCCTCAGAGTAGTTGTGGAACAGGAGCAGGCCCTTGGGCAACTGTCCGTAGTTCAGTCCCTCGGCCTTCAGCATGTTGGCAGCTACGGCCTTGTACTGGCCTGCAGCCATCAGTTCCTTGATGCCCTTGCCCTCGTTCTTCTGGCAGGCTGCATCGAGCTCCTTATAGAAAGCGAACTTCTCAATGTTGTCGAAGTACTTCTTCTCGAAATCGGTGGTAGGCACGTCATAGTCGGCATCCACAAAGGCAAACATGTCCTTGAACATGCGGCTGGCGGCACCCGATGCAGGTACGAACTTGACCACGCGCTTGCCTGCGGCCTTATACTGCTTCCAAGCCTCTACATACTGCTGACGCTCGCCTGCCGTGGGGGCGACGATGCCCTTGCCGATGGCGGCGGCAGCCTCCAGCTTCAGAAAGGGGAAGCCTGTTTTGAACTCGCCTAACTGTCTCTCAATCTGTGCCTCAGAGATACCCTTCTGAGCCAACTGCTTCAAATCTTGCTGTGATAACATAATTATTTTGGTTTTTAGTAAATTTGTATATCTAATCTGCAAAGATACGAATTTCGGATAAAAGTGAAGCGTGAAAAGCCCAAAAAGTGCTGTTGACTCACTTTTTTTAACAATCACGATTCATATCCACATACTTCGCGCACATTTCTGCACAGCGCTCGCCGTCGACACCTGCCGACACAATGCCACCGGCATAGCCGGCACCCTCGCCACACGGGAACAGGCCCTCCAGGCGGACGTGCATCAGCGTCTCGGGATTGCGCACTATGCGCACAGGACTGCTGGTACGCGTCTCGACACCTATCATCACGGCCTCGTTGGTCAGGAATCCGTGACTCTGGCGTCCGAAGGCCTTGAAGCCCTCCTGCAGACGATGGCTGATGAACTGGGGCATCCAGAAGTGCAGGGGCGACGATATCAGCCCTGGAGCATAGGAGCTCTGCGGCAGGTCGTAGCTGAGCCGCTTGTTGACGAAATCGGCCATGCGCTGGGCGGGGGCGGTCTGCTTCCTGTTGCCCTGTTGCCAGCAGTCGCGCTCCAGCTGTTCCTGGAAATGCATCATCGCAAGCGGAGAAGGCTCTTCACCCTTCACCCCTGACGCTTCAATGCCAATTCCCAGTAAGTCTTCAGGCCGTACCTCGACCACCATGCCAGAGTTGGACCAGCGTCCGCCACGATTGGAGGGACTCATGCCGTTGACCACTATCTGCTCCTTGTCGGTAGCGGCAGGAATGACAAAGCCTCCGGGGCACATGCAGAACGAGTAGACACCGCGTCCGTCGACCTGTGTGACAAACGAGTATTCGGCTGCCGGCAGGTACTTGCCCCTACCCTGCCGCGAGTGGTATTGTATCTGGTCGATGAGTTCTGCAGGATGCTCCAGACGCACGCCGACGGCAATGCCCTTGGACTCTATCTCCACACGGGCATCGGCCAGGTAGCGATAGACGTCGCGGGCAGAGTGCCCCGTAGCCAGGATGACCGGTCCCAGATAGGTATGATGGCTGAGGGCTGAGGGCTGAGGGCTGAGGGCCTCGACACCAATCACCTTGTTGCCCTCCGTCAGGAGGCGCGTCATCTTGGTCTGGAAGTGTACCTCGCCGCCACAACGCAGAATGGTGGAGCGCATGTTCTCAATGACGCGCGGCAGCTTGTCCGTACCGATATGGGGATGGGCATCGGCCAGGATATTGGTGGATGCCCCATGCTGACAGAAGACGTTGAGTATCTTCTCTATGGAGCCACGCTTCTTGGAACGCGTATAGAGCTTGCCGTCCGAGTAGGCTCCTGCCCCACCCTCGCCGAAGCAGTAGTTGCTCTCGGCATCGACCTGCTGCGTCTTGGCAATCAGTGCCAGGTCGCGCTTGCGTTCGCGCACGTCCTTGCCACGTTCCAGCACCACAGGGCGCAGACCCAGCTCGATGAGCCGGAGGGCGGCAAACAAGCCACCGGGACCGGCACCCACCACAATGACCTGTGGGGCGCCGGAGACATCGGGATAGTCGGTATGGACGTACTCGTCGTCCCGGGGCATCTCGTTGATGTACACCCTGACCTTCAGGTTGACAAAGATGGTGCGCTGGCGGGCATCGATGCTGCGTCGCAGGATGCGCAGGGCTGTCAGCGTGCGTACGTCGAAGCCATACTCCCCAGCCACATAGTCCCAGAGTGCCTGCTCGTTGGCAGCCACATGGGGTTGAACCCTTATCTGATAGTCGTTAACCATGACTGCAAAGGTTACTCACCCTTGAAGATGTCGTCGATTTCAGCTATCTCGTCCTCGTCGAACCACTTGGACAACTTCTCCTTTGACCGCTCCTGGATAGAGGGGTCAATGTCTGTCCAGACTTTCTTCAGCACGAAGATGAGCACACCCAGGTCGTCTGCCAGTCCGGCAATGGGAATGGCATCGGGCACCACGTCCAGGGGACTGATGAGATAGCCCAGGGCACCAATGATCATGGCCTTGTTGGCGGCACTCACCTTGTCGCTCTGCAACGTGTAGTACAGAATGAGGGCAGCATACACCAGTTTTGAACCTGCTCGCTTGGCTATGCGGGCAATCTTCTCCGTAAAGTCCGTCTGCGAGAACTTATTGGCATAATTCATAAAATCGGGTAATTCCATAATAACCTAGTTTTATATTTGCGTTTTACAATTTACTGACTTCTTCTGGGGGGCAATCAAAGATTTCTCAGTCTCACAATCCGTATGCCTGTGAACGTAGGATGCTTGGACAGATAGTTGCGCAGCGTCATGGGTTCCTCGACTACCTTGTGATGCAGCTGCGACGCATTGAGCAGATGGAGACCGTCAGGACGCCACACGGCAAAGCCCAGGTGGGCAATGTCGAGCCCTGCCTTGTTGCACGTGATGGCAATGATGTCGCCATCCTTCACCGTCTGACGCATCAGCTCGGTATTCTTGACCTCCTTCCTGGGAATGTAGCGGGCGGTCTGACCCGTCAGCGCCTGCTCCTGACAACGGATGAGGGGCACCAGCCCAGGGTGAGCCTTCAGCGCACGATAGGCCTGCGGATGCTCGCTCATGTAGCTGACGGCAATCTTCTGGACTGCCGTAAAGGGCGGATTGGGACGCTGGATTTCCTGCACCAGCTGCATGGCACTCTTGTCGCTGATCCAGTCGGAGAAATAGTGCAGCCGCGAGGCATAGCCGTCGAGCACGCCCCCGCGATAACGAAGCCGGCGCAACACGGAAGTATAGTCGTTCCACGTGCGCTTGCCCTGCTGGGCACACAACTTCAGTGCCACCACCGTCTCGACCAGCGTGGTACAGTCCAGCTGGCGCGTGTTGACCACGAGCCGTTCGTCCTTTGCCACAGGCTGCGAGGCATCGACATTGACCTCGAGGGTATGAGCCACATAGGGCACACCCAGAAAGTGGCGCGCCAGCGTGAGCATGCCCGTCTGCGGGGTGGCAGACTGGAGCAGCCGGCAGATGGTCAGGCTGTCCTGACGCTGGTAGGTCACCTGTGCCTGCACACAGAGTGCCACGAGGAATATCATGGTCAAAAGGCTGTATCTCTTCATAGTGTCCTTTTCTTCTTATACGGCCCACGGGGACCAAAGTTTAATCCTACATAAATATTGAGGTCGCCAAAGATGTTGTTGGCGGCGAATCGTGACTTATGGTAGTTGTAGGCGCGGACGATAGCCGAAGCACCGGCATACCACTTGGTATTGTTCCACACGATTCCGAAGCGTCCGATGCCGTCAACATTGAAGTTGCTGAAGTCGAAGCCGCTGGTTTTGTTCTTCTCTTCTTCACTATAAGACTTCTTGTAGCCCAACGCCAGCGACAAGCTGCTGCAGAACAGCCAGTTGCGGGCAAAGACCCAGTTGTAGGCATAGCCCACGGAGGCGCTGATATTGCGATACTTGACACTCTTGAAGTTGAAGCCGGTGTCGAGCTTGACCTCCTGCCCGAGGTGCTCCTTGGCCAATGCCTCCATACGTTCGTAGTCGAAGTCGATATGGTTGTTCAGATAACCCAGTCCTGCCATCCACGTGCCACAGCTGATTTTCTGACAAGAGCTCTGGGCAAAGGCTGCGGGATAGGAGAAGTGCCTGTAGTTGAAGATATAGTAGAGGTTGACACCTGTGATGCTGACCTTCAGACCATCAAAGGCTACACCCTCCAGATTCCTGGTATCAATGTCGGGGCCCATAGAGACGCTGCGAATCTTATAGTCGTTCACCGTGCGGCGGAAAAACAGATCGGCACCAAAACGGGCACTGTAGATGCTGGCGTCCAACTCAAACTTGGGCGACTTGTTGAAAATGTTCAGGTTGCGAAGGTCGACAGTATATCCGAGGAACACCCAGCGCCACCCGAAATAAGGACCGAAACGGACGTCGAGCTGGGGCGAGAACGAGATGGACTGTCCGTTGGGTCCCGTCGTGCTCAGACGATAGTAGTCGTAGGTGGTCACTGACTGCAGCATGAGTGCCCAGTTGTAGTGCTGGGGCTCGACATAGAGTGTATCCTGATCGCTGAATGAGTCGATGACGCGCTTCAGCCAGCTGCCTTTCTTGGAGACAGGAGCAGGCTCCACGCTCAGAGAGTCGCCAGCCATCGCTACAAGGCTAGTCATCAACATCAGCAGGAACACTATCTTTCGCATCGACTCAGAATTTTCCAAGAATACAGTCCAATGCCCAGTTGACAGGAGTAGCAGACTGACTGGTGCTGTCGCAGACGCCGATGCCCTGCAGGTGCTCTATCACATTCTTGATGAGCGGAGCCTGCACGTAAGGCGGATTGGGCACCACAAAGTTCTCTTCGCCAGACATGGTATAGAGGTGGATGGGCTGATAGTCGAAGACGGAGAACGACACCGCTCCACGATTGCCTACCAAGTGGATGCGGTCCTCACACGCTGACTCGTGAGCCACAAAGCACCAAGAGCCGGCACCTGAGAGTCCGTTCTCGAACTCGAAGCAGGCATTCACAGTGTCCTCGGCCGTATAAAGGCCTCCACGATTGGCGCAGATGCCACGAGCCTCGACAATGACACCAAACAACTGCTGCAGAAAGTCCAGCTGGTGGGGAGCCATATCGTAGAAATAGCCACCACCCGCTATCTGGGGCTGCAGCCGCCAAGGCAACTTGCCATCGGCAGCATAGTCGGCCTCACGCGGGGGTACGGCAAAGCGAACCTGCACGTTGACCACCTGGCCTATGACACCACGCTCAACAATCTCCTTGACCTTCTCGAAATAGGGCAGCTGACGGCGGTAATATGCACAGAAACAAGGGATGCCTGTCTCCTCGGACACACGATTGATGCGCAGGCAGTCCTCATAGGACGACGCCAGCGGCTTCTCCACATAAACGGGCTTGCCGGCCTTCATGGCCATGATGGCATAGGTGGCATGACTGGACGGAGGAGTGGCTACGTAGACCGCATTCACTTCGTCGTCATCAATCAGCTCCTGGGCGTCCTTATACCAACGACCTATTCCGTGACGTTCAGCATAGCTACGAGCCTTGCCCTCGCTGCGACTCATCACAGCAACAACACTGGATCCTTCCACTTCGGAAAAGGCAGGACCACTCTTTTTCTCAACGACATCACCACAACCGATGAAGCCCCACTTGATATTTTTCATATTTAGCGGGCAAAGATACGAAAACTATTTTAAAATAGCAAACACTTATCGCAATAAAACGTTTTCTGATAGTGCTTTTTAACTTCTACGGCAATACTTAGAAGCGCTATAAAGGGGATACCAATACCCAGCATACAATGCAACAGCAGCGTACCAAAACGAGACTTCTGCCTATAGTGTCGTCCACCCTTGGCATCCCACTCATCAATGATAAAGATAAAAGTTACCTATATTGATATATGTACCCGTCCGTGGACCTCTTTTAACTTTTTCTGGAGCAAAGATAAACAATTATTTTGAAACTTCCAAGCCATCTTCCCTTTTTGTCACACTATGCTATTCAGCTAAAGCCATGCAAGTCATACCCAAGCCCTACCCAAGTACTTCCCAAGGTGTAGCCAAGTCCTAAGGTGCTCCGTGGGCTTGGGTAGGACTTGGGTATAGCTTGGGTACTTGCTTAGTGCAAGGGGACAAAACTGGTCAAGCCCTCGAAAGGCCCAAAGGTGACACGGACGAGTTCGTCAGAGACAAAGTACCTCTTCAAAATGACTGTTGGGAAGAAACTGATGAGTATGATGATCAGCTTCCAAATGATACCAGTAGTCTGCCAATCGGAAGTAACTGATAGCATCAAGAGCTTGTTCTGCCTTATTGGTATCAGCAATCATCAGACCTCTGCCTTGCAGTGTCAGAATCTGCTGTGCCAGCGTCATTGCTTGTTTGGTATATCTCAT
>ONLU01000055.1 GCA_900318795.1 uncultured Prevotellaceae bacterium | reverse complement strand
ATTCTCAGAAGTGAAAATCTTGCCAATGACCACCAGGTCGGCACCACTTTTTTCGTCTGTACCCGCGTTGTCCTTGTTCGACGTACACGCCGTGAACACGCTTACGCCGCAGATGAGGATGGCGGCGAGCATCCATAAACTCCTTTTTTTCATAGTTTCTGCTATTGATTGGTTTTATAATTTTTAGGTTTTTGCACAAAGGTAAGCAAAATCTCTCAACCGACAATACTCCGAACGCCTTATTCATTCGGATTTTTCATATTTTGAAACAATTTTTTCTGATTTTGAAAGTCCGGCTGCCTATTTTTTACTTGTCCGCATTGCGTATCCATGCCGTCACCGTCTGTCCCATACGCTGCTTGAAGGCGAGACTGAACGTGCTGTAGCTCTGGTAACCGCTGTCGTGAGCCAGCTGCTGGGCGGTGAAGGAACGTTGAGCCGCTACGGCCTCCTGATAGAGGCTGACGAAATGATTGATGCGCAAGTCGTTGATATAAGCATTGTAGCTTAAGCCCTGACGCGAGAAATACTGGCTCAGATAGAGACGGTTGACACCAACGGCCTGAGCCAGTTGGGCAACAGTCAGATCGTGCTGCAAATAGAGTCGCGCATCTACGCAATGCTGCTGTAGCAACTCTCCGATATTGTCGCGAACAGCCGGCAAATCGTCTTCTGTCACCTCTGTGGCTCGCTCGTCAGCGGGAAGGGCCTGCGGCTGGAGAAGGCTCAGGTCGCTCAGCGTCTCGACACGCCACAGCAGATAGCCTATCAGTACGACTACGATTAGCTGTAGAATGTATTCGAAAGTCTGGTCGTCGCCGGTCAGCGTATAGATAAGGAACACCAACAGTATGATGGCCAGCACCACGAAGCTCTGCCACACCTCCTTGTGCTCCAGGTCGGCATAGTTGTCGCGAAGCCAACGACCGTATTGCCGCAAGGCAAACACCATATAGACTATCAGCCCTATGCTCATCAGCAGCAGATAGCCTATCAGCACGGGGAAAAGCACTTCGCTGCAGGTGACGACGCACCACACCATGCCCACGACGAGCGGCATGACCATGACGGCGACAGGCCACAACGGGCGCCTGCGGTCTTGCAGCATGCAAAACAGTACGATGATGGCCAGCGGGAAGAATGTCAGGCAGTCTATCAGCCCGCCAACCAGATTGGCAAGATGAACGTCGTCGCTGGAGGTGATGAAGAACAACGGCCCCATGTACCACACATGATTCACGACGAATACTGCAAAGAACGCTGCAGTCCAGCGGCGCAGGCGTACAGGCGGCGTAATATCCGCTGCAAAGGCATTGCCCTTACGGAACAACAGGTAACAGCTGGCAAGGATAGCCATAACTATCACCGCCGTGTATAACATAATATAGAATAAATCGCCCCGAATCTGATCGTACATGAATGACACACATTTTCTTGCAAAGGTACAAAAACTTTTGGAATTAACGGCATCTTCGCATCATCTTTTTGTATTATGCAATTCGCATCATGCAAGTTATATCATTCAAAACAAATAATGATTAAAGGTCCGAAAGTTCAGTTTTAGTGGGCGCTTGGCGTGGCGTGTCATTTGGAAATCAAAAACTGCCCGAGTGTCATCACGACGCCCGGGCGGAATTAATACCAAAACTACTAACTAAAAACTAATATTGTGTGACGGTGACGTTGCTGACGGTGACGCTGCCGCCGTAGTTGTTGACGCTCCAGCAGTTCTTCTGGATGCCATAGATGCGCTGGGTGTAGCAGACATTGTCGTTGACATACATGACGAGCACGGAGTTGTCGGTGTAGATGTCAATCTTATAGGTGTTGTCTGCGGGACGGTCGAAACCGTAGCTGTCGATGCCGCCGATGAAGCCCTTGCCATAGGTCTTGGTTTCGGAACCGTCTTCGTTCTTCTGGATGCGGACTCCCTCTTGCTCGAAGTTGACCTTACGCCAGTTTTCGTTCTCGGGGTTGAAGACCATGGTATAGTAGAACTCGGGGTCTGTGCTGCGCACCATGGAGATGCCGAACTTGTCCCAGTTGTTGGAGGTCTTGACGGTCAGCGAGATGTGGTTGTGGCGTCCCAGTCGGGGATAGAGCACGTAGGCATCGTCGCCGCTGAGGGTGCCGCCATTGTATCCGTTGCTTGCCATGACGCTGACGGTCTGTGGCTGGTTGTACTTGGCTGCGAGGGCGGGCACGGGACCGAGGGTCAGGGTGCCGTTCTCATGCTGGATGAGCCGGTGGCACACCAGTGCGCCCGACCACTTGGGCTCGTCGCCGTCCTTCTCGCCGCCGACGTTGACGTTCTTCTCATGGATGGTGCTGCCTTCGCGGAGCGGACACCAGCCCCAGATGAAGCGATCGGTACCGTTGGAGGCTGTCTTGCCGGCATAGAAGGCACGGCTGTCGAGCACACCCTCCTTGCCGTCGGCAGGCCACTTGGGTCCGTGGTTGAAGCAGTCCTTCAGCTCATCCCACGACGAAGCCATCATGTACTTGACCTTGCGGCTCCAGGGTGTGCGGAACGACTCGCTGTAGACGAGGTACCAGTACTGTCCCATCTTGAAGATGTCGGGGCACTCGAGCATGCGGTCCCAGATCATGTTGAACATGCCGACGTGCTCCCAGTTCTTCATGTCGGCAGACTTGAACTCGGCAAACTTCGGGTCACCGCCCCATACGGGATAGGTGGAGATGACCATGCGGTAGAGTCCGTCGTCGGCTACGAAGATCTGCGGGTCGCGGAAATCGTTGGCAGAATAGCCGTAGTCGGGACCGTTGAGCGCCCAGAGGTCGTCCTTGGTCCAGGTCTTGAAGTCGGGCGATGTGGCGCGCATGACGACCTCACGGTTCTTGCAGTTGCCGTTGTGACCGGTGTAGTAGACATAGTAGAGACCGTCCTTGTCGTTGTAGTAGCAGCAGCCCGTGCCGAGGGCGGCATCCTGCTGGTAGTCGTTGTCGCCATAGGGGATGATCTCGCCCAGGGGCTCGTAGTTGCAACCGTCCTCGGTCTGGACAGCCCAGATGGGGTGGAAGCGGTGGCTCATGTTGTTGACATACTCCTGAAGGTAGAGCACACGGAAGGCTCCTGCCTTCTGGTCGTAGAAGGGCATGGGGTCGCCCACACTACCGATGGAAGGGGTGTAGAAGGTGGTGAACTGCTGTTCGTCCTCGGACACAAATGTGGTGGTTGTGCCTGCCCAGTCGCGTGCGGGGTCGCCGTCGACTTTTTTGTCGCTGCACGCTGTCAGCGCAAAGGCTGACAGCATGAGAGCGCAAGTTGAAAATATCTTTGTCTTCATAACTTTAAACTTTTCACTTTGAAATTTTCACTTTTCACTTCGTCAGATAGTTATAAGCATTGAGCATGATACGACCCATGTTGTCGTGATATTTGGGCTCGTAGGGCGTGGGTGAGTTCCAGTCGAAGACACCGGTACCGAAGCAGATGATGCCACCCTTGCCGTAACTGCCTTGGGCGCTCTTCAGTTCCCATGACGACACATTACCGTCGCCACCCAGTGCACGTCCTCCCGTTCTGGCCTCGACAGCAGCCTCGTTGGGATAGTCGCCCCAGAAGCCGAACTGTGACGTGGTGTTGCAGATGGTGTAGCCCTCGTCGAGCGTGATAATGCGGTCGTCACCGAGTCCCGGTGAGCGGGTCAGTCCCTGCCACAGCGGGTGAGCGATGTCGAAGACACGATAGGTCCAGGGGTCGGCACCCATGAGGTCGGAACCCTCGCCGTCGGTACCCCACACATTGTTGGGATAAGAGTCCTCAGGCTGTGCACCCAGTGCAATGGCGTAGTTGACTGCCGAGCGCTGCAGCACGAAGCCCACGCCACGCTTCCAGAGCTCCTTCATCATGGACACGGCAGCCATAGCCTTCGGCTCGGCATCCTTGAAGCCGTTGTAGTTGCCATAAGGTGTGCAGTGACGGTGGAAGAATACGAAGCGCACCTCGTCGAGTGACATATTGCCGCTGGCAATGTCGTCCCACGATGCATAGGCAGAGCCGGGGATGTTGCCTGTGAGCCACTTGGCGGCAGCCTTCTCCTCGGGATTGAGCATCTCGATGTTCTCGGCCTCGCCCACGAAGAGGGCGACAGGATTAGAGATCATGGTGACATAGACGGTATAGGTGGTAGTGGCAGTATTGTCAGTGAGCACTATCTGGAAAGGCTCGGTGAAGTTTGCCTTCGTACCGCTGGCAGGTGTGCAGACGGCATCCTCGCTGCACTGCACCTCGAAGGTGGCATTGGCGAGGTCGATGCCGCTGTTGCCAGTGACGCTGACGGTGACGCTCTTGTCGTCCTGATTGATGGCACCCTTGACGCCCTCCAGCAGGAAGTTGGTCATGATGGCCTCGTCGTTGCGTACAGAGAGCTGATAGTCCATGACCAGGTTGCCATTGGAAACCTTGAGTGTCTTGGAACCATCCAGATTCAGGTGGTCGCCGACCTTATAGTTGGCGGTAGCGCCCGCCGACAGCCGCAGACTGGTAATCTCCATGTTGTCCTTGGCTGTGAAGTCAACGGGGACCTTCACCTTGAGCAGTTTCTTCTCAACACTGACGGTAGCACGATACTGTCCGTTGAGCACCAGTTCCTCCACCAGACATGCGCCGTCGAGCTTCATGTCGCTGGTGTTGTCTTTGTTACAGGCAGTGAGCACTGCGACCATAGCACAGCACAGCAGACCTGCAGAGAATAGTTTCTTTATCTTGGTAATCATAACTTTAAACTTTAAACTTTGTCATCGACCTTTAGGTCAGAGAACTTTGAACTTTTAACTTTGAACTTTAAACTTTATTTGTTACCAGTTTCCGCAGTTCTGCTGATAGTGACCGTTAGAGGCAGCAATCTGCTCGTAGGGGATGGGACAATACTCGTTCTTGTCGGCAGTGAACGACGAACCTACCAGGAAGTTCATCTTCTCGGCCTCAGTGGAATAGAAGCGGTTGATGACGGTAGCGGCATCACCCCAGCGCACGAGGTCGAAGAAGCGCTCAGACTCCATAGCCAATTCCAGACGACGCTCCATCTTGACCAGCTGCATGGTCTGTTCCTTCGAGTAGGAACCGTTATACTTGCCTACGGCATAGCGGATGCCGTACTTCACCTGATAGTTGGACACGATGCTGTTCTTGATCATGCCCAGAGCACGGTCGCGCACCTGGTTGACAAGTGCTACAGCCTCGCTGGTCTGACCGAGCTGTGCCAGAGCCTCGGCACGCATCAGCAGCACGTCGGCATAGCGGAAGACGATGCGGTTCATGGATGATGCCCACTGGTTGTCACAGTTGAACAGATAAGTATCGGTGTATGCGGGGTCCACATTCTGCTTCAGCGATACGAAGTAGCCATAGGTGCCACCCGAGCGGCTCCAGGTGTTAGACTCAGCCATCATGTAGTCGGTATTGAACATGTAGGGAGTGCCGGGCACACCGACGGTGACAAAGAGACGGGGATCGACAGTCTGGGTGGAACCGACCTTGTAGTCGGCAGCGGGTGCACCGTCCAGATAGGGCAGGCCGTCGCTGTTGGTGCGGTAGGCATTGACCAGATTGTGGGAGGGCTTGTAGAAGTCAGCACCAGAGTCGTGTACCTTGGGGATACAGGGAACAATCAGACGATTGGAGAAGTTCAGGTTGCCCCAGGTCGTTCCGTCGTTCTTGGAGTACTGGATAGCCCAGATGCTCTCCTTGCCGTTCTCGTAGGCTTCCTCGGGACGGAAGTTGTTGTGGAGGTCGCTCTCCAAACCGTAACCAGCAGCGGTATAGATAGCCGGAGCAGTATATTCGACCACCTTCTGCAAGTCCTCGGCGCTGACACCTGTCACCTGATTGCTGTTGGCATTGTCCTGACGGTAGGCCTTGTAGAGGTAGACCTTTGCCAGGAAAGCAGCAGCGGCAGCCTTGGTGGGACGGCCCTTCTCGGTCTGAGTGACGGGCAGTACCTGATAGGCCTGCTCGAGGTCGTTGATAATCTGCTGCCAACCCTCGTCGTTGGTGTACTCGGTGTTAGACATGTTGTTATAGTCGTCCTCGGTCATGTTGGGCTTGTTGACAAAGGGAATCTTCTTGAACAAGCGCTTCAGCTGGAAGTGTCCATAGGCACGCAGGAACAGCATCTCGCCGGTACGCTGGCGGATGGTGGTATTGTTCTGGTCAGCCTCAGCCAGCATATCGAGCGACAGGGAAACACGAGACAGATAGTTGTAGAGCTTGCCCCAGATGGAAGCGAAGTTCCAGTCCTTGGTCAGGAAGCCATTGCCGCGCTCCAAATTGTGGAACACATCGCCGTCAGAGAAACCTGCACCACCGACATAGGCATCGTCCGAGCGGGTGTCGTAGTTCCAAAGCGAGAACGATGCGTTCATATCCTCGATGGACAGCAGTCCTGCATAGGCAGAAACCAGCACATTGTCAATGTATTTCGGGTCTTTCACCTCATCCTGTGTCAGAGTGGCCTGAGGCACCTGATCTTCAAGAAAGCTGTTGCAGGAAGCAAAACCACAGACAGCGCAGATGATATATAGAATCTTTGTTTTCATAAGTGATGTCATATTTAGAATGAAACGTTTAAGCCGAAGGTCAAGTTGAGAGGAATAGGATAGTTGAATCCAGGATTCTCGGGATCGACGCCAGAGAACTTGCCGCTCTTGATGGTCAGCAGGTTCTGGGCTGACAGATAGAGACGTATGCGCTCCAAGTGCAACTTGTCAGTAAAGGCGTTCGGAACGTTGTAGCCCAGCTGGATGGTGCGCAGCTTGGCGTAAGAGCCGTTCTCAATATAGTAGGACGACACACGACCCTCGCTGTTGTGATCGGCAGTGGTCAGTGCAGGGATGTCGCTGCCACTGTTGGCTGGTGTCCAGGCATTCAGCACGCGCGTGCCCTTGTTCAGGTAGGGAACATTGATGGCTGAGTTAGCCCAGAAGTCGGTCTGCGACTTGAAGCCGCGGCAGTCTACATCGACACCCTGTACACCCTGCCAGAACATGGTGAAGTCGAAGTTCTTATACTGCAGGTAGATGTTCAGACCCCAAGTGAAGTCAGGTGTCGGGTCGTAGATCCAGTCCTGGTCGGCCTCGGTGATGCGACCGTCGCCGTTGAGGTCCTTCCAGCGGATGCGTCCCACACCGGCACCTTCCTGAATGGCATGGTTGTCAATCTCCTCCTGGCTCTGGAAGAGTCCGTCAGCCACATAGCCCACCTGGGCTCCCATGGGATGACCTACCACACTCTTCACGCCATTGCCACCGAAGTTACCCTTGGCGGCTACCGTCTCAGGCAGCTTGGTGATTTCATTACGATACTGGCTGATGTTTCCGTTGATATCCCACGAGAAGCCGTTAGCCAGCTTGTGGCGATAGCCCAGCGAGAACTCCCAACCCTTGTTCTTCATCTCACCGGCGTTGATCCACTGGGAGGCACCCTCGCCCATCGAGGCGATGCCTGCCATGAAGAGCAGAATGTCCTTGGTCTTCTTGTGGAACCAGTCGAAGCTACCGTAGACCTCATTGCGCAGCAGGGCAAAGTCCAGACCGATGTTGTGCTGAGTGGTTGTCTCCCACTTGATGTCGTCGTTGCCACGCTGTGAACGGACATAGCCGCTGTTCAGGATAGAACCGCCGTTGGTGCCGGCGATGTCATAGGTAGAACCTGATGCGCCACTCTCCCACAGACCTGTTGACACCACAGCCTGATAGAGGGTGTAACGAGCGGTATTCGAGATTTCCTGGTTACCAGTCTGTCCCCAGGAGTAGCGCAGCTTCAGGTCGTCGAGCCATGTGCTGGTGCGCTTCATGAACTGCTCCTGTGTGATGCGCCAACCGGCTGACACAGAGGGGAAGGTACCATAGCGGTGGTTGGAACCGAAGCGGCTCGAACCGTCATGACGGATGGTGACAGAGGCCATGTACTTGTCTGCATAGGTGTAGTTCACCTTGCCGAAGAACGACACCAGCGAGAAGCCCTCGCCGGAGCCTAATGCCAGCTGACGGCCTGTACCGGCCGAAGGCCACATGTAGTCAGGGTTCAGAATGCTCAGCTCGTAGCGCTTGGCGGAGTTCCACTTGTAGTTCTGGCGGTTCACCTCCATACCTACCATGGCGTCACCACGATGCAGACCTACCTCGAAGTTGTAGGTGGCAATGGCGTTCCACATCCAGCGCATCCAGTGCTCCTGCTTGCTCTCGGCAGCCGTGTCGGTGCGCTTCACCTTACCGTTGGCAATGGGATAGGTAAAGAAGCGCTGCTCCTTCTGCGAATAGTCAATACCTAATGTAGAGCGAACCATGAAGTTCTTGAACGGGGTGATGCTGATGTGGGCATCGCCGAACATACGCCACATGGTGTATTCGTTGTCCTTGTTGTTGGCAATCAGGCTCAGCGGGTTCTCGCGCTCTGAGTAGGCACCCAGCGCCTGGGCATACTCGCCGTTCTCAGCGTAGATGGGGAAGTTGGGGTTGAACTCCAGGGCATTCTCCAGAATACCGCCGGGGGCATCGACACCCTTGGTACGGTTGACGGTGAAGTTCTCGCCGATGACCACCTTGCCGTCGAACAGCTTGTAGTCGGCATTGGCACGGGCCGACAGACGGCTGAACTTAGAGTCCTTGATGGTACCCAGGTTGTCGTAGTAGCCTACTGAGAAGAACGAGCTGCCCTTCTCCGAGCCGTTGCTGACCGACAGGTTGTATTGCTGTACCACACCCGTGCGGGTGATCTCCTTGAACCAGTCGGTATCGGCCGAGCGCACCGTGGCGTTCTCGTCGATGAACATATTCATGGACAGGCCGTTCAATATGGGATTGCCCGCCTTGTCGTAGCCCCAGTCGAACTGGTAGCCCAGATTGTTGTTGTTGGGATTCAGTCCGTCGTTCACGTTAGCCTGCCAGAAGGCACGACCCCACTGCTCGGCATTCATCGTCTCAATCTTGTTCTTGTAGAAAGAAGCAGCCACCGAGGCGTCGAAGTTCACCTTCACCTTGCCGTCCTTACCCTTCTTGGTGGTGATGATGATGACACCGTTGGCAGCGCGCGAACCATAGATAGATGCCGAGGCGGCGTCCTTCAGCACCTGGATGCTCTCGATGTCGTTACCGTTCAGCTCATGCATGCCGGCCTTCGTGGGCACACCGTCAATGATGTACAGCGGGTCGTTGTCGTTCAGCGTACCGATACCACGGATGCGCACCGTGGCAGCACCCGCCAGGTTACCATCGGCCTGGATGTTCATGCCCGGCACACGACCCTGCAGGGCCTTCATCGGGTTGTTCTCGTTCTGCTTGGCCAGCTCGCTGACGCTCACCACGCTCACCGCACCGGTCAGGTCGGCCTTGCGCTGGGTGGTATAACCCGTCACCACCACTTCGTTCAGCGACAGGGCATCGTCCTGCATCACGACCTTCATGCCGTTCTGGGCGGGCAGTTCCTGGGTCTGATAGCCAATGTAGGAGAACACCAGCAGCTTGCCGGCCTCTACCTTCAGTGTGAAATTGCCGTCGAAGTCGGATACTGCACCGTTCGACGTCCCTTTCTCCATCACCGTGGCACCGATGACGGGTTCACCCGCCGCATCGACCACCGTACCGGTGATAGCACTCACCTGCGCGTACATTATAGTACTTGACAGCAGGATGAGGAAACTCAGAATGAATCTCTTTGCTTGTTTCATTTGCTTTTTTGTTTGGTTAGTACTCTTGTTGCTTGAAAATTCTGCTGCAAATGTAGGCTTTTTAGGGCGTACGGTGTATAACAGTTGTTTCATAGAGCCAAAAAAATCGTTCAATGTAACATTTCTTGCAGACATTGAACGATTTTTCTCATTCCGGATCTATATATTCTACAGCATAGCTATCGGTCCGTAGCCCATGCACGATGTCACGCCCAGCGTGGTACCAATCGCCGTCAGAATCGAAACCAGAATCTGAATCAGCGTCTT
>ONLU01000059.1 GCA_900318795.1 uncultured Prevotellaceae bacterium | reverse complement strand
TATCTGTGAGAGATAGGCGCTGCCCATCGAGCCCTTGGTGCCGTTGACGGCATTGGCTGCGATGAGATATTTGCCATCACGAATCTCGAGGATGACATCGGCCCTTCCCTTCTCAATGTCTTTCATTGCTTCAGCATAGGTGTTTTTCTGTCCACCGAAGATGAAATAGTTGGAGGCTGCAATCTGCTGCACCAATCGCTGCGACTCTACGGTGTGGTCTATGTCAACCACATCTACCACGATGTTCTTCACCTCCATCTGCATCAACCACGGCATCACGCACATAATCACGATAGGGAACATGATGATGAGTTTGGGCAGAAACGCATTGCGGCGTATCTGCAGGAACTCTTTTTGTATGAGATACTTAATCATAATTGACAATTGAAAATTGAAAATTGAAAATTATAATCATTCCAATCTTACATTAAACTTCTTCAGCGCTATGGCAAGCAACACTACCGTCATAATTGCCAGCACAATCACCTCGTGAGCCACTTCGCCTATACCCACGCCCATAATCATCAACTTGCGCATAGCCTCGATATAGTAGCGTGGTGGAACCACAGCAGCCAGCCATTGCAGCACTTGCGGCATCGACTCCACTGGGAACAACATACCCGACAGCATCACCACAGGCATGAGCAGTACCATAGCCGACATCAGCAGCGCCACAAGTTGCGTTTGTGCTATGTTAGAGATGAGTAGCCCTAACGAAAGTGCCAACAGAATATAGAGAGTACTCACGGCTAATATCCAGAACAGCGAACCTGCTAAGGGTACTCCCAACACGAAACGCGCCATCAGCAAGATGATGATGAGGATGCCAAAGGCCAGCACCAGATAGGGCACTGCCTTAGCGATAATCACCATCAAGGGGCGCACAGGTGATACCAACAGCACTTCCATCGTACCTTTCTCTTTCTCACGGACAATCGAAATCGAGGTCATCATAGCACAGATAAGCATCAATAGCATACCCATGATGGCTGGCACGAAGTTGTAGGCGGAACGCATCTGGGGATTGTATAAAAGTGAAGAGTGAATAGTGAAGAGTGAAGAATTTGCTGCCGCCATGGTTTGCTGGGCATAGGTGGTCCATTGCTGAGCCATATTGGGGTCGCTGCCATCAACCATCATCTGCATACCATGATTCTGCGCAAACACCAGCGCCATATCGGCCTTCTGACTACGGATGAGCAGTTCGGCTTCCTGTGGTGTGTTCACCGTCTGCGTGATAATAAAATATTCCGATTGTGCCAGTCGTTCTACAGCCTGCTGAGTACGGGGCGACATTTCAGAGGTGACCACCACCGTGCGCACATTCTTCACATCGGTGGTGATGGCGAAGCCGAAGAGCAGCATCATCACCACGGGCATGCCGAAGAGGATGAGCATCGTACGCTTGTCGCGCAAAATGTGCTTGGTTTCCTTGATTACAAATGCTATAAACTGTTTCATTTCATTATCCATTAACCATTAACCCTTAACCATTAATCAGAGGATCGGGTGGCCTGACGGGCCAGATAGGTAAATACATGGTCCATATCGGGTTGGTGGAAACGCTGTTTCAGTTCATCGGGTGTACCGAGTGCGCTGATTCTGCCGTCCACCATGATAGAGATACGGTCACAATACTCTGCCTCGTCCATGTAGTGGGTAGTCACGAAGACGGTGATGCCGCGACGGGCAGCGTCGTAGATGAGTTCCCAAAACTGGCGACGTGTGGCAGGATCGACACCACCCGTGGGTTCGTCGAGGAACACCACACCTGGGTCGTGGAATATCGAGACAGAGAAGGCCAGCTTCTGCTTCCAACCTAATGGTAAAGAACCCACCAGATCGTCCTTATGTTCTTCAAACTTCAACTGTTTCAGTACCTCGTCCATCTTCCTTCTTACATCTTCCTTATTCATGCCATAGATGCCGGCAAAGAGACGGATATTCTCAGCAACGGTGAGGTCTTCATAAAGCGAAAAGCGTTGCGACATATAGCCTATGTGGCGCTTGATCTGCTCATACTCCGTGCGGATGTCGTAGCCTACCACCCTACCCGTTCCGCTAGTTGGCTGATTTAAACCTGTCAACATGTGCATCGCCGTTGTCTTGCCCGCACCATTAGCACCTAAGAATCCGAATATTTCGCCCCTCTTAACACTGAACGAGATATCGTCAACGGCATGGAATGAGCCAAAGGCCTTGACCAAGTGCGAGACCTCAATCACATTCTCATCTTTGGTCTCCGTGGTTTTCTCGTGCTCGATGCCAGGAGGATTGAAGATGTCCTTAAAACGGTCAAGGATAACATCCGGCGTATCGATGTCTCTAATCTTCCCGTGATCAAGGAATGCCACACGTTCGCAACAACGCACCTCGTCGAGATAAGGCGTTGAAGCCACAATGGTGATGCCACTTTCCTTCAGCGACAGTAGCATCTCCCACAGCTCCTTACGACTCACGGGATCAACACCCGTAGTGGGCTCGTCAAGGAAGAGCACACTGGGTTGGTGTACCAATGCACACGAGAGTGCCAGTTTCTGCTTCATACCACCCGAGAGGGCGCCTGCCTTGCGGTCTTTGAAGCGTTCTATCTGCGAGTAGATGGCTTTGATACTATCGTAGCCTTCAGCAACGGTAGTACCGAAAAGGGTGGCAAAGAAGTTCAGGTTCTCCTCGATGGTAAGGTCTTGATAGAGCGAGAACTTGCCGGGCATATACCCCACCCTGCTACGCACCTCGCGCATCTGTTTCACCACATCGTAGCCATCTACTGCCGCCATGCCTGCATCGGGTAGCAGCAGCGAACAGAGGATGCGAAACATCGATGTCTTGCCAGCGCCATCGGGGCCAATCAGTCCGAAGACCTCACCCTTGCCGACGGCAAACGACACATCGTTGAGTGCCTGCACCGGGCCGTAGTTCTTGCTGACGTTCTTAACTTCAATGGCATTCATAATTGTCAATTATCAATTGTCAATTATCAATTAATTTTACTTCTCCGTACATACCGATCTTCACGAATCCGTCATTTTTGATAGCCACCTTGACAGCATATACCAAGTCGGCACGCTCGTCATCAGTAAGGATGGTCTTAGGCGTAAACTCCGAGCGAGAGGATATCCAACTGATAGTACCTGCATACTCCTTGCGCTGGCCATCGCCATAGTCGGCAAAGACCTTTACCTGCTGACCAATCTTGATGTGCTGCAACTGGGCAGATGTAACGTAGGCACGCATGTGCATCGACTCGGTATCGGCTATCTTAAACAGCGGTTTACCCACACTCACGAACTCACCCCGCTCCACATATTTCTCGAGCACCGTACCCTTGGTGGGAGTCAGGATGTGGCACTTGCGCAGCATGTCCTGCAACTGTGCTTTCTGAACCTCAGCAGCTGCCGTCTGCTTGTCGAGGGCTTGCGTGCTTGTGCTCAGCGATGATATCTGCGCATCCAACTGCTTCTGCAACACTTTCACCTGGCTCGTAGCGTCGTCGAGCATCTTTGAGGGGGCAGCCCCGTCGGCTACCAGTTCGCGGTAGCGCTGCTCGTCCTGCTGGGCCTTAGCCAACTGCTGGCGTGTGGCAGCTATCTGCCGTTCCATATCTGGTTTCTGACTCTGATACACCGCTTGGGTAGCGTCCGTCTGCTGAATCTTCAGCCACGTCTGCGTGGTGTCAATGAGTCCCACCTCTCGGGCTGCCTCCATCTTGTCGCCCTCGTTCACATCGAACGACAGCAATGCCCCACTCTGTTCGGCAAACACGGTCGTCTCGGTAGCCTCGAACGTACCCGTAGCATCGTAGTCTTTCTCGTTGTTTCCGCAGGCTGCCATCATCAGCGCCACACCTGCCAATACATATATCTTCTTCATATACTTAATGATTTGTCGTGTATTTGTTGTCGTATATCTCTTTCAGCATTTCAATCTCGTGTACTGACTGTTGCACACAGGCAGCATGCTCCTGATTAATCTCGCGCACCAGGTCGTTCACGTCGATGATGCCGTGTGCCAGCTTCGATTCTGCCGCTTTTCTCACAGCCTGTCGCAATGTAATAATCTCATCGTCGTGAGCCAACTGCTTCTGGTAGCGTTCTATGTTCTCGTGCTGCTGAATCTGTTCCAGGTTGTTATTGAAGAGGAATACCTCCCGATTGTTTTCTGTCATATCACGCTGCAACTGCAACTTTGCCTTGTCGCTCTTGCGGGTATAGAGGGCACCGATGTTCCACGTCACCCGTGCACCGATGATGCCGTTCAGGCTCCATTTGTGACGCATCATGTCCTCAAACATATTCAATCCCGGATAACCATAGTACCCCTGGGCAAACACGCCAACCTTCGGCATCAGCGCTGCGTTGAGTGCTTTCTCCTGAGCATTCAGCACGCCTATCTGTGCGTCCAGCGCCTTCAGTTCCGGACGACGGTTTTCAGCCATCAGCCCTCTGCCTTCAGACATCAGCCCTCCGCCGTCTGCCTTCACTTGCGGTTTCTGAATGTTGCTGATCTCGATTCCGCAAAGGGTACTCAGCATCCGCTGTAACATCTGCTTTTGCGATGCCAGTTCGGTGGCCTTCTGCACCGCGTTGAGCCGCTCTGCCTTCACATTCTGCAGGTCGCTCTCGGCAGCTGTGCCCCGCTTGGTCATCGACTCCAGTTTGCGCTCGTTGCCTGCCAGCAGTGTCTGCAAGTCGGTGTTCAACTTGATCTGTTCGTCAATCAGCAACAGCCCGAAGTACATTTCGTTCACGCGCTTGCGAACATGATACATATTGACTTCGTTCTGTGCCGCCTCCACCTTGCCCTGTTCACGGGCTATGCGTTTCTGACTACCTATAACACCACCGTCGTAGATGGTCTGCTGCACATCGATGCCCACTCGGTACTGGTCCTTCTTCAGGCCCTTCATGTCGATGCCCATACCGCTCATCATCGTCTTCATATCGTCAGGCCATGCCGTCACATCACTCTGATACGTGGCTTGTGCCGATGCCGACACCTGCGGCAGCCAGCCCTTCTGGATATTGGCTACCGTCAGCTGGGTGGTCTTCTCTATGAGTCCATACTGCTGTATCAGCGGATAATTCTTCTCTGCCGCCTGTTGGCACTCTTCCAGTGTCTGTCCATGTACCAGCATCGGCAGCATCGCCAAACCTAAAACTAATTTCTTCATATCTCTTTTGTCATTGAATTCCGGGTGCAAAAGTACGATGTTTTTTTCGTCGTGGCGTTATCTGTAAGAATGAGGAAATGTTCCTTTTGTTCGATTTACATGAAAATAGAGCATTATTTCATGGAAAATGATTATCTTTGCCAGCAAAAAGAACGTATTATGAACAGACAGCCACAACTGATGGACGTCACACGAATGCGTGACATCCTGACACCACACCTCTCACAGATCCGAGAGCATGTATTCATGAATAGTGAACTGGCAATGGTTCGTGGTGACCACACAGTGTTCAGTCTGCTGATGCACCAAAAGCCACCTTTCACTATCAACGACCACCGCTTTGGCATCGTCATGAGCGGCGAGGCTGACATCAACTTCAACCTGCAAGACCGTCATCTCAAGAGCGGCACACTGGTCTATATCGGTCCGGGCACCATCATTCATCCCAAGCGTTTGTCGCCCGATCTCCGCATATTCGGCATGGGACTTTTTTCCAACTTCCCCATGCCCTTTGCGCAGGGACAGATGCCGTCGGCTTTCAATGGACAAGTACGCGACTTCCAATTAACCGTCAGCGAAGAGAATATCGCTACTGCCACACATATTATGGACACCATCTGGCAAACGGTTCATGCCACTGACGACTATCATCGTCCCACCGTCACAGCCCTTGTAGCAGCCCAGATGCACCACTATGACCATCTGTTCCGCCAGCAGGCCGACCAACTGGCCAGCAGTCGTTCACGCGAACAGTCCATCTTCGACCGTTTCCTCCAACTGGTCACCCAGCATTGTGCCGAGCATCACCAGATAGGCTACTATGCCGAACGCATGTGCCTCACTGAGCGCTACCTGACCACCGTCATCCGACAAACCAGCGGAACCACAGCCAAAGACTGGATAGACCGCGCCCTCATCACCCGCATCAAAATAGAACTGCGCCACCGGCATGACGCCAGGCGATTATAAAAGAGTATAAAGTACACCAACATCGGCAATCAAGATTTTTTAAGCACTATCTGCAAAATTGGTATATCATCAGCCGTCAAGGAGCAGTGCAGTGGACTCTATGCCATGAAGATGGCAGAGCGTAGTTTCGTGGCACTGGCGTCAAAAAGCACCGATTGAGCAGATGCCAGCAACGAGTGGTGCGAGCCAGTAGATGATGCTACCTATAATTTATTGACAAAATAATTGTTTTATCAGTTATTTTGTATATCTTTGCAACATGAAACAGATGTTTGACATGATAGATGCCACTGGGTCGGGCGACAAAAGAGACCCACGTATGCGTAGCGTAGAGGCAGAGATGATACGGAGCCATGAACTATGCCTGAAGATCTCGTCCAAGAAGCCAACAGATTCAGATTATAAGAGTCTGCTGGAAGAACTGTTCCAGTGTGAGATAGACGATAGTGTGGCTATTGTTTCTCCGTTCTATTGTGATTGCGGATGTCGGATGACTATCGGGAAGAATGTGACCATCAACAAGGGGGCAACCATCCTCTCTCCTGGGAAGGTGGTGATAGAGGACCATGTACTGATAGGTCCTGAAGTTAAGATTGCAACGGTCGATCACGACTTGTCCGACAGGCACAACCTGTTCCATTTCGGCAAGGTGACGATCAAAGAGAATGCTTGGATATGCATAGGTGCCATTATTTGTCCAGGCGTTACCATTGGCAGAAATGCCGTCGTAGCCGCAGGAGCCGTGGTAACGAAGGACGTACCTGACAATGTAGTGGTTGGTGGTAACCCAGCCAAGGTTATCAAGAAAATTGATGAACGAACATAGAAGATGATTAGCGCGTTGTCGGCGAGAAGGTCGGACTTGTTGCCATAATTTCTATGATTTCCAACGCCAGGTTTTCCTGACGAGTGTTGTTATTGTATGTGTGATAGTACGCAGATGGAAACTCTTACCCATCACTATCAGCAATACGGCAGAAAGGATGAGCACGATTCCAACAGCAAGTCTGAAAGTAAATAATTCGCCAAAGACCAACACACCGATGGCTACTGCCGTCAATGGCTCCAAGGCTCCCATGATAGCCGTAGGCGTGGCTCCGACCTCATGAACAGCGATGGTCATGAATACCAGCGAGAGAACCGTTGGCACCAACCCCAGCCAACAGGCAAAGAACCACGCGCGGGGCGACGGCGGCAACATCAGTTGCAAGTCGGGCGAAGTAAATGAATAAGCCAGCAGGCACGTCATGCATATCAGCAACACATAAAACGTGAGTTTCAATGTCGACATACGGATGCGCGACTGGTTGACAATCACGATATAGACGGCATAGGTCAGCGATGACACCATCACCAGCAACACACCCATCATGCTGAGCGAGACGCCTGTATCGCCCCTGTATAGCAGACCGATACCTACCAAGGCAAGGAGAATGGAAGTAATGGTTGTTGTCGTGACCTTCTCGCGGAAGAATGTTGCCATGATGACAGCCACCATCACAGGATAGACGAACAAGATGGTAGAGGCAATTCCGGCATCCATGTAATGGAAACTCTGGTAATAGGTAAGGCTGGATGCTGCCATCAAGGCTCCGAGGCTGGCCAACGTCGTTAATTCGGCCCTTGTCACTGCAAAACTTTTCCGATTGGCAATAAGAACAACACCCAATATGACCGTGGCTATAGAAAAACGAAAGAAAAGAACGGACGACGTATTAACACCCTCCGCATAGAGTGGCAAGGCTCCTAAGGGGTTGGTGCCATAACAGACAGCCGCCAGTATGCCGCAGATGATTCCCTTATGTTTCATTCTCCTATGATTAATTGTCATTGATATACGACTTCGTAGTCAACTTTCCTAAACTATTTTAATAATTGCTGCAAAAATAGTGATTTTGTGGCAAAAAACAGTAACTTTGCCTGTAGTTTTAATAAAATATAATAATGCATATTTTGAATTGTAAAGATATGGCGCAACTCTTGTCAACACGTCAGGTTGAGATAAAAATAGTATTAAAGGTATGATAACCATCGATACGACAAACATGTGTTCGCACCTGCAACGCAAACTGTTCGAAGAGGATGGCGAGTATCATTCTCTATGGATTGCCATACAGGATGATACTGAACTGACAGCCGTAGTCCGCTCTCGTCAGCTGCATATCTACCGCAATGGTAAAAAGGTACTGGTACTGGCAGGAAAGTCTGCACCAAAGATTATCAAGGAGGATTCGATTTGTAAGCTTTTACAAATTGAGCGAATCAGGTGGATGGAGCAGCGCTTCAAGAAAGCCGTGGCTGCCATTAAGGATGGGTCTGTCGTTTCGTTGAAAGCTATCAAAGAAGATATTGCCGAACTCAGCAAATACTATGACGGTGAGTTGTGGAAACTGGACTTTGCTGCAGACGAAGCAGGGGAGCTCCCTCCAGACCTTAAACGCGGAGTACTATCAGAAGATGGTATTTGGAATCTGATCTCTGATTATTGTGAAATTCAAAAGAAGCCGTCGAATATTTCATAATTTTTCTCAAAACATTCCGTAAAGTTAGCGAAATTTCGGCATTTTTGGGTAACTTTGTGCACACTATTTATGCAAAAAAGAAATTCATGATCTTTAGAAGAGATGTAAGATATGTACAGTTTAACTTATACCGCACTTGTAGGTTGGTAATTAGTATTCACCTAAAATAAATCAAATTATGACAAAAGAAAAAACTATGGACATCAAAGCTGTAAAATTCAGGAAAGACGGTTTCTATTCTCAGCCATTCGTATTTGGTGGCGAGGAAGGACAAGAGAAGTTTGACAAGAACATCCGCTATCGTGGCAGTCTGCAGAACTATCTGATAGACACAGGCAACGAAGTCATCTTGGTAGATACCGGCCTGCCCGCAGGCTTCCCTGAGGGTGCACCAGAGGAGACGGCATCTATCTATATTGGTAAGAGCATCTGCGACTATATGGATGCTTTGGTAGCATTGGGATACAAGCCTGAGCAGGTTACAAAGATACTGCTGACCCACAAGCATGCTGACCATTCAGGAGAGCTTCGTTCCTTCCCCAATGCTAAGATTTATGTGAATGCAGAAGAAATTGGAGCTGACGAGCTCAAGGACATCCCAAACATCGTGCCAGTAGAGTTTACTGACGGTGCTTATTACAACTTCCCTGAGAGTCAGAAGATTGCCGATGGTGTTTACTTTATCAAGGCTAAGGGACATACTAATGGTAACAGCCTTATCATCGCAGAGAACGAGGGCTTGTTCTATATGTTCGAGGGGGACATCACCTACGTTGACGAGGCTCTTTATGAGAATAAACTTTCTGTCGTCTTCGACGACCTGCCAGCTGCTCGCGAGACGATGGACCGCGTACGCGAGTTCGTTCGCAATCAGCCTACCGTATATTGCGGTACCCATACGCCGCAGGGTTATGAGAATCTGGAGGCCAAGCGTGTGATGGATCTCGACAATCCCGTGCCGACAATCCTTGCCGAGATAGATTTCTCCCAAAAGGAAGACTCCGGCAAATATGTCTGCTCTGTTTGTGGCTATCTGTACGATCCAGCCGAACACGACGGTGTGGCATTTGAGGACTTGCCCGACGACTGGCGTTGCCCGCGCTGCAAGCAACCGAAGACAAAGTTCAATAAAGCATAAAAGCATTAACAACTTTTTATGGACAGAAGTCAAGACATCATCCGTACCAGTTGGATTGGTATCATAGCTAATGTGTTGTTGGCGGGATTCAAAGCTACTATAGGTATTTTGGCCAGCAGCGTAGCCATCGTGATGGATGCCGTCAACAACCTGAGCGATGCGCTGTCGAGCGTCATCACCATCGTAGGTACTAAACTCTCGCAGCGCCCAGCCGACAGGAAGCATCCCTTCGGTTTCGGACGCATCGAGTATTTCAGCGCCATCATCATCGCCGTCATCGTGCTGTCGGCAGGAATCACCTCGCTCATCGAGTCAGTGAAGAAAATCTTCGACCCAACCGAGCCTTCGTACACGACAACTACACTGGTGGTTATCGCGGTGAAGCGCAAGGGCGAGCAACTGAAGAGCGACGCGCTGATAGCCTCCGGATCCGATGCGCTGTTTGATGCCGTCATCACGCTGGCAACACTTATTTCGGCTGGTGTTATGCTGCTGTGGGGCGTGTCGCTCGATGGCATCTTGGGTGCACTGATTTCCATAGTGATCATCAAGGCAGGTATTGAGATGCTGGCTTCGCCTGTCAACGAACTGCTGGGTACGAGTATTTCGGCAGAACTCACGAAGCAGATTATCAAAGAAGTTTCCGATTTCGAAGGCGTTCACGGTGTTTTCGACCTGATACTGCATAACTATGGCCCAGACGTAAAGATTGGCTCGCTGCACATCAACGTCTATGACACCATGTCGGCCCACGATATTCATGGTCTGACGCGTAAGATTACCATGCAAATGATAGAGCGTCACGGCATTATCATGACTGTCGGCGTCTATGCAGTGGCAACTGGCAAGAATCGTCATGCCGAGTTGCAGACGCAGGTGATGCAGACCCTCGCAACCCACAAGGACATCGTTCAGGTTCATGGATTCTACTATTCTGAGAAAGACCAGATGCTATCCGTTGACGTGGTGCCCGATATTTCCGTGCATGATGAAGCGGCATTCGTCGCCAAACTTACCAGTGAGATTCAGCCCCTGGTGCCCGGCATGCAGGTGATCATTGTGGTGGACCATAATTATAGCGAGTAATATTTCTTTTATGTAAGAACACACAATACAATCATTATGAATAGAGCCGCTGACACCCTGCGCGAACAGAGCATCAGCGGCTAACTCAATTGTCAGGGCACGAAGCCCTCAAACATCATACTTCTTGGCGACATAGTCCCCACCCCTTCAGCATAGCGAACCAGTCGATGGATGTTGTTCCATTCTCCTGAATCGCCATTGCTACGCCGACTGCCATCCAGCGCGAGGGCCTGTCCGAAGGGATGCCTATCGGCTCGTCGGGGTCGATGCCGGTGAGAAGGCTGACGTTGGCGATATATGCCGACGTGTCGTTCTCACTCGACGGTGCCCAGCGACGGATGATTGTACGGATGGTGTACAGGCGGTACTTGTGGTAGTACGTGCGGGTGAGCAGGTGGAAGGCGGCACGCCAGCCATACTCCAGTGACTTGAACTGTACAAAGGCGCGGTCTGCCTGCACCTCTGCCATACCCTTCCACTGGTCCTTACCAGTCCTGCGGATGTTCAGTGGGTTGCAATTACGAATTCCTCGTGGTGTCATAATTCTTTTAAGTTAAATGATTATACTTGCCCCTTTGGGGCTTACGACGCTTTCCCGATTAACGGGAAAAACCTTCATGTCATAAGTGGGTAACTGGGTAAGTGGGTAACTTCAGGAACGCCCTACGGCATTTCTTGCAGAACTTTTCTATATACCCCATACTTCACCTTTTCAATCAACTGATCCTGATGGAGCCTTGCGATAGCACGCTGGGCAGTAGACTGAGAAACTCCGAAAACGTCCATGAACTGCTGCGTCCTGAACTCGTCGGGCAACTTGCGGAAACACTCTTCGTAACGACCTGTGCGCCGACGCTGTACGAACTCCTTGTTCTGGTCGGCAAAGTAGTTGAAAGCCATCTCGCCGAAGAAGAACTGCTGGCAG
>ONLU01000056.1 GCA_900318795.1 uncultured Prevotellaceae bacterium | reverse complement strand
TTTAGCACTTTGTACCTTCAGGTCAAAGAACTTCGCGCTGTTTTTACAGCGCAAAGATACACATTATTCCCCAATCCTCCAAAGTTTGGAGGAAAAATAACCGTTTGTCTCAGTATGTCAAAGATCGCTTTCGAGGCGAAGCCTCAAGGAACGCGTTGAGTACAGATCAGAGGACCGTCCCCTGATCTAAACCCTGATCTAAACAGTTTGGCTTTACCGAGTTACGCGATGGTGACCTTTTCCGCCGTTACGTCACCCACCTGCAACTCCACCCTGCCACGGGTGCCGTTGTCCGCCAACAGGTCGAGCTGGAGAAATAAATCTGGGCGTGCGCGCCGGTTATCCTATAATCTCACGCCGACAAAGGCGCGGGCATGATATTTGTTCTGATTGAAAGTGACATCGCCATTGTCGTAGATGGAATTGCTCATCATGAACGAGGTTCCAGCGTTGAAACGAGGCGTGAAGTGATAGACCACGGAGGCACGCTCGTTAAAAATCATGTTGAAACACAGACCGTGGTCACGCTTTTCGTGATAGTCGTTGCCTTGCATACGCTCAGCAGCGGAACGAACTTCAAACGTGTTGTGCTTGTAAACCACGAAGTTGGGCATGGCCGAGAGGTGGAGCAACCACTGGGAGTGACGGCCGAGTACGAGATTATAGCCGTAGCCACCGCCAATGGCAAAATTGGCAAAGGTGAGGTGGACGTCGGGAGCCTTCGGACTGCGCTCAATCAGCGCATCGGTGGTCTTGATGCTACCGCCCTGGAAACTGGCACCCGCCAGCCATGAGCCTGCCGAACGACGCTGGTAGTAGTTCTGGAACAAGGCTGCGGGGAAGGAGAAGCGGCGGTGGTTGAAGCTGTAATAAGCTGTCACGTTGACGATGTTCATGCGCAGTCCTTCCTCGTCGAGATGATCCATATCGCCCAACTTTATGTCACCCGTCAGCGACGTAGCGCGCTGGTAGTTGATGTCGAAACTGATGCGATTGCCGTGGTATTCGAAATCGAACTCGTAGTCGTCGTAGTCGCCGCGCATCTTCGCGGGGTTAAGCGACAGCGAAACGGTAATGTCGCAGTAGTTCACCTCCAAACCGACGGTGGTATTCTTCTTGGTGTGCAGGTCGTATTTCGACCATATATCGTTCACCGTACCTTTGGCATGGATGTAGTTACCCGTCTGGTTGACCATCGCCCTCAGCAGCCACTTTTCCTTAGGCCGGGCCAAATAGTTCGTGTCGTACTTCGAAGTAAAGTACATGTTGCTGAGTTTCCGGTTCAGGCGTTTCCACAAACTCTCCTTTTTTACAATGGTATCGTTTTTCATGCTGTCGGTGGAAACGGACTGGGCATCCGTCTCCACCGTAACAACACAAAATAGAATGATTGACAGTATTACTCTAATCATCATAATCTGCAGGTGAGTCCAAGCTTGGCCTCGAACGTGCTGGCACGTACATTGTCGTGATACTTATAGTAGGTGTGACGAATGAAGTAAGACCCCTGAACGACGATGCCCCACTGCTTTGTCACATGAAACTCCAGCATGGGATTGATAATCAGGAGTCCGGCATTGCCCTTGTCGCCCTGAGCATTCAGATAGCGCAGGTCGTAGCCCGTGACTTCCTCGAACTTGTCTTTGTCGTCGGCGATAGAGCGCAGATATTCTGCCGTGAATTCGCCATTGTCAATGCGTTCCTGCAGTGGTGCCAGCTTATCCTCGTATCCCTTGAAGGTAAAGATGCGGAAATACTTGGCGTTCAGCGTGAAGCGTGCCATGCTTCCAAAGTCGAGCACCGTCTTCGTCTTAATGCTGAAACCGCTACCCATGTTGTAGTCGCGCTCGATGATGTTGAAGTAGTCGCTCTTGGTGCCACCCAGCAGAATACCGCTCAGGAAGACCCGCTGCTCAGCACGGGTGAGCGCTGCCTTGGGTTGCTCCATCACAAACATAAAGCCAGGACCGAACGATGCTGGCTCGCTGATGCGGTAGGGTGTCAGGTCGGAACCGCCCTTGATGGGTTTGGAATCATAATAGTTGTAGTGCTGATAGAAACCGAACTCACCATACATGCTCTTGGCGTGTTCGTTCTTTGCCGTACGGTCGACAATAGGCGTGCTCCACAGACGACCCATGATGTTGATGTTGTTGATGACGGGTTGGCTACCGCCGAAGGAGAATGTAGCATCGAAGTCGAAGAAGTCGAAAGGCTTGGTGTGCTTTTCGCCGTCGACACCCGCACCATAGACAAAGCCTATGTTTACATACGGGCAGTAGTCGCCACGGAACAGGGCACCATCGTCAGCCACATAGCGCAGACCGGTCGAGAACGATGCCTGGATGGGTATCGTATGGAAGTCGTGATAGTGATAGTGGTCGTTACGTACGCGCCAAGCATCGCCGCTGAGGATACGATGGATTCCCTGAATGGGGTTCAGCAAAGTAGCCACAGCTTCGCGCCAGAAGCGGTTCCAACCGCGTGTGCGATCGTCGAGTGGCGTAAGACTCAGGCGGTGCAGTGTTTCACCAATGGCCATACCGCCGCAGGTGGTAGCGAAGAGGTCGTTAATGGCAGGGGGATCGGTCTCGCCAAAGAATTCCCATTCAGCCGACCCCAACAGGGCGAAGGGTGCCGACTCCCAATAGCCCAAGCCGTTGGCACGCGCCGCATTGAAGTAAAGGTTGCCATGATAGGGATGAGCGAACATGTTCATCGTGAACAGGTCGTTATCCCACACCATACCCCTGCGGAAGTTCTCGCCGATGCTATTCAGCGTAGTCTTTACAAAGGGTTCCTTCAGCAGATAGCGGTCCATCAGATGCACGCCGACATTGATGCCGGTTACTTCGAGGGCCGCACCCCAGAAGCACTTCTTGGGTTCAAGAGCCATCGTGCTGTCGCCCGTCTGCTGATAGTTTTCAGCTACCTTCTTCCTTAAACTGGTGTTCTGCCAGAGGTCGTCGTAACTGCTCCTATGACGACGAATGGTCAAACCGACTTCGATGATAGGACGACTGCGGTAGCTCGTAAAATGATGGTAGTAGCGCGTGTCGCCCCAACCTACAGACGCAAAGGCGCCGAATGTCTTATTGAATTGATAGTCGGCATTGATGCGCGCTTGCAGGGCATAGAGGCGTTGGGGCTTGTCGCTTTCACTTTTCTCGAAGGTCTCGATATGTGCAAAACCTACGTCGCCGCTGAGGCTGAACTTGGGCGATAGCTGGAAGTACTGACCGATGCGATAGTAGATGGCACCGGAGAAGCGGCTATCCAACCCCATGAAATGCGTGCCGATACCTAAGATATTATAGGTACTCTTGTTTCGATAGCGTAAGGCGAAATTAATCTTACTCTGATTGCCGCCGAACAGCATCCAGTCGATAGTTGTCTTCGGACTGATGTTCACCAGACCGATGCGCGTGGCGCCAGGAATCGTGTCTTTAGTATAATTGATGATACCAAACTGCCATCCGCCCCTGATATGACGAGCGGTATTGAAAACACCAATTTGCGCGCCCTTCAGCGAATCAGCATAGTTGAAGGCCGCAATTTGCCATCCCCCCATTTCGTCAGAAGCTACATTCAGCATACCGCCCAGCTGCACGCCTTTGTGCATATTCTGGGTCATGTTTGTGATAGCACTGAGTTGCACGCCATTGAATGTGGCACCCGAAGTGTTGGAGAATGTCGACAACTGCAGACCGTGACCACCATCGGTATCTACCGACGAAATGACACCAACCTGCACGCTCTTCGTCGTGTCCTGCACACTGACGATGCCCACAGGGAATTTCTGAGCATTTACGACTGACGCAGCCATCACAAAGGCTGCCGCTAATAATGTTTTTCTCATCTTTTCTTTATCTTGTTGTCATTTTTTTACTCTTGTCCTGTAGCCTGACGGTACTCCAGCTGCTTGGTCTGGAAGTCGGCATAGGCATCGGCGAAGCGGTCGCGGGCCTGCTGATACTGTTCCTGAGCCAGCAGCAGGTCGCTCATCTTAGTGGAGCCGACACGATAGTAGTCGCGGTTCAGGCGCAGGTTCTCGTCGGCCTGTTCGATGGCATCGTGAGCAATCTGCAGCTTTTTGTGACTGGTCTCAACGGCGCCCCAGGCGTTGTTCATGCGGATAATGAGTTTCTGGCCGTTATCCTGCAACTGCTCTTTGGCATCCTCCAGGGCGAGGCTGCTTTTCTTGATGTTGTGAGAACCACCCCACCAGCCGCTGATAGGCACGCTGACCGTTGCAAAGACCATCGCATTGGTGTTCTTTCCGAACCAGTCGTTGTAGCTGTAGCTGGCGCCAACACCTACCGACGGGAGATTCTTTCCCACAGCCATAGCGTGTTGCAGGTGCTTGCTCTCAACATTCTTCTCCAACAGGCGGTACTGAGGTGTGGCAGCCAGCACGTCCTGATGGTTCTGCCGTAAGGCGATGGGGAGCGCAGGGACAGTTGTGGATGCGAGACCTTCGGGTATAGTAACATCGATGGCCTCGTCAGACTTGCCGACATGCTGAGCCAAAAGCTGACGGACGGTGGTCAGACCATTCTCGACCTCTGCTGTGGTGCTCTCCACTTCACCCTTACGGAGCTGTACCAGCAACAGGTCGTTGCGGTTGACGGCTCCTACGCGAACCATATTCGACACGTCCTTCTCCAGCTGTTCCAACATATCGTGAACGGTGGCAAGTGTCAACAGTTTCTCTTTCAGCGAGACGACCTGCCAGTAGTACTGCTCGGTAGTCATCTCCACCTCGTCGGACGATACTTCCAACTGCAGTTCACTGGCCTCGATGCCAACCTTTGCCAGCCTGTTGCCATTGATGATCTGACCACCCATGAAGACTGGCTGTATGGCAGAAACGGAGCCGTAGATACCTTTCTTCATCAGGCTGATGTTGGCGGGTATCAAACCTTGCGGAATGATGGCAGCAAGAGCATCAGGCACGTCAATGTCGAGGTCAATCATCGGTTTATTGTTCTGGAATCCTAATCCCGTAGCCGATATCTGGGGGAAGAACTTGGTGAGCGCCTCACTCTTTACCTGCTTCGACTGCTGGACAGCATTATGGGCTGAACGCAGAGCGTAGTTATTCTCAACGGCGAGCTGCTTCAGTTGTTCCAAAGAATACGTTGTCTGAGCTGTGGCAAAACCACAGCTTACAAGACAACAAATGACGGTTATTATCTTTTTCATGCTTCTGTAACTTCTTCTTTAACTTCCTTAACTTCTTGAACTGCTTGAACTTCGGTGCGTCCCATCACCTTCCAGTAGGCTATCGGCATGATGGTGAGGATGAAGAACATGGTGATGAGTGCGCCATAGCAGATGACGCATCCCATAGGTGACCACAGGCCTGAACCTCCGAACACCATCGGCACCACACCCATCGAGGCGGCAGCCGACGTGAGGAAGATAGGACGCATGCGGCGCTCGGCAGCCACGTGAATGGCTTCCTTCAATGGGAGGTGTTCCAGTTCCATCACCTCCGCCGCGTAGTCGAAGAGGATGACTCCGTTGCGCACGAGGATACCCATCAGCGAGACGAAACCGAGGACGGCAGTCATAGAGACGGGTACGCCTCCGATAAGGATACCCATAGACGTGCCGAAGACGCAGAGCGTCAGGCATATCATAATCAGCAGAGCCTCGCTGACATTCTTGAAGTGCCACAACAGCACAAAGAAGATGATGGCAATGGAGATGACCAGCGCACTTGCAATCTTCGGAGTGGTATCTTTATCGTCATCATACTGGCCACCTATCTCCATCTGTATGCCTTCGGGCAGCACGAAAGTCTCTAAACGCTTGATGACGTCCTCCGTGACAAAGCCCACATTCTTGCCACGGGCCACCTCGGCCATTACCGTCACGGTGCGCAGACCATTGCGGTGGCATATCTGGCCATACTGCCAAGAAGGTACGATCTCGGCAAACTGACGCAGGGGGACGCTGGGCAGTGCTTCATCGGCACTGTGAATGCTCATCAGTCCGGCAATACTGGTTGGAACGGCTGCCGTCATGCCGATGGGTATCAGCTCGTCCATCACGTTCTGTTTCGTAGCCTGATCGGCATTGTCGGTCTTCATCTTCACCTGAATGTCGTAGTCGCCCTCCCAAGCCGTGCTCACGGTGAATCCGTCGCCGTAGCGGAAGGCCATCTGCAACTCGACAGTCTCGTTGGTAATACCCAGTCGCGAAGCTTTCTCGTCGTCAATCTTGATACGGGTGGTAGAAAGCGGTTCGAGCATGTTGCTGCGCACCAGCATCAGTTCGGGCATCTGGCGCATGATGCCTACCAGACTGTCGCTATATTGTGCCAGCTGCTCCAGGTTGTCGCTCTTCAGGCGTATTTCCACGGGTACGGCAACCGACGAATAGCTCAACTGCTTGATTTTGACGTAGGCCTCAGGGAAATAGTTCGTATAGGCATCGGTACATTCATCCACCAAACGTTCAGTGGTCTTGTTGTCCTTGGTGTTCACAATGAACTGGGCATAGTTCTCATCGGCAATCTGTGGCGCGTAGGCCGTATGGAATCGAGGCGAGGCACAGCCCTTAAATGAGGCTATGCTCACGACACCCTCCTTCTTGGCTATCATGTGCTCCAGTGAGTCGGCCACTACGGTGGTGCGCTCGATACCCGTGCCGAGGGGGAGATAGATTTCCACGGCAAACTGGTTGCGGTCGGCGTATGGCATCATGCGCTGCGGCAAACGGCTGAAAATCCAGCCGCCTATGACTACGCTGGCCACACCACCGGCAATAGTCACCCAGGGATGTTTGAAACACTGGGCCAGCAGTTTCTGGTAGTATTTGTCGAGAATGTCGAGCAGGTTGAAAGGCTTAATCTTGCCGTCTGCGCGCGTCTTCGTCTCCATCGGTTTGCGGATGAAGAAGTATTGCAGAATGGGCAGCAGCGTCTGGGCGATAATCATCGAGGCGAAGAGCACGATGGAGATGGCCCAGGGGAACGACAGCAGGAAGTCGTGGATCTGGCCTGTCATGACGATGAGGAAGGGGAAGAAGGTCACCGAGATACACAACGTGGCGGTGAAGATGGACTTCAGGAAGTGGACGGTGGCATCGATGCTGGCCTGCCAGCGCGTCTTGCCCTCGGCCATCATCTCCATATAGGAGTCGATAATCACGATGGAGTCATCGACGATCATTCCAAGGGTTACAATCAGTGCCGCCAGCGTCACCGTGTTCAGCTCGATGTCGAACATATAGAACAGACCGAGCGATACAAAGATGGTGATGGGCATTGTACCTGCGGCTACTAAGGCTACGCGCATCGGCATGATGAGAATCACAACAAGGATAACCGTGCAGATGGCTATCAGCAGTTCGTGGAGGAAGTTCTCGATGCTGTCGTCCACCACCTTGGCCTGGTCGGTAATGGCGTTCAGCTGCACGTCGTCGGGGATGTGCTGCTTGAAGTTGGCCAGCTTCTTGTTGATGGCCTTACCCATGCTCGATACGTCCTGACCCTTCTTGATTTCCACCGACAGCAGGATGCAGCGTGTGCCGTTGTTGGTGATGAATGACTTGGGCTGCGGATATTCACGCTTGACGGTAGCCACGTCTTTCAGGCGTACCGTATTGCCGGCGTCGTCGGTATAGATGACGGTGTTCTCCACATCGTAGATCTTGTTCAACGCATGATCGACATAGATGGGCGACTTGTAACCGTCGTTCTTGATGCGGCCGGCAGTGGTCACAAAGCCTTTGCCGCGCAGTTGCTGAGCGATGGTCAGGTAGCTGATGCCATAGTGTGACAGCTTGTCGGAGTTCAGATAGATGCTGATTTGGTCATGCTGCATTCCGAAAACCGTCATCTTGCCCACGCTGGGAATCATGCGCAGCGAGTCAATCAGCGAGTTCATATAGTCGTTCAGCTCGCGATAGGTCTTCTCGTCCGATTCCATGGCCAGCAGCAATGCCGAGGTGTCGCCGAAATCATCGTTCACCTGAATGGCCAGCACACCGTCGGGCAGTTCGTTCTTGAAACCCTGTACGCCATGCTTGAACTTCGACCAGAACTCGTCCTTGTTGGTCAGTTCGTCATTCAATTCCACCTGGATGATACTCAGACCATCCTTCGAATACGATACGGTCTTTTCCTTCTTTACCTCTTTATAAGTAAAGATGTATTTCTCCAAAGGTTTCGTCACCTGTTCCTCCATCTCCAAGGCGTTCACACCAGGATAGACGGCCACTACGATGCCCTGACGGATGGTGAAGTCGGGGAACTCGTTCTTATTGATGTTCGCGAGGCCATAGATGCCTAGAGCCACAAGACAGCTCACCAGCAGTATGATGATTTGCCGGTAGTGCATCGACCACTCCTGCAAACTCATCTTTTTTTCTTTTTTCTCTTCCATAATTGTCAATTATTCAACGATTTCCACCTTCATCCCGTTGCTCACTTTCTGTTGTCCGGCGACAATCAGTTTATCACCAGCTACCAGACCGTACGAGACCTGAGCTCCCTGAGCCGTCTCGTTGCTGATGATAATCTCGCGCTTCAGGGCCTTTTCACCATTGACAACCCAGACAAACGTCTTGTTGTTGCTGTCCAACTGTACCAGATTGGCGGGGACAAACACACCCGTCGTACCCTGCATGTAGTTGGTGAACGCCTGACAAATCATACCCGGCAACAGTTGTCCGTCGTGGTTCTGGATGCTTGCCTTCACCTCATACGTACGCGAACGGGGGTCGGCACTCACGCCACGCTCGGTCACATGACCGGAGAATTCGCGGTTGCCTAAGGCCGGTACGATAATCTTCATCGACGAACCCTTCTGAATACGCTGAATATCGTCTTCAGGAACGGAGATTTTCACCTTCACGCTACCGATGCTTACCAATTTCAATACGGACATGCCTGGAGAGGCGTTCTGTCCTATCTCAGCAATCTTCGAAGAGATGTAACCGCTGAATGGTGCGTGGAGTTTGGTGTCTGACAGTGTTTTCCGGGCCATCGCCTCCTGTGCTACGGCACTCTTCAACTGGTTCTCAATGGAAATCCACTGCATCTCAGGCAGCGAACCGGCATCATGCAATTCCTTCATGCGGTTGTAGGTGTCCTGAGCCTGCTCCAGCGACGTCTTGCTGATGGTGTAGGCGTTCTGCAACGTCGTAGGATCCAATTCAGCCAACAGTTGTCCCTGACGCACCATCTGACCTTCGTCCACATAGATACGCTTGATAGTACCTGCAGCGGCAAACGACAGCGACGCACCACTTGCCTCCTCGATAGTTCCTGAGAAACCCTGCTCACCGTTCACGGCCTCAGCATGAATCTCCTGCACCTTCACTCTCACCGTCTGTTCTACGGTGGCTTGCTTCTTCTCACCACAGCCACATAGCGCCATCAGCACCGTTGCAGCCATTACCAAATGTCCTTTTTTCATATTTATTGCGTTTATACTTTTTTACTTTCTTACCTCTCACCTCTAACCTTTTCACCGACGATATTTCTTTCTAAAATCCAACGGCGTCATGCCAGCGCGCTCCTTAAAATATTTGCCGAAGAACGACGCATTGGCGAAGTTCAGATCGTTGGCTATCTCCTGCATCGTCATGTCAGTATAGCGCAGACGGTGCTCTATAGCCTTCAGCGTATAAAAGTGTATCATCTCACTCGGACGACGGTTCATCGTCTCCTTC
>ONLU01000057.1 GCA_900318795.1 uncultured Prevotellaceae bacterium | reverse complement strand
GGCCATCGCCATCCTGCGCGTCAAGGACATCCGTGTGCTCAACGATTCCGTTACCGAGGTTTCCTTCATGGAGCCCGAAAGCCGTCTGGAGTTCGAGCACCCCTGGCCACAACCCGTCATTGGAGGTGAGAAGGGTAACTCTTCTTTCCTGCTACGTACCACGGAACAGCGCGACGGCATTGAGCAATTGCTGATAGTGGACGGAGCCAACTATGTACGTTTCGAAGGCATAACCTTCAAACACACTTGCTGGAACCGTCCCTTGCACAAAGGGCACGTCACCCTACAGGGCGGTTTTCCTCTCGTTGATGCCTACAAACTGGCGGTCCCAGGTTTGCCCTGGGACAAAGACCTTGAAAACCAAGCCTGGGTAGAGCGCCCTGTGAGTGCTGTCACCGTGCGCAATGCCCATCCAGCGATTGTGTAGTACAGAAATGTACCTTCGGCAACATTGGCGGCACGGCTATCATGGGAGGTTCTTTTGCAGAAAGCCCCCGCGAAGTACACCGTCCATATACAGACTTGGCCAAACGCTGTCAACGACTGACCATCAAGGAAAACTTCGTTGTAGATGCAGCCAACGAAGACTGGGGCGCCGTGGGCATTGCATTGGGCTATGTACGCCACTGCACCATCAGCAAGAACCACGTGTTTTTCCTCAGCTACTCGGGCATCTGCGTCGGTTGGGGTTGGACACCTCTCAACACAGGTATGGAGCACAACTGCATCGAGGGTAACAATGTCAGCAACTATGCCCGTCAGCTCTATGACGCCGGGGGCATCTACACGCTCAGCAACCAGCCCGGCTCCGTCATCAGCGGCAACACAATCAGTGCGCCCTACCCAGCCCCCTATGCTACCAACGACCGCGGTTTCTGCATCTATCTGGATGCCCGTACCGACGGTTTTACTATCGAGAACAATTACACCGGCGACATCGCCCCCGGGTTTGCCGGTCGTCCTCTCACTAACCAACGGCCCATACGTCGTGACGAGATTGGCGACAACCACCCCGGTCCAAATATCATCTTTAAGCAATGAAACAAACCAACTACCACCTCTTTGACTTCATGGACTTTGACCCTTCGCTGCAGAAGGACGAAGCCCTTTGGAAAGCATATGCGCCCTCTAAGGTCGAGGAGCGCAATGGCGACATCATCGTCAACATTCCCTATCAGAAACAACTTCATCAGGAGGACATGGCGCCAGACGCTGCCGTGCCCCAGCAGTCTTTCGACCTCATCATCCGTGCCTACGAGCCCGACATCGTCCGCCTGTTTACCACCATGAGTGGCGACGAGATGACGGAGGCTGATGACATGCTGATGATGGCAACAGAGGTAAGACACCTGCCGCTGACCATCCGCTCGTTCCTGGAGGGTTCTGCAGGCTGCGACATCGTCGCTGCTAACGGAAAGAAGGTTGCCACTATCGATCTCAACGAGCCCCGACTGGATAAATGGAGCGACCTGCTGCCAGCCCCCCAACCGGCACCTTTCATCACCTTCTATCCCGACGGTGACGAGACGAAAGGCATTGCGCTGAGTGACGACCACTTCTCGCCGCCCCGCTATGATGCCCTGCCCCTGGGTTTCTGTTCAGTAGGAGGTTGTGCTACAACCACAAAACATGCAAGCAACGAGCGCGCCACCATCAGTTTCAAGTGTACCCCCGACGAGTGCTTTGCAGGAACAGGCGAACGTTTCCGCAAGATGGACCTCAGCGGACAGACCTTCCAACTGAAGAACCAAGACGGCCAGGGTGTCAACAACCGCCGTTGCTATAAGAACATTCCGTTCTACCTCAGCAGTCGCATGTACGGCTGTTTCTATCATACCAGCGACTACTGCAAGCTGTCGCTGGCGGACCACTCTACGCGTTCCGTGCAGTTCCTCAACGACCGCGCCACGCTGGATGTGTTCCTCATTGGCGGACAGACACCCGAGGAAATTCTGAAGACCTACCGCATGTTGACAGGTTTCCCCAAAATGCCACCCCTGTGGTCGTTCGGCATTTGGATGAGTCGTATGACATACTTTTCGGCTGATGAGGTCAACGCTATCTGCGACCGTCTGCGTCTGGAGCACTACCCCTGCGACGTCATCCATCTGGACACAGGCTGGTTCCGTACCGACTGGCTCTGCGAGTGGAAGTTCAACCCTGAGCGTTTCCCCGATCCAAAGGGTTTCATTCTGCACCTCAAAGACAATGGCTTCAAGGTTTCCCTATGGCAATTGCCATACGTTGCGCAAGGGGCAGAACAAATTGGCGAAGCGAAAGAAAACAAATACATCAGTCAACCCATGCAGGAGGAAGACTCCTCCACGGGCGGCGCATCCAATTTCTCCACATTGGACTATGCGGGCACCATCGACTTCACTTACGACGAGGCTACTCGCTGGTACAAGAACCAGTTGTTGAAACCGTTGCTTGACATGGGTGTCAAGTGCATCAAGACCGACTTCGGCGAGAATATCCACATGGACCACCGCTACCACTCCATGGAACCAGAGCGACTGAACAACATCTACTCCCTGCTCTACCAGCGTGCAGCCTACGAGGTTACCAAAGAGGTGACTGGCAACGGCATCGTATGGGCCCGCTCCGCATGGGCTGGCTGCCAGCGCTATCCCCTGCACTGGGGAGGCGACAGTGCCTCGTCGTGGGATGGTCTGGCTGGTTCGCTGAAAGGCGGACTGCACTTTGGGCTTTCGGGCTTTGCTTTCTGGAGCCACGACGTGCCGGGGTTCCACAGCATTCCCGACTTCATGAACTCCCCCCTGGACGAGCAGGTCTATGTACGCTGGACACAGTTCGGTGTATTCTCCAGCCACATGCGTTACCACGGAACCTGCAAGCGTGAGCCGTGGCACTATCCGGCCATTGCACCTATTGTCAAGCGCTGGTGGAAACTGCGTTACAAACTCATACCTTATATTATCGAGCAGTCTGAACTGGCGTGCAAGAGCGGATACCCCATCGTACGTGCGCTGTTGTTCCACCATCCTCACGACCGTCAAGTTTGGCATATCGACGACGAATACTACTTCGGCAACGACTTTCTGGTTTGTCCCGTCATAAATAGCCGGAACCATCGTGACATCTACCTGCCTGAGGGGCTTTGGGTGAACTTCTTTACTGGTGAACGCCTGCAGGGTGCCCGTTGGTATTACAACGTGGAAGTTCCCTTGGACCAGATGCCCGTCTTTGTACGGCCGGAAGCAGTCATCAGGCTCTATCCCGACGATGTTGATTCTACCGATGACATGGATCTGAGCCGCACCGTCACTATCGAGATTACCAAGGAATACGAAGGAACCTCCTTCTAACTTTAAACTTTGAACTTTGAACTATGGATAGTCACTATATGCAAGGCCTCGACTGGGCCATCCTAGGCATCTATTTCGCCGTTCTCATCGCCATCGGCATATGGGCAAGTATGAAACGCAAGAAGGAAGGCTCACTATTCCTTGCCGAGCACTCACTGCGCTGGCACCACATCGGTTTCTCCATGTGGGGAACCAATGTCGGCCCGTCCATGCTGATAGCATCAGCCTCAGCAGGCTTCACCACAGGTATTGTCTCGGGCAACTACGCCTGGTACGCCTTTGTGTTCATCGCCCTGCTGGCCTTTGTCTTTGCCCCCCGCTATCTGGGAGCCAACATCAGCACGCTGCCCGAGTTCATGGGACTGCGTTTCGGACAGTCCACACGCAACATCCTGGCGTGGTACACCATTGTCACCGTCATCATCTCGTGGCTGGCGCTGACGCTCTTTGCCGGCGGTGTACTCATTCGTCAGGTGTTCGACATACCCATGTGGTCGTCAGCCCTGGTGCTGGTAGTTATCTCGGCATTCTTCACCATGTTGGGCGGTCTGAAAGCCGTGGCCTATACCAATGTCTACCAGATGATACTGCTCATTGTCGTATCCCTCATTCTGGTCATCGTCGGACTGGACAAGGTGGGTGGCATTCAGGCACTGGTCGACAAGGTGCCTGCCGACTATTGGGTGATGTTCAAGCCCAACACGGACGAAGCCTTCCCCTGGTTGCCCATCCTGTTGGGCTATCCCGTCATGGGAGTCTGGTTCTGGTGCACAGACCAGTCGATGGTGCAGCCCGTACTGGCAGCCAAGGATCTGCGCGAAGGTCAGCTGGGGACCAACTTTACTGGCTGGCTGAAGATTCTGGATGTCGCTCTCTACATACTGCCCGGCATCATCTGCTTCGCCCTGTTTGGCGACACGCTGAAGAATCCTGACGAGGCCTACCTGACCATGGTCGAAAACCTGTTCCCCGTAGGCATGGTGGGCTTGGTCTTCGCTGTACTGACCGCCTGTCTTGTATCCACCATCGGATCTGCCCTCAACGCACTCTCGACGGTATTCACCATGGATGTCTATGTCAAGAACTTCAAGCCCGGTGCCCCCCAGTGGGAGATCAACCTCGTAGGCCGTATCGTGGTACTCATCGGTGCCGTGCTGGCCATTGTCATGACTGTAGCCATCGACGCCATCAAGGGGCTCAACCTGTTTAACGTGTTCCAGTCCGTGCTGGGCTTCATTGCTCCGCCCATGGCCTCAGTCTTCCTGCTTGGCATCTTCTGGAAGCGCTGCACAGCCCGTGCCGCCAACGTCTGTCTGACAGCAGGCACCGTGTTCTGCCTGACGGTTGGCATCCTCTACCTGTGGCCCCCCGCATGGCTCACCATGCAGTGGCCTCACTTCATGCTGCTGTCGTTCTATCTGTTCGTCATCCTGATAGCCGGCATGATTCTGATTTCCCTGACCGACAGCGACAAGACGCGCTATGAGATTCCGGCTCCCGTCAAGGAAGACTGGTCGCGTCTGGCCATTGGCCTGTGGGTAGCACTGGCCGTCGTCATGGTAAGCCTATACATTTACTTTAACTAAACAACAAGTCCTATGAAGCGAATCAACATCTATGAAGAAGCCAACCGATGCCTTCTATGCCAAGACGCTCCCTGCACCAAAGCCTGCAAGACTGGCGACCCTGCCAGAGCCATCCGCGCCATCCGCTTCGACAACCACAAGCCTGCCTTGAAGTGGGTTGCCAACTGTACCGATGCCGACCTGGAAGCCGCCGAGCAGGCCTGCATTCATTATAATTGGCCTATCCGCATCAAGGAACTGATTCGCACCATCAGTCCCGACGATGTCCCTTCCGACAATTACCCCGACTTGAGCATCGACTTCTGTGGCATACATTGCGAGAACCCATTCTTCCTTGCCTCCTCTGCCGTGTGTACCAACTATGAAATGGTTGCACGTGCTTTTGAGGCCGGCTGGGCTGGCGTGTTCTATAAGACCATCTGTCTGCAGGACATCAAGGAGGTTTCTCCCCGTTTTGACGCAGTCCACAGCAATGGCACTCATGGCGACTTCTATGGTTTCCGCAACATGGAGCAGCTGAGCGAGAATCCTGTTGATGTCGACTTCGACATCCTGCACCGCCTCAAGCTGAACTACCCCTCCAAGGTAGTCATTGCCAGCATCATGGGACAGACAGAGCAACAATGGATTGACTTGGCCGTCAGGGCCGAGGAAACCGGCGTAGATGCCGTCGAGCTCAACTTCTCATGCCCGCAGATGCGCCTGGCCGGTATGGGCAGTGACGTAGGACAGAACCAGGAACTGGTCAAGTTCTACACTGCCTACGTCAAGCGTCATGTCAAGATACCCGTTATCCCCAAGATGACACCAAACATTACCCATATTTCTGCCCCTGCCAAGGAGTGCTACTTCGCTGGTGCCGATGCCATTTCTGCCATCAACACCATCAAGTCTGTCACGATGGCTTCCGAGGCAGAGGTGTCAGGCCGTCGAACCGTCTCAGGCTATTCCGGAAGGGCTGTCAAGCCCATCGCCCTACGCCATATTCTCGAAATGGCCCAAACCAAAGAGATGAAGGGTATTGAGTTCAGCGGCATCGGTGGCATTGAGACCTGGCGCGACGCCAAGGAGTTCATCCAACTGGGGTGCAGCAACGTTCAGGTGTGTACCGCTGTCATGCAGTACGGCTATCGCATCATCGACGACCTCATCTTAGGTCTCCGGCGCTTCATGGCCAAGCGTGGCATTAAACACCTTTCCGAAATGGTAGGCGAAAGGGTTGAAGCCTTCGTATCACCCACCGAGCTCAACCGGCAAAGCATCATCTACCCGAAGATTGAACGTGAGAAGTGTGTGGGGTGCGGCCGCTGTGAAATATCCTGTAGCGATGGCGGTCATCAGGCCATCGTCTTCGACCCGTCTACCCGCCAGCCACACATCGTTGGCAAAAAGTGTGTGGGTTGTCACCTCTGCCGGCTTGTCTGCCCCGTAGGTGCTATCGAGTTGACTAAGAGAATTCCAAAGAAAGACAATCACTAAAACATCATAACAAAACGACATGAAGAAAATCCTCTCCCTTTGTTTAGTCTGTTGCTGTGGCACAGCGACAAACGTCATCGCCCAAGGACTCACCGACATGAGCCAGAGTAAGCAAGCCCTGATGCAGAACACCCCCATGGGAGCTGTCAGATGGACAGGCGGTTTCTGGGGCGACCGTTTCAACATGCTCTCGACAACCGGCATCTGGTCGATGTGGGACACCTGGAACACACCCTACGAGACCATAGACAAGCTGGGACTGCACGGCAGTCACGGCTTTGCCAACTTCCAGGTAGCCGCCGGTACTGTCAAGGGCAAGCACCACGGGCCTCCATTCCATGACGGCGACATGTACAAATGGCTCGAGGCCTGCGCCGCAGTCTATGCCATCACCAAGGACCCGAAGCTGGACGCCCTGATGGACCAGTTCATCGAGCAGGTGGCACTGGCCCAGCGTGCCGATGGCTACATCCACACGCCAGTAGTCATTTCCGAACGCAATGCAGGCATTGACTCTCATGCCGTCAAGGAGAATGCGGCAGGCATTGAGATTGGCAAGGACCAGAAACACGCCTTTGCCTCGCGTCTGAACTTCGAGACCTATAACCTCGGGCACCTCATTACCGCCGGCATCATACACAAGCGCGCCACAGGCAAGACCACGCTCTTCGAGTGCGGACGGAAGGCTGCCGACTTCCTTTACAACTTCCTGACCAACGACGCTGCCGAGCTGTCGCGCAACGCCATCTGTCCCAGCCACTACATGGGTGCCGCCGAGATATACCGCGAGACGGGCGACGAGAAATACCTGACGCTGGCCAAGGGGCTGATAGCTATCCGCGACAGCGTGACCAACGGCGAGGACCACAACCAGGACCGCCACAAGTTCCGCGACCAGTACGAGGCCATGGGACACGCCGTACGCGCCAACTACCTCTATGCCGGTGTCGCCGACCTCTATGCCGAGACGGGCGAGGCTCAGCTCATGAGGAACCTCTCCGCCATCTGGGACGACATTGTCAACCACAAGATTTACATCATGGGCGGCTGCGGTGCCTTGTACGATGGCGTCTCGCCCGACGGGACCACCTACAACCAGCCCTCCATCCAGCAGATCCACCAAGCCTACGGCCGCCAGTTCCAGTTGCCTCAGGAGGCTGCCCACAACGAGATCTGCGCCCAGATTGGCATGATGCTCTTCTCGTGGCGCATGTTCCAGACCACCAGCGACCCCAAGTACATCGACAACATCGAGAACGAGCTCTACAACGGCATCCTCTCGGGCATCTCGCTCGACGGCCGCGACTTCTTCTACACCGAGGCCCTGCGCCGCACCAAGGAGTTCCCCTACACCATGCGCTGGCCCAAGCACCGCCAGCGTTACATCACCTGCTTCTGCTGCCCGCCCAACACCCTGCGTACGCTCTGCGAGGCTCAGGAGTACGCCTACTCCGTCAAGGGCGACACACTATGGGTGAACCTCTACGGTCAGAACACGCTCAAGACCAAAGACCTGGAGATAGAACAGACCACCGACTATCCCTGGGACGGCCATATTACGCTGACCGTCAGGAAGGCCAAGACGCTGAAGAGCATCCGCATGCACATTCCCGGATGGGCTACCGACATGCAGCTGCGACTGAACGGACAGCCCATCCTGGCTGAAGACCTGCGCCAGCCTCGCAAATGGAAGAAGGGCGACGTCATCGAACTTGACCTGCCCATGAAGCCCCGTCTGATGGAGGCCAACCCGCTGGTGGAGGAAGCCAAGAACCAGGTGGCCGTCATGCGCGGTCCCATTGTCTACTGTCTGGAAGGTCAGGACATCCAGGGTGGCCACCGCATCAACGACATCGCCATACCTGCCGACGTTCAGTTCAAGGAAACCAAGATGACCATTGACGGCCACGAGATGGTAGCCCTCGAAGCCGAAGTCCCCGTGACAGGCCAAGGCGCCTGGGGCAAAGACGAGCTCTACCGCGAACTGCGGTCAGATAGGAATGCGACGTCACACTCTGACCTGCGGTCAGGGAACCAAACGACCAAGATACGCCTCATCCCCTACTACGCTTGGGACAACCGCGGCATCCAGGACATGTCACTCTGGCTCCCCCTGGCACGATAGGGGAAATTTGCTTGTCAATGTAATCGTGCTATGCACGCTTTGCTAGTCAAAGAACTCCCGACGCTGAGTCACCAGCCTGTTTCAATGGCTCATTGCCAGGAAAAAGGTACATAGAAAAACTGGAATAACCGGACCTGTTGAAGAAATGGCAGCAGAACGTAACGAGTATTATCAGAAGTACGGTAGATAAAGCCTTTGACATAAGTAAAAGCCTCAGAAGAGAGAAAGGGTTCCCTCTTCTGGGGCTTTAATTTACATTTAAATCTTACACTAAGTATCACTTTTTTGAAATTAGTTAACATGATTGAATAAACAAGATACCACTTTCTCGGATTTATAGACATAGGGTGCGCAATAAAAGTTGCAGGCTTTGGTAACAAGAGATATCTGCTAAAAAAGTAAAACAACTTGTTTTGGTATGGAAGAAAGTACCTTTAAGTACTGAAGAAGTGCCACTTTGCTGATGTAAACCAGCCATCGGATAACAAAAGAGGAGAAAAGCGGAAAAATCGTTGCAAATCAGGGGATTGGGATGAAAACTGCGAAATGATGAGAACAGTGGACTGCAACTTGAGTACGGTATGAAGGAAAGATTTAAGTATCTAATTCGTAACTTGTTTCTGAAATTGTGAAAATCGAGGCAAATAGGTTACTTTCAGACACTGAAACGGTTGATATTCAATGAGTTTGAGAAATAGAACCGACTTTGGTACGAGTTGCCGAAATTTGAATAGATTTGCGTAGAAATCGGATGCTCAGCATTGACTAATTTTGCAAACTGAAAGTTAAACATAAAATTAGTGTAAAAATGAAGAGTACCTACAGTATCATTTTCTACCTCAAGAGGGAGAAGTTAAAGAAGGATGGAACGTACCCAGTAATGGGTCGCATCACAGTGGATGGAACACAATGCCAGTTCAGTTGCAAGGTGGACTGCAAGCCTGACCTCTGGGAAACCAAGGGCGGTCGTGCTATTGGCAAGAGTGTTATGGCCCGCAATGTCAACATGGAACTTGACAAGATCAAGGCTCGCATTGACAAGTATTACAAGGAGATTGTTGACCGTGACAACTTCGTGACGGCTGAGAAAGTGAAGAATGCCTTCCTCGGTCTGGAATATCGACAGCATACGTTGATGACGATGTTTGCCCAGTGGAACGAAGAGTACAAGAAGATGTACGATGGCGGTCTGCGATCGAAAGCCTCGCTGCACAAGTACCAGGCCGTCTATAAGCATGTCGGGGAGTTCCTGCGCCAACACTATAGAGTGTCGGATATGGCG
>ONLU01000061.1 GCA_900318795.1 uncultured Prevotellaceae bacterium | reverse complement strand
AAGAGTTATGCGACCAAGGAGCAGGATTCAGACAACTGGCCCGAATAACGGGCATCAGTTACGGGATTATTCAAAGAGTAGTAACAGATCAGAGAACCGCCCCTGATCTAATAAGCGGGGATGCAATAAATAATGTAAAAACGAACAATATCTCACAAAAAGTTGTAAATTTGCAGCGTTGAACAATAAAACGAAGCAAGATATGAAGACAAAGAATGAAATACTGCACCTGCTGAGCCTCTACAAGCCGACGGCTCAGAGCAAGTATGGGCTGACACGTCTCGGCATCTTTGGCTCTGTTGCTCGTGATGAGCATACCGAGGGTAGCGACGTGGACGTGTGCTACGAGGGGCGTGTGCCGACGCTCCTTACGCTCGACCTCATTCAGACCGACTTGGAAAAGCTGCTCGAAAGCCGGGTAGATTTGGTGCGCGTGCGTGACGGCATGAACAGTCTTCTTAAACAACGCATACAGAAGGAGTGCCTCTATGTATGACCGCGAGATTGTGATGGACATCTTGCCTTGCAAGACTCCAAAATTCGCAAAAACATCTCTTTCGGAGCACAAAAATAGCATTTTTACAAAAATTCACTGAAACTAGTTTCAGAGTTTCACCCCCGGCATCCGATTATCGGTCATGTCGGGGGCTTTTTCGTGGGACTTTCTGTAACTTTGTGGCTCAAAACGTATAAAAATCAAAGAATATGAACAAGCAAACCATCATCACCATCCTGCTCGCCCTAGCTATAGTGGTAGGTACATCAAATGCGCTTGATTTCTGCATCGACCACAAAGATGTCGCCATCGCGGTCAACAAGAACATTGCGGGGAATGACATCCCAAACGAGGTAACTGCCGTTAGAAAAACGTCCCTCGCCATCCGCTTTCTCAAAACCAAGGGCGGCCATGTAAGTGTCAATCATAATCTGTGTGGCGGGAGTGGCATTGGCTACGCGAACCTGACGGAGAACGGGTTGGACAGTGCGACCATCGAAACCTGCAAAGCCATGAAACTGATAGGCAGTGTCAGGGAAGAGCATGTTATGCATCTGCATCTTTTCGAGCAATGCTACAATGCTGCCGCTATTCATCAGGTTGTTGACTTTGTAAACGGCATCGTCGGCTACGTAGGTGTCGTTTTCGTTACCGCTGGGGCCGGGGACGCCAAGGTCGAATATCTGCATCATAGGAATCCAGTAGCCTCTGGCTTTGGCCATCTGCTCAGCCATGCGCTGCTCCCGCTCAAAGGGTGTTACATGCGCTTGGCCAGTTCCAGGTTGCGCTTCATGTAATTGGCAAAGTCGGCGGAGCTCATCGGCGATTGCTGCGATTCGGCTATTTTCCGCATCTTGCGCTCCGTCACTTCCTTGTGAAACTGATTTAAGAATGTCATAGTCCATAACATTTTATTGATTTCGGATGCAAAGGTACGTAAATAATTTGAAAATGTATCATCAAAACAACAACAAAATTAATAGGAGGAGTAAAACAATGAACAAACAAACCATCATCACCATTCTGCTCGCCCTCGTCACAATGACGGGACTCGCACAGACAAAGACAGCAACTGTCACTGGTTATTCACCCGCATTGAAGGACGGCACGCTGGTGTTAGCTGCTGTGGGTAATATTGGGAACTGTTGTAGACACCGTACAAGCCGGGCGTTTTGCCTTCACACTACCTGTTGAAGAACTATTCAGTGGTTTTTTCTCTTTAGTGGGCGAAGGGTGTCCCCATTTTTCGTTCTCTCTCGTGAATATGAGTATAATCTCGCAAATTTTTGATAATTCATTTGGAAGTTCCAATTTTATTGTTTACCTTTGCACTCGTAATGCTTGGTCAAGCCTCTGCTATCAAAGCACGTAACCAAGTTTCCGAATACCCGCCACTATCAAAGTTGGCGGGTTGTTTTTTATGTACCATGGAATATGGGAGCAGTTGATGAATCCGAAATTTAATTGTGCCGAATTCGACATAATTAAATCTCAGGCTGGACTGAACCGTTTCCGTCTCAGTGCAAAGGAATGGACGGAGAAGACCAATGCCATAGGAATAATCTCAAAGGCAGGACGTTATGGAGGCACCTATGCCCACAAAGACATACTGAGATAACAGTATGGCATCGGTAACGTACATAAAAGAGTTATGCGACCAAGGAGCAGGATTCAGACAACTGGCCCGAATAACGGGCATCAGTTACGGGATTATTCAAAGAGTAGTAACAGATCAGAGTCCCCTGATCTACTTAGTTATATACATATCGTTCTCTAATTGTTCTCCAATTGTTCTCCAATTAACCTCCAATTCTGTTCCACTCTACCCAAGCCTTTCCTTCGCTCTTTCTCCCATTGTCGTCCCATTGTTGTCCGATTGTCGATTGTTGTCCGATTGTTGTCCGATTAATGAACGGACAACAGACGTACATCAAACGCACTTCAATCGAACAAGAGTAGGCGCTGAACCTTGGGTGAATCGGGGGTAGGGCTGGCCTGAACTGGGGTTCGACGCGACAAAGTTCGGAATGTTTTCGGAGATAAACAAGAGAATGATTAGAAAAAACTCTTCCGCCGCAGATGGCATTCGGGTTCGCGACCTCTTCAAGGAGTGATTTTGTGCATCACATGCACATAATGGCGCCGCGCCTTCGATGCCGTAAAGGAAAATCTGGGCTTGAAGACCGTCAGATAGTCCCCTGATCTATGGTGTAGCAGCCCCTGGTTTGAACGGTGAGGCACCAACGACGGAACTGCTGGAAGCCATGAAGGTGGTGATTGTCGAAAGTAACGGCGAAGTGACGGAGATAGGGACGATAACCAATAGCCGTGAAACAAAAACCGACAATGGATGGTTTACCCTCGACGGACGCATGTTGCAGGGAAAACCCGCGAAGAAGGGCTTGTATATCCATAATGGCAGAAAGGAGGTTGTCAAATGAAAAAAGAATATGTAATGCCAATGATGCAGGTATACGAGATGCGGGTGCAGGGACAACTGTTGGATTACAGTGGTGCTAGCCTCGGCGCCCCCGAGCTCAACCTTGATGGTGAGGAGTGGCAAGTTCCTCAGTGACGGAGACGGGTTCCACACGTGACGCGAACGGTCTGCATAGGGGTATAGGAGACGTCTGCACGATGCAAAGAGACTATCCGGATAACTGACGGGACCTATCTCCACGACTCGCGTTACGAGTACTCCAGTTTGGAAAGGCACAAATAAATTTGGATTTTTGCTCGCTTATTCGTAACTTTGCAGCAGTTTAATATTAAAAAGGAATATTTGTTATGAAGCGAATCTTAGTGACTGGCGGAGCCGGATTCATTGGCTCTCATCTGTGCGAGCGTTTGGTGAAGGATGGAAACGATGTCATCTGTTTGGACAATTTCTACAGTGGTTCTAAAGAAAATGTGTGGCATCTGATTGGCAAGCCCAATTTCGAACTCGTGCGCCACGATGTCATCAATCCTTATTGGGCTGAGGTCGATGAAATCTACAACCTGGCCTGTCCTGCCTCACCTATCTATTATCAGAACGACCCCATCCAGACCACCAAGACCAGTGTCTTCGGAGCCTACCACATGCTGGGTTTGGCACGCCGCACCAAGGCTAAGATTCTGCAGTCCTCAACCAGCGAGGTCTATGGAGATCCCAACGTCCATCCGCAGCCTGAAACCTATTGGGGCAATGTCAACCCCATTGGTCTTCGTTCATGCTATGACGAGGGCAAGCGCTGTGCCGAGACCTTGTTCTTCGACTATCACCGCTTGCATGGTGTGCGCATCAAGGTCATCCGCATCTTCAATACCTACGGTCCTCGCATGGCCGTCAGTGACGGTCGCGTCGTCTCCAATTTCGTGGTGCAGGCCCTGCGTGGCGAAGACATCACCATCTATGGCGACGGTCAGCAGACGCGTTCCTTCCAGTACGTCAGCGATCTCATAGAAGGCATGTTGCGCGTCATGGATACTGGCGACGACTTTACGGGTCCCGTCAATTTAGGCAATCCTGGCGAGTTCACCATGCTCGAGTTGGCTGAGAAGGTCATCAAGAAGATAGGCGGCAAGAGTAAGATTGTGTTCCGCCCCCTGCCCAGCGATGACCCGAAGATGCGTCGTCCCGACATCACCAAGGCCAAGAGTGAACTGGGCTGGGAACCCAAGGTCACCCTCGATGAAGGACTGGACCATATCATCCAGTACTTCCGCGAATACTTGAAGCGATAGGGGGGGATTCTGTGTGCTTAAGCAAAAAGGCTCAACTTTGTTGTTTGAGCCTTTTCTTTTCTTCTTTCCTGCGCTGTTTCTCCTCTTTCTTGCGTCGTTTCTCCTCGTCTTTGCGCACTTTCTGTCGCTCCTTGAATCCTTTGTAGACGTTCAGCGCATCGGGATAGCCTGCTCCCAAGGCGTGGCGGTAGCTCCATTCCGCTTCGTCGTAGCTGCCGAGCTTCTCGAAAGAAACAGCCATGAAGTAGTAGAGGTCTGCCGTATGGTAGCGGGTCTGCAAGGCACTGTCGCCATATTGGACAGTCTTTATGGCGTCCCCGTCTTCGTAGGCGTCGTAAGCCAGTTGGCACAGCCGCTTGAAATTCTCGCGACGCGCTATCGAGTCGGCAGGCGACTCGCGGGTGATGGCAACGTCGTCCACATTACGCGTGCGTGACCAGTAGACACCGCCTCCTCCATTGAAGTTCGGGTCTGAGGCGACAGTACCGTACTTGTCGTTCTCACTCTGTGAGCGCAGGCCCTTGTGGTAGTGTGACTCCTGCGCCATCAAAGTAGTCGTCACAGCTATCAGCAAGGTTGTTAGAATTGTTTTTTTCATTTTTGCGGTTTGTTTTAGTCCTTTGTGTCTTATACGCAGCAATTGTCCTATTGTTAGGTGCAAAGTTACGATTTCTGCACAGAATAGACGATTTGTTGGCATCATTGATTACATGGGCTTATGCTTTTTTAACGGTTTTTCCTGTTTTCCTTTGGTCTTGTCAGCAAAAAGGGTTACCTTTGCAGGTAGTTTCACTTTATACACTTATTTAATATGAACGAGAACGAAAAGAACAATCAGCAGGGCCAGCTGCAAATAGAGTTGCCGCAGGATGTGGCACAGGGAGAATATGCGAATTTTGCCATCATAACCCACTCGTCCAGTGACTTTATAGTCGATTTTGCACGCGTGCTTCCCGGCGTCCCCAAGGCCCAGGTAAAGAGCCGTGTAATACTGGCTCCAGAGCACGCCAAGCGCTTGCTGGGTGCCCTGCAGGAGAACATTGTGCGTTATGAGCGAGAGTATGGTCCTATCAAGATTCCCAGCCAGGAGCCTCGCACAATAGCCCCCTTCCCCGTAGGCAAAGGAGAGGCATAAAGCAATTACGAAGTAGTTAATAATCCTTAAATCGCTTATTTAATGTTAAAAATCATTAGGTAGGCGATTTTTTATCCTCTATATATTAGGTGGAATGAAATAAAAGTTGTACCTTTGCAGCCCGAAACGCCTTTTTGTGTACTGACGGGAAGGTGTAACTGATTGACTTTGAACAAAATAATATATAAACAAAATTAAAAAACAAAAGTATTATGCCTACAATTTCACAATTGGTAAGAAAAGGCAGAAAGGTGCTCGTTGACAAGAGCAAGTCGCCCGCGCTGGACTCATGTCCTCAGCGTCGCGGTGTATGCGTTCGTGTCTACACAACGACTCCTAAGAAGCCTAATTCGGCTATGCGTAAGGTAGCCCGTGTTCGTTTGACTAACCAGAAGGAAGTCAACAGTTACATTCCCGGAGAGGGTCACAACTTGCAGGAGCACAGCATCGTGCTGGTTCGTGGCGGTCGTGTAAAGGACCTTCCCGGTGTACGTTATCACATCGTGCGTGGTACGTTGGATACCGCTGGTGTTGCCAGTCGTACTCAGCGCCGCTCCAAGTACGGTGCCAAGCGTCCTAAGGCTAAGAAGTAATAATCGGAGAAGATTAGAAAGCCGAGAGGACAAAGCGCATGGCGGTGAGCCGCCATGCACCCTAAGAAAAGAATCAAAAACCGTTTTGCTGGAGATATTGTTACGAAACAGGTTGAGTAAATGCTCATGAGTGAGCGTTGAAGAACGAGAAAAGAACAGCCCCCGCAGACAAAATTAATTCAAAAACGAAAAATGAGAAAAGCAAAACCAAAGAAGAGAGTGATCCTTCCCGATCCAGTCTTCAACGACAAGAAAGTGTCGAAGTTTGTGAATCACCTGATGTACGATGGCAAGAAGTCCATTTCGTACGAGATTTTCTACAATGCACTCGAGACCGTTAAGGCCAAGATGCAGAATGAGGAGAAGTCAGCTCTTGAGATCTGGAAGCAGGCTCTTGACAACATTACTCCTCAGGTGGAGGTAAAGAGCCGTCGTATCGGTGGTGCTACATTCCAGGTTCCTACCGAGATTCGTGCTGACCGTAAGGAAAGCATCTCGATGAAGAACATGATCAGCTTTGCCCGCAAGCGTAGCGGTAAGTCTATGGCAGACAAGCTGGCAGCAGAGATTATGGATGCCTTCAACAATCAGGGTGGTGCCTTCAAGCGTAAGGAAGATATGCATCGTATGGCCGAGGCTAACCGTGCATTTGCTCACTTCAGATTCTAATATATTAAGGTAAAAAGATAATAAGGAAAAGAAATGGCAAACCGCGATTTACATTTGACCCGCAATATTGGTATCATGGCTCACATCGATGCCGGTAAGACCACCACTTCTGAGCGTATCTTGTTCTATACAGGTAAGACCCACAAGATTGGTGAGGTACACGATGGTGCTGCTACCATGGACTGGATGGCTCAGGAGCAGGAGCGTGGTATTACGATTACCTCAGCTGCCACCACCTGTAACTGGACTTGGAACGGCAAGGAGTTCAAGATCAACTTGATTGATACTCCGGGACACGTTGACTTCACCGCTGAGGTGGAGCGTTCACTGCGTGTGCTGGACGGTGCTGTTGCTACTTACTCTGCAGCAGACGGTGTGCAGCCTCAGTCAGAGACCGTATGGCGTCAGGCTGACAAGTACAACGTTCCCCGTATCGGTTATGTAAACAAGATGGACCGTTCTGGTGCTGATTTCTTCGAGACTGTTCAGCAGATGAAGGACATCCTGGGTGCAAACCCCGTTGTGATTCAGGTTCCCATCGGTGCCGAGGAGAACTTCAAGGGTGTAGTTGACCTGATTAAGATGAAGGCTATCCTGTGGCACGACGAGACCATGGGTGCAGAATATGACGTTGAGGAGATTCCTGCCGACCTGAAAGACGAGTGCGACGAGTGGCGTAACAAGCTGCTTGAGGCTGCTGCCGAGTACGACGAGGCTTTGATGGAGAAGTACTTCGACGATCCCAACTCAATCACTGAGGACGAGATCATCGCTGCTATCCGCAAGGGTACTATCTCAATGGCCTGCACACCTATGATTTGCGGTTCTTCATACAAGAACAAGGGTGTACAGCCTCTGCTCGACTATGTGTGCGCATTCCTGCCTGCTCCTGTTGACGTGGAGATGGTGATGGGTACCAATCCCAATACCGACGAGGAAGAGGGACGTAAGCCCAGCGATAGCGAGCCCACAGCAGCCTTGGCATTCAAGATTGCCACCGATCCCTACATGGGCCGTCTGGTATTCTTCCGTGTCTACTCTGGCAGCGTGAAGGCCGGTTCATACGTCTATAATCCCCGCTCTGGCAAGAAGGAGCGCATCAGCCGTCTATTCCAGATGAACTCCAACAAGGAGATTCCTATGGAGTCTATCGACGCCGGCGACATCGGTGCAGGTGTAGGTTTCAAGGATATCCGTACCGGTGATACCCTCTGCGACGAGGAGAAGCCCATCGTACTGGAGTCTATGACCTTCCCCGACACCGTGATTTCTATCGCTGTCGAGCCGAAGTCACAGGCTGACGTTGCCAAACTGGACAACGGTTTTACCGACGAGCAGAGTGGTCAGACCATTATCTCAGGTATGGGTGAGCTCCACCTCGACATCATCATCGACCGTCTGAAGCGTGAGTTCAAGGTAGAGTGTAATCAGGGTAAGCCCCAGGTTAACTATAAGGAAGCCATCACCAAGACTGTCATGGGTTACCGTGAGGTTTACAAGAAGCAGTCGGGTGGTCGCGGTAAGTTCGCTGATATCATCGTCAATGTCGGTCCGGTTGATGAGGACTGGGATATCAAGGAGAACGGTGGTCTGCAGTTCGTCAACGAGGTGAAAGGTGGTAACATCCCCAAGGAGTTCATCCCCTCTATCCAGAAGGGCTTCGAGGCAGCTATGAAGAATGGTATCCTCGGTGGCTATCCTGTTGACTCGCTGAAGGTCGTTGTTGTCGATGGTTCGTTCCACCCCGTTGACTCTGACCAGCTCTCATTCGAGATTGCAGCCCAGATGGCTTACAAGGCAGTATGCGCTCAGGCTAAGCCCGTACTGATGGAGCCCATCATGAAGCTTGAGGTTGTTACTCCCGAGGAGAACATGGGTGACGTTATCGGTGACCTGAACAAGCGTCGTGGCCAGGTAGAAGGTATGGAAGAGGCTCGCAGTGGTGCCCGTGTCATCAAGGCTCAGGTTCCCCTGTCTGAGATGTTCGGTTATGTAACCGCTCTGCGTACCATCACCTCTGGACGTGCTACCAGTTCTATGGAGTACGATCACCACGCTCCTCTGTCTTCAGCTCTGGCCAAGGCAGTGCTGGAGGAGGTCAAGGGCCGCGCAGACCTGGTGTAATATAAGGTAAAGCGGAGCGTGAAAATCTATTTCCGCTCAACGCTCATCAATAAGGAAAATCCCAAAGGTGGTTGGACTGCTTTTGGGATTTTCTTGTTTTTTTGTCAGGCAGGTTTGCGCATACATCATCTTTTTCTCAACTGCTGTTACGGACTTGTTGACGTTATTGCCACTTCAGAATATTTTTACGTCATAATTGTTTGATAATTAATCGGAAAGTTTTATCTTTGCAGGCGCAATTAGCTATGGACAAGAAAGTACAAATGACAATAGGACGACTGTTAGGCTCTATCATACGTTATGTGAGGCCCTATCGTTGGCTGGTCTTTGTGACCCTTGCACTCACATTGGTAAACTCGCTGTTGGCCCAGGTGAACGCTATCGTATTAGATCGTTCGGTGGATGCCATCAATATCTTGGACCAACAGCCGTCACTGTCGTGGGAGAGTGCTATGAGTCTGCTGCTCACCATCAGTGCCATACTCTTGGGAAAGGAGGTGCTTGCCGCCGTTGTCAATTTCTATCGCCGCTATTATGGAGAGCGTATGCGCATTTTGGTCAGTCGCGACCTGTCGGTCTTCGCGGTCAAGCATGTCCTCATGTTCCGTATGGCTTTTTTCACGTCAACAGGCAATGAGCCCGGCAAGTTGCAGTCGCGTATCGACAAAGGCGTGACAAGTCTCAGTCGCTCTGTCAATGTCCTTTTCATTGATATACTGCCGCTCGTCACAAGTGCCGTCATCGCTCTCGTACTGATGTTCATGGCCAACGTCTATGTAGGTTTGGTGGCCTTGTGTATCGTCCCTGTCTATTTCTATGTCACCTATCTCCAGGCCGAGCGTATGAGAGCAGGCCGGCGAGGTATCTATGAAGGACAGCAGGCTGTGAGCCAGAATATTCTGAACACTATCGAGAACATTGCCGTCATCAAGTCTTTCAACCGTGAACCGATAGAAGGAGACAGACAGGGTCATGTGCAGGGGGCTGTGACAGACTTGCAGTTGAGCACCCGTAAGCAAAGCTATTTCTTTTCTGGCCTGAAAGGCTTCTTGGAGCAGATTGGTACTGTGTTGGTCATCATCCTGACGGCATATCTTGTACTGGCAGACTATCCAGGCATGACCATCGGTAAGATTATGTACCATGTGATGCTTTTCAGTAATGTCAGTGCTCCAATCCGTCAGCTGCACCGAATCTATGATGACCTGAACGATGCCCTCGTCTATTCTGAGGGAGTCCTCGATATTCTGGAACAGGATGACGATGTGGAGGCGAGTGGTGACTATCGGCCTGCAGAGGTGAAGGGCTGTTTCGAGTTGCAGCATGTCGATTTTACTTATCCCAATGGTGTGAAAGCCCTTCACGATGTGTCCATGCGTATCGAGCCAGGCAAGATTACAGCTTTGGTGGGAGTGAGTGGCGCAGGTAAGAGTACCATCGTCAATCTGCTGGATAAGTTCTACCAGGCAGACACGGGTACCATCATGTTGGACGGCAAACCCCTTGAAGAATGGGATACGCAATGGCTGCGTGAGCATGTGGGACTGGTCATGCAGAAAAATCATATCTTTGATGGTTCCATCGAGGAGAATATTAAGTACGGTAATCCTCAGGCCTCGCATGACGATGTGGTTGAAGCAGCTCGTCAGGCGTCTCTATACGATCAGGTCATGTCGCTTCCTGATGGCTTCGAGAGCAATGCCCAGCGTCTCAGCGGTGGCCAGCAGCAGCGTGTGGCTATTGCCCGTATGTTTATCAAGAATCCTTCGATTATCATTTTGGATGAACCGACGGCAAGTCTTGACGCCATCGCTACTGAACAGATCAAGTCCAGCATCGATGCTATCAAGCAGGGACGCACGGTCATTATCATTTCCCATAACATCGGGCAGATTGTGGACGCAGACTACCTCTATCTGCTTGAACAGGGCAGGGTGGTGGAAAGTGGTACTCCGGCAGTCGTCTATCGGCAGGGTGGGCGCTACAAGGACATTTTTGATGCCAGTGCACGTAGTATGAATGCAGACAAAATAGCGGACGTAATGGAGAAAGGAGATGAAAAGAATGAGATATTATAGTGTGATATGCGGATTGCTGGTTCTCATGCTGGTGTCATGTAAGGATGACTCTATTCCCGTTCAGGCAAGGTCGTTCATAGACCAGTACTTCCCTCATTCGTCTGTTGTTCTTGTGGAGAATGCAGATGAGGAAGGTGTGAAGGAATACTGTGTGTGGCTTAACGACGGGACGAAGATTGAGTTTGACATGCATGGTTCCTGGAGAAGGATAGGACGCAATAAAACAGGTGTTCCTGCCCCGTTGATTCCCGATGCTATCAAGCAATATGTAAAGATCCACTATCCTCAAGATGTAGTCACTAAGTTCAGTAAAAAGAACTATGGCTATAAGTTGGAGTTGTCGAATGACATGGACCTTCGGTTTAATCACCAGTGTCAGTTTCTGGAAGAGGTAGACTGACCATCTGTGAGCCGGCATAAAGCGCCATTTTCAGTTTGAATGGCAAGAAGGTGGTAAAAAAGAACGAAAAAGTTTGGATTATCCGAAAAAAGTGTGTAACTTTGCAGCCCGAAATTGGGGAGTCGCTGAGCAAATGACTCTTTAGCGGTAGCCCCGTTTCCAAATAGTTTAATTGTTTAATATTTAAATTTTAAGTATCGTGAGTCAGAAAATTCGTATCAAGCTGAAGAGCTACGACCACAAACTCGTAGACAAGTCAGCTGAGAAGATTGTGAAGGCCGTCAAGGCTACAGGTGCCATCATCAGCGGTCCCATTCCCCTTCCCACCCACAAGCGTATCTTCACTGTCAACCGTTCGACGTTCGTTAACAAGAAGTCTCGTGAGCAGTTCCAGTTGTCAGACTACAAGCGTCTGATCGACATCTACAGCTCGACAGCCAAGACTGTTGATGCCCTGATGAAGCTCGAACTTCCCAGCGGTGTTGAGGTTGAGATCAAGGTGTAGTTTAAACATGAATTACCATAAAAGAACGGTGTTGCCAGACATGGCGATGCCGTTCTTTTTGTTGTTGTCAAAACAATTGTGACGATAATAATTTGTAGGTGATGCCGAACAGAGCGATGACCTGACCCTGTTTGCCATTCAGTTTCTGAGGGGTACACCACCGCCGGAAAGCTAAAAAACTTTAAATAATGTTATATACAAGGTGTATATGCTTGCTTATTTCATTATAAATATGTACCTTTGCACCCGCAAAAGTGCCCATTGCGCTGGCTGAAAGGCTATCAAAGCACTGAAAAAGAGCGACTTAGTCTTCGAAAGGGAAGACGTAGTTCGTTTCTTTATGTGTGTGCTGTTAATCTTGAAGTGGCAAAATGACACTCATGCAAATGCGGAATGACATCCGTTTTCAGTGCCGACGGTAAGAATGTGCCGTGCACTGTTATCGAAGCTGGTCCTTGTGTTGTTACTCAGGTGAAGACCGTCGAGAAGGACGGTTATGCCGCCCTTCAGTTGGCTTATGGTGAGAAGAAGGAAAAGAACACCACAAAGCCTATGATGGGTATCTTTAAGAAGGCAGGTACAACACCGAAGGCCCACTTGGCCGAGTTCAAGTTTGACGAGGAGCACAACCTCGGTGACACCATCACGGTGGAACTGTTCAGCGACGCAGAGTTCGTTGACGTGGTTGGTACTTCAAAGGGTAAGGGTTTCCGGTCAGAGCACTCACGGTCAGGACGACCGTCTGCGTAAGCCCGGTTCTATCGGTGCTTGTTCTTATCCCGCCAAGGTGTTCAAGGGAATGCGCATGGGTGGCCAGATGGGTGGCGACCGCGTGACAACGCAGAACCTCAAAGTGTTAAAGGTAATACCGGAGCATAACCTGATTCTCGTGAAGGGTAGCTGCGCTGGTTGCAATGGTTCAACTGTTTTAATTGAGAAGTAAGCTATGGAAATTAACGTATTGAATATCAAAGGTCAGGAGACCGGAAGAAAGGTTACGTTGAACGAGTCTGTCTTCGGCATTGAACCCAACGACCACGTCATCTATCTGGATGTAAAGCAGTACATGGCCAACCAGCGTCAGGGTACGGCAAAGTCAAAAGAGCGCTCAGAGCATGCAGGCTCTACCCGTAAACTTGGTCGCCAGAAGGGCGGCGGCGGTGCTCGTCATGGTGATATCAACTCTCCGCTGCTGCGTGGTGGTGGCCGTGTGTTCGGTCCGACTCCCCGCGACTATGGTTTCAAGTTGAATAAGAAGGTAAAGGCTTTGGCTCGTCGTTCTGCACTGTCGTATAAGGCTCAGGAGAATGCAATCATTGTTGTTGAAGATTTCAACTTCGAGGCTCCGAAGACTAAGGAGTTCGTTGAGATTGCCAAGAACCTGAAGGTGGACGGCAAGAAGGTGCTGATGGTGCTGCCTGAGGCTAACAAGAATGTTTACCTGTCGGCTCGTAACCTGCAGAAGGCTGAGTGCATCATTGCTGCCAACGTGAATACCTACAAGGTGCTGAACGCTGACGTAATGGTTATTACAGAGAGTTCGCTGAAGGCTATCGACGGTGTTTTGGCTAAGTAAAAAAGTAACAAGGTAAAAAAGTAAAAAGCTATGGCATTTATTATAAAGCCTCTGATTACAGAGAAAATGACCAACATCACGGAGAAGTCATCGGTTGACAGAACTTACAAGCCCAAGACTGGTAAGCACCGTGGTGAGGAGGTAACAAAGAAGGCTCAGCCTAAGTATGGTTTCATTGTTAAGCCCCAGGCTAACAAGATTGAAATCGCTAAGGAAGTTGAGGCTATGTACAATGTTACCGTTGAGAATGTGAACACTCTTCGTTATGCCGGCAAGCGCTCAAGCCGCTATACCAAGGCAGGTCTCGTGAGAGGTCAGAAGAATGCGTTCAAAAAGGCAATCGTCACTCTGAAGGAGGGCGATACGATCGATTTTTATAGCAATATTCAGTAATAAGAAATGGCAGTACGTAAATTAAAGCCCGTAACTCCGGGCCAAAGACACAAGATTATTGGCACGTTCGAGGATATTACTGCATCCGTGCCAGAGAAGTCTCTCGTTTACGGTAAGCGTTCTACCGGTGGTCGAAACAAC
>ONLU01000066.1 GCA_900318795.1 uncultured Prevotellaceae bacterium | reverse complement strand
GGCGGCGTGCCTGCGAAGAAGATCAAGGACCTGGAGGACGATACGAAGGAATAGAAACAGAAAAGTAACAAATAATGAGAATCGACCACGTAGCATTACATTGTCGAGACCTTGAGGCGATGCGCCTTTTCTTTCTCGATTTTTTCGAGGCTGTAAGGCTACATCCACATCTCCATTGCCGTCGGAAGCAAGCGTGGCGTTGACCTGCTTACCCGCCGCCTTGCCGACGACGGCTATCCTGTTGTCTGTGGTCCACGAACCACTGGCGACGGCTATTATGAGAAATTGCATCATTTTCCCAATAATCATTAAATCCCAAGGCAAAATCACAATGCTTTGGGATTTTTATCGTATATTTGCCAACAAATTACGAACCAACAACAAAATGAGATTATGACGAAGATAAACGCATTGCTGATGAACGCAGCCGATAACGTGGTGACTACGATTGCGGAGATTGCCAAGGGGGAGGATGTCTGCTACATGGATGGCAGCGAATGTGTCACGCTGAAGGCCAAGGAGGATATCCCCTACTGCCATAAGGTGGCGCTGACGGTTCTTCCGGAAGGTGGCGAGGTGATTAAATATGGCGAGAGTCTGGGACGGCTCGTTTGCGCTGTTGCTAAGGGTAGCTGGGTGAACGACCATAATCTGAAGAGTGAGCTGCGTGACTATGACAGCGAATTGGCTGGAGATGACTGGCAGATGTGTGCCATACAGTCGGAGGGCGAATGCGAGCGAAAGACCTTCCAGTTCTGGGGCTACCGTCGCGCAGAGGGTCGTCCGGGCATCCGTAACCATATCCTGATTCTGCCCACGTGCGTCTGCGCTAGTGAGTCTTGTCGCATCGTGGCCAGTCAGATTCGAGAGGCGGTAAACATCGTGTTCAACACGGGCTGTTCCGACGTGCAAGCCAATACCGACATGAGCCAGAAGGTGCTGACGGGCTTTGCCTGCCATCCTAACGTCTATGGTGTGGTGATTATCGGTCTGGGCTGCGAGACCGTCCCCCATCGGAAACTAAAGGAAAAGATTGAGTGTCTGACCAAGAAGCCCGTCGTGTCATTCGGCATCCAAGAGGAAGGCGGCACCCTGAAGACCATCGAGAAGGCCACCCGTGCTGCTCGCGAGATGGCTCAGCAGGCTGGTTCGCAGCAAAAGGAACTCTTCGATGCCTCAGAACTCTATATCGGCATTGAGTGTGGTGGAAGCGATGCCACATCGGGTATCGCCAGCAATCCGTCAGTCGGTGAGATGAGTGACATCCTCGTTGATATGGGTGCTACGACGGTGATGAGCGAGTCGATAGAGTGGATTGGCGGCGAACACATACTGGCCAAGCGTGCCGCCACGACGGAGATTCACAACCAGATCATCGAAGTGTGCCGTGAGTACGAGGCTCATCTCTCTGCCGCAGGACAAGATTGTCGTGCCGGTCAGCCCACACCAGGCAACAAGGCGGGTGGACTATCCACGCTGGAAGAGAAGAGCTTGGGCTGCATCCGCAAGGGTGGTACGCGCCCCATCGTCGAAGTGCTTCAGCAGGCGGTACGCCCTTCAAGGAAAGGTGCTGTCGTGATGGACACCGCAGGTTTTGACATTGCATCTGTCACCTCTATGGTGGCCTCGGGCTGTCAGGCCATCGTCTTCACAACAGGCAGGGGCACACCTACGGGCAATGCCATCGCTCCAGTTCTGAAGGTGACTGCCAACGAGCGCACCTACCGCATGATGGAGGACAACATGGACGTTGACCTCAGTGCCGTGTTGAGGGGCGAGAAAACCATTGCTCAGATGGGTAGCGAACTTGTTGATATCGTCGCTGAGGTAGCCAGCGGTGGCATGACCAAAGCCGAAGCCTTCGGGTTCTCCGACATCGCCGTGGATCACGTCTGCAGGTTTGTGTAAATACGGGAAATGAACAAATCGAAGGTTATTCCGACTATCAAGAAGTGGTTGCTGATGATTTCCATGTCTTTGGGAATCGGAGGCTATTTCCTTATCCTTGCTCTCAACCTGGGACAGGAAACGAATCATCAGATAGCTACGGTGGTAACCGAGATGCTGCCATACCTGCTTTTTGTGATGCTGTTTCTGGAATTCAGCAAGATAGAGCCGCGCGATTTGTTCCCAAAGAAATGGTTGTGGATGACCTTTGCCTTCCAGATATTCATGGCGTTTGTCACGATAGCCATCCAGAAGTATGGGTGCTTGCCACAATGGACAACGGCCATGTGGAACGGCTGGCTTGCCAGTATGCTCAGTCCAACAGCAACAGCCGTTGCCGTCATGTCGTCAAAACTTGGAGGAAAGGCTGCAAGTGCCACAACATACGCCGTATTATCGTCATTGTTGGCTGCTTGTGCCATACCGCTGATATTCCCGCTGGCATCTCCTCAGGCGGCAGACTTGTCATTCTGGATGCTCTTCACGAAGATCTTCGCAAAGGTATTCCCCGTGATCATCCTCCCATTGATGATATCACTCTCGCTGAGGAAACTGGCTCCCAAGACGCATGACTTCATCGCTCACTTTGCCAAAGACAAGTCGTTCTATCTGTGGTCTGTGTGTATCATGGTGAACACGGCCCAGGTTGCCCGTCTGCTTTTCGGAGGAATAGCTGAAGGATGGATAATAGGTATCTATGTGGTCTTTGCAGGACTCATCTCGGCGCTGAACTTTATCGTTGGCAAGAAATTCGGCTCCCTGTGCGACGACCGTATCAGTGCAGGCCAGAGCCTCGGACAGAAAAACACCATCCTTGGTATCTGGATGGCCATGACATTCCTTGACCCTGCTTCAGGAATCATTGTAGGAGCTTACATGCTATGGCAGAATGTGTTCAATTCATTACAGCTTACATATCCGAAGTTGAGGTAGTATCTGCAACTTTTCGCTTCGTTCCAACGTCTAACAAACAAAGAATAGAAAGAGAACGAACATGAAGATATTAGGTAACATTATTTGGTTGATCTTTGGCGGGCTACATACTGCCATTGAGTATTTCATCGCCGGACTGATACTAATGATAACTATCATCGGCATCCCGTTCGGCTTGCAGAGTATGAAGCTGGGCGTGCTGGCCATCTGGCCCTTCGGCTCGAAGGTGAAATGGAAGGAGTCGCAGCCGGGCTGTCTGAGCATGTTCATGAATGTGCTGTGGTTCTTCGTGGGCGGCATTTGGATCTGTCTCACCCACATCTTCTACGGCCTGCTGCTCTGCATTACCATCATCGGCATACCTTGGGGCAAGATGCACTTCCGCTTGGCAAAGCTGGCCTTGTCACCGTTCGGCATGGAGGTTGTATAACAGTTCATAGTCACTCTTCTGAACTGTCAATGTTTAACTGAGTTTAAATAATTGGCAGCAATGTTTACCGTAGTTTAAATTCGGTGCCATAATGGCCTTTTCGGCGTGCCACTTTGTCATTCGGCACGTATATTGCTTTTAGGTGTGTGAGAGCCGGAACTCAAAAGGTAAAGGCACTCAGAACATACGTTAAACTAAAAGTATAATTAGGAGGTATTGATTATGTTACCAGTAATGTTTCAGAACAGTTGGATGCCAACAGTATTTG
>ONLU01000067.1 GCA_900318795.1 uncultured Prevotellaceae bacterium | reverse complement strand
CGAAGTTTGCGATTCAGCGAGAGAATTGCCAAACATGTTTGAGCAATCCCGAGCGTAAGCAAACTCGACCGAAGGTCAAGTCGGACAGGGTTTCGTCGGTGAGAGATACAAGAATAATCAATAATTTTAATTTCTATAACGATTCAAGATATGAATACAAACAGACAACTTATTGAGCAATTCCTTCAGTTTATCAACACGGGAGATGCTGCCATTGGCAAACCGATCATTAGTGATGATGTTATTTTCTATGCTCCTACCTCACCAGAGCCAATGAAGGGCTTTGAGGGCTATATGGGTGTGCTGGCTATGATGCGTGGTGCGATGCCTGATATTAAGTGGAAGATAGAGGAAACCATTTCTGAAGGTGACAAGATTCTGGTGCGTTACACGATGACAGGCACACAGACGCAACCACTGATGGGCATGCCCGCCACTGGCAAGAAAATCTGTGTAACGGCCATGAACATCTACGAGTTCAAGGACGGAAAGATTATCCGTGAGCATGGTTTACCTGATATGTTCTCACTTCTAATGCAACTTGGGGTGATTCCTGCTCCAGGACAGTAAAAAGACAAATCCGCAATCTCAAATAAGGCTGCGGATTTTTCATATTCTTAATCACTTAATTGTCATTGATATACGACTTCGTGGTCATATCGTAATACAGGGCCTCTAACTCTGCTAACGTCAACTTCTCAACAGAATGCTCGATGATGCGTATCAGCTCATCACGTCTGAAGTCATCAGACTGTCCAAAATGCGCCATAGTCAAATTTCCTAAACTTATTTAATAATTGGTGCAAAAATAGTGATTTTGCGGCAAAAACAAGTAACTTTGCCCTTAGTTTTAATATGTTTTGTGATTATATCCGTTAAGTATGCTGAAGAAGATTATCAACCCTTGGCGCAACAATCCTCAATACCACTGTTTCGGCTGTTGCCCAGACAATCCGATAGGACTTCACATGGAGTTCTATGAGGATGGTGACTATATCATGAGTACCTGGCACCCAGGAACCCACTATCAGGGATGGGTGAACACAATGCACGGCGGCATACTCAGCACACTGATTGATGAGGTCTGCGGATGGGTAGTCACCCGTAAGTTGCAGACCAGCGGCTACACCGTCCAGCTGAATGTAAAGTTCCGCAAGGCTGTCCCCACTACGGAACCAGAGCTGACCATTCGGGCAAAGGTGACCAGGCAAGTACGAAATCTGGCCTACATCAATGCGGAGATCTTCAACTCAAGAGGTGAAGTCTGCAATGAGGGCGAGGCCGTCTATTTCCTGATGAACCAGGAGAAGGCAAAGGAAATGGGGTTCATTCACTGTGATGTAGAGGAATGATACAACGATGGAAGAAATTAACGAGATAATCAGTGCGGTAACAGCAAAGGACGCTCATGAACTCTGCCGCGAAGTGATGTCGATAACCGACACGATGGATGTGCTGCGAGCCAAGTGGAATGTGGAGATTCTGACTGCCATCCTCCGCTCCTACGACACCTACCAGTTCAATGACTACAGCCGCTATGACGCTGCACAGATAGATGCTGCTCACAAGGCCGCTGTACATGAGACGCAGTTTCCCAAAGACCTAGAAAATGCCTATGAATTAGGAAGGGAATTGGTCAGACAGGCACAGGAAGAATAATCTCTATTTGAGTTTGATGATGTCTGCCCAACGGGTCGTCGGATTCTTACTCCTGAAATCGTGCTTAATGGCATTGGCAAAGACTTCAGCCTTGACCTTCGGTCGAGCCTGCTTACGCTCGGCAGAGTCCAAGCAAGCTTGACTCTGCTCTCGCTCAATCGCTGCCTTGCCTTTGCCATTTTTTTGAGTGTATTGCTGGGCACCAATGACAATGGTCTCTGAGCCGTGCATGCGGTTGATGCGGTCTATCACCTCATCGAGACGACGCATCTTCTGAATCTGCTCGGCATTCAGGTCGAACAAGTCCTGCTGGATGGGTGAGTCTGGTGAGATACCCATCACGATGACACCAGCCCTCTTATACTGGTAGCCCTGTATGAAAATGCGGTCAAGCACATCGTGAGCTGCCTGAACAATGGGAATCGTCGAACTGGTTGGAGTGACAAGGCGCAGTTCCTGAAAGTTCCAGTATTGTGCAAGGTCTTCACGGAAGGCATTGGTGTTGACGAACACGCCAACGGTGGTGGCTACCGTCTGCTGTGCCCTGAGTTTCTCGGCACAACGGGCTGCATAGTTGGCAATATGAGTGCGCAGGGTGTCCTTGTCGCTGATCATGCCATTGAATGAGCGGCTGGTGCAGATAGATTTCTTCTTAGCCAGTTCCTCATTCGGCACAGCATCCTCACCGTTCAGTTCCTGCCAAGTACGGACAATGTTGATGTTGTTGAACGTCTGTCGTACCCAATCCTTGTGATGCTTGGCAAAGTCGAGGGCTGTCTTACAACCAAGTGCCTGCAGTTTGGCAGCATAGCGTCTTCCGATGCCCCAGACATCCTCGATGGGACACCATTCCAGAGCCTTCTCCCGTTTGTAGTCCGTGTCAATCATGCAGCAGTGTTTATATGCTGCATATTTCTTCGCCAGTTTCGAGGCGATCTTCGCCAGTGTCTTGTTGGGAGCCAGTCCGATGCTGATAGGCAGGCCCACCTCGCGCTTCACTCGCTTGTGCAGGTTCTCGCCCCACGTCTGCAACTTATCCAGCTCTATACCATCAAGGTACATGAAACACTCGTCTATCGAATAACGGAAATAGGCAGGTGTTTCTTGTCGGATGATGCTTACCACACGGCCCGTCAACTCTCCGTAGAGTTCGTAGTTGGAAGAAAATACGGCAATCTTCTGT
>ONLU01000071.1 GCA_900318795.1 uncultured Prevotellaceae bacterium | reverse complement strand
TTCTGCGCCGTCGTCGAGGTCTGCACGATCTCACGGGTGGAGTTCACGATGCCCTGCGCCAGATTGGTAGGGTCAACGACCGTCCACTGCGCACTTGCCCTGCCGACGCACAGCGTCATGCAGAGGCTGATAATCACTAATGCTTTTGTTCTCATTCTTACTTTGCTTTAATGGGTGAATAAATAATGTTGATTGACTCACTGCCTGTTTCTTCTTTCATCAGCCAGCCTTTTGATGGCCAGTTCCATGTCACCGCCCAATTCCTCGGCAAGTGCCTGTACCTCCATCTTTTCCGTTTCCTCGGTTGTGTAGGCAAGATACTCTTCGGGACTTACCTCTGTAGCATAGACAGCGGACTGCGTGCCGCCAAGTCCTATCCAGACTTCCTTGTAGAGCCGTGACGGGTCGTTGGCCTGGTTGATGCTCAGAATCTGAGCCTTCTCCTTGTCCGTCAGCCCGAGCAGTGCCTGGATCTGGTCGAACTTGTTCATGTACTTGCGCTGGTCAAGGAGTATCTTGCAGTCGGAGTTGTTGATGATACTCTCCTTCACGATGGGCGACGATATGATGTCGTCCACCTCCTGCGTCACCACGATGGCCTCACCGAAATACTTTCTCACGGTCTTGTAGAGATAGAGCATGTACTCCGCCATGTTCTCGGATGCCAGTGCCTTCCATGCCTCTTCCACGATGAGGACTTTGCGGATGCCCTTCAGCCGTCGCATCTTGTTAATGAAGGCTTCCATGATGATGATGGTCACCACGGGGAAGAGTTCCTTGTTGTCCTTCACGGTGTCCACGTCGAAGACCACGAAGCGCTTGCTGAGCAGGTCGATGTTCTCCTTCGAGTTCAGCAGGAAGTCATAGCGACCGCCCTTGTAGTACTGCCGTAGGGTCGTCAGGAAGTTGTCGATGTTGAAGTCGTCGCGCTCCACCTTGATGTCGCGCTCTGCCATCTGCTGGCGGTACACGTCGCGCACATACTCATAGAAGGTGTCGAAGCACGGCACGATGTCCCTGTTCGTCTGTATCAGTTCTATGTAGGCGTTCAGCGCACTGCCCAACTCGCCTGATTCCGTCTTGGTGACTTTCTCGCTGTCGCTCTTCCAGAGTGTCAGCAGCAGTGTCTTGATGCTGTCCTTCTTCTCCACGCTGAAAACCATGTCATCGACATAGAACGGGTTGAACGAGATGGGCTTGTCATCCGAATAGGTGTAGTAGATGCCGTCCTGCCCGTGCGTCTTGCGGTTGATCATGGCGCACAGCCCAGAATAGGAGTGTCCCGTATCCACCAGCACGATATGGGCACCCTGCTCATAGTACTGGCGCACGATATGGTTCATGAAGAACGACTTTCCGCTGCCCGAAGGCCCCAGCACGAACTTGTTGCGGGATGTCAAGGTGCAGAGGCTTCCCCGTCAGCCTGTCCACCATCTTGATGCCGAAGGGCGAGAGCGAACTGCGGTAGTTCGTTTCCTCGATGAAGAGGCATGTCGCCTGCTCGATGAAGGTATAGAAACTTTCCTCGGCAGGGAAGTCCGCCTGATTGCCGGGGATGCCAGCCCAATAGAGTGTCGGGCAGTCCACCGTGTTGTGCCTCGGCATGCACTCCATGCTTGCCAACTGGCTTCCGATGTCGTTCTTCGCTCGTTTCAGTTCCTCGCTGTCGTCGCTCCACGCAATGACGTTGTAGTGGGCACGGACGCTGATGAGACCGCCGGAGTGCGCTTCGTTCAGGTATTCTTCAATCCACTCGCTGTTGATGGCATTGCTTCGCGAGTAACGGCTGAGCGACTGCATGTTCCTTGATGACTTCTCAAACCGCTGCAGGTTGTCGTCGCTGTTGTCGAGTATCACATACTGGTTATAGATGTGGTTGCAGGACAGCAGCAGTCCCACGGGACTGGCAAAGGACAGGCGGCAGTCGCTCCGGTCTGTGCTCAGTCTCTCATAGCGTACATCCGTCCCCACCTTTCCGGGGAGGTCTGCCACGTCTGAGAGCGTGAAGAGGCACAGACGGTTGTCGCCTACGCGCATCTCGGCAGGGTCGAGGTCGATGTCCTGCAGGGACTTGTCGCCCTCTGGCTGCAGGGAGAGGTAGCGCTCTATGATGCCTGCCTTCTCTTTAGTGCCGACGATTTCCGCATCCGACAGTCTGCGGAGCCTGACAAAACCGGAGTCGTTCATGATATGCTCAAACTGATCCACAGCCTCCAGATAGCGTGCAGCCGTTTCACGGTTCACCTCCCTGGGGATGATATGCCCACGGCAG